>JABGQW010000004.1 GCA_018648585.1 bacterium | reverse complement strand
TGATTCTCTTCTTATGCAAAAAGCCGCTCTATGAGCGGATTAAATACACTGGAGCCACCTTCCGGATTCGAACCGGAGACCTGCTGTTTACAAGACAGCTGCTCTAGCCAGCTGAGCTAAGGTGGCGCGGGGAGGATTTTAGAAATTTCGGGAAAACTGTCAAATCAAGACTTTAAATTTTTCGAAAAATCGGTACGATCGCCGCACAAATGGAGAAAAAATTGCCGGCGTCGCAGTTCATTCCGAACTTGAAAATCGTCAGCCAAAATCCGCAACGACTCGCGAGCGGACACCGACTGTGCCCGGGCTGCGGAATTTCGATTATTTTGAAACAAGCACTCACCGCGATCGACGCACCGATCGTCACGGCGAACGCAACCGGTTGCAGCGAAATTTGTTTCGGCGCGTATCCGTACACAAGTTTTCGCAGTCCGTGGATTCACTCACTTTTTGAAAATTCTGCCAGCGTGATTTCCGGTGTGGAATCTGCGTGGAACGTTTTGAAAAAACGCGGCAAACTCTCCGACGATCAGAAAAAAATAAAATTTCTCGCGGTCGGTGGCGACGGCGCCACGTACGACATCGGATTTCAATGGCTCTCCGGCGCGATCGAGCGCGGACACGATTTTGTGTACATTTGTTTCGACAACGCCGGATACATGAACACCGGCTACCAACGCTCCGGTTCCACGCCGCTCGGGTTTCACACGCACACGAGCCCCGCTGGGAAAATTTTGAGCGGAAAACCGCAGCAACGAAAACCGTTGACCAAAATAATCGCTGCGCACGATTTGCCGTACGCAGCCCAGTGCAATCCAGCAAATTACGCGGATTTGATGAGAAAATCTCACCGCGCGTTTGAAATCGAAGGTCCCGCGTTTTTGAACGCTTTTTCGGTTTGTCCGACAAACTGGAAATCCGATCCGCAAAAAGGAATCGTCATTTCGAAACTCGCGACCGACGCTGGACTGTGGCCACTTTTTGAAGTGGATCACGGACGGTGGAAAATAAATTTTCGACCAAAGTTTTCAAAAAATTACGCGACAGAAAATCCCGCACTCGAAGAATTTTTGTCAATGCAGGGGCGAACGAAACATCTGCTCAAACCGGAAAACGCAGAAATTCTCGACGCGATCAAAAAATCCATCGCGGACGAGTGGAACTTTTTGGAAAAAATGGAAGCCGCGTTTCCGATAAATTCAAAATAAAAAATGAGAGCACACGTCAGAAAACTTCTCCAAGACACGCACGATCGATTGCTGGCAAAAATGCAGTCCGAGGCGCTGCCGCTGATTATTTCTGCGCCACACGCGCAGACAAAGATTCCTGAAGTTTTTCGAAAACGAATCGATTTGGGCGAGTACGAAATCTGGCAAATGAGCGACCCATTTTCGGATGAAACCTGCGAGCATCCACACGCATTCGCAATCGAGATTGGAAAAAATCATCGTACACTCGGTGATTTTAATCGTGATAAATCCGCGAAAAATTTATTTCCAACGCACGATTTTTACGGACGGAAAATTTGGCGCGCAAAATGCGAACTCACCGATCGAGAAAAACAAGATTTGCTCGACGAATTTTGGACTTCGTACCGCAAAAAATTGAAAAAACATTTTCGAGCGCTGGTCAAAACCGGTGCAAAAAAAATACTTTTCGTTGATCACCACAACACCGCCATCGACCACCCGATCAAAGGTGGCGAGTACGCACCACCGATCATCATCGGGAATTTTGGAGAACACAAAACCGGCGAAGAAATCGACATTCCGACCACCGCGAGCAAAAAAACGATGAAAGTTTTTCAGGCAAAACTGGAAAAAAATCTGCCGTCACTCACGATCGAAATCAATAAAATTTATCGTGGCGACTCGATTTTGAGATTTGTGCGAGATGAAATTCGTCCACTTTTTCCCGGCGTAAAAATACAAGCCGTGATTTTGGAATACAATTTAAATTTCATCTGGAATCCGCTCACGCATCGCCGAGATCGCGTCGCACAAAAAAAGCTGACCACCGGAATCAACACCGCAATCACAGAATTGTGCGAAGAATTATTTTAAAATTCTGCGAGTTCTTCTGGAATTTCAAAATTTTGATCTTGTTCGGCAATGTTCAAAATTCGAGTGATTGAGTTCGATGCTTCTTTTTCAACTTTTTTTAACTCCTCATCAAAACTCATCCCCAAATCAGAAAGATCTTTTTCCACCGTTTTTGAATTTTTTAATTCAGAAATCAAACCTTCTAAAACTTCTCGAAACCCCACCAAAACATTCAAAACTTCCTGATCGAGATCTTCACGTTTTTCAATTTCTTTTGAAATTTCAACCGCCAAAACCATTTTTTCTCGAAACACGGGAATTTCTATTTTTTTCATCGACACAATTACTTACAGAAAAAGACAATTTTGTCAACTCATTTTCCCTCCAAAAATTTTGCGTGCGTTTTTTTGAGATCGGCGTTGACCACGTGCGTGTAAATCTGCGTCGTCGAAATGCTGCTGTGTCCGAGCATTTCCTGCACGGATCGCAAATCCGCACCGCCCCGCAGCAGCGTCGTCGCAAAAGTGTGCCGCAGCACGTGCGGCGTCACCGGTTTTGTGATTCCGCAAAAACGCCCGCGATCGCGGATCATCACTTCGATCGCGGTGCACGAAAGTCTGCGCGATTCGCCGTTGGTTTCAAATTCGTTTTTTCGCTGGCGCGCGTTGAGAAAAAGTGGCGGAAAGTTGTCCGTGCGCAGATCGAGATAATTTTCCAAAAGTTCGATCGCCCGCTCCGTCAAAAAAACGGTGCGAATTTTTTTCCCTTTTCCGATCACAGAAAATTCCCGCATTTTCAAATTTACATTTTCGCGATTCAGCGCGCAGAGTTCGGAAATTCGCAGTCCGGTGCAAAAAAGCATTTCGACGATCGCCCGATCGCGGGTGGAAATCTGTTCATTTTTTGAGCCGAAAAAATTTCGCAGTCGGTCGAGTTCGTCCAAATTTAAACCCGAAACATCGCGCGGATCGGGGCGCACGAGCTCGATTTTTTCTGGAGAAATCAGCGGATCAGCGAGATCGCGCTGATGGCAAAATTTGAGAAACGCGCGCACCGGCACGAGGTACAAATTTTGGGTGGAACGGGAAATATTTCCGCCGTGCCGCGACTGAAGTTCGAAAATTCTGTCCCGGAAATCGTCAATTTTTTCGAGCGAAATTTTTTCAAGTTCGAGATTTTCCCCGACCGTCTCCGCGAACAAATTCAAACTTCTCGCGTAATTTCGAATCGTGTACGCAGACGCGTTTCGGACATTTTTGAGATTTCGAAAATATCGATCGATCGCATCGGAGAGTTTCATTTTTTGAGAAAATTCACCGCAGATTTGACCTCGTCGGTCGAGCCGATAAAAATCGTCGTGCGTTGGTGCGGCTTTTCGATTTTGAGATCGAGAATTTTTTTACCAGTTTGGTCGAGCGCGAGCCCACCCGCTTCGGCAAAAATGAACCCAAACGGCGCGCACTCAAACGCGAGTCGAAGTTTTCCGTTCGGATGTTTTTCGCATCCCGGGTACGTAAAAATTCCCTGATTTTTTTTCAAAATATGGTGCAAGTCCGGCACCATTCCGCCGGAGTACCGCAACGTTCGTTTTTCGGCGATCCAATTGTCGACGAGCGTTTTGTATTTTTTGTTGATCGCGGTCGCCCGGAGATTTCCCGGCGCGAAATATTTGGAAGTTTTTTCGAGTTGAAAATCTGACTGCGTCAGAATAAATTCACCCACGTCGTTGAGCTCAAATTCGTGCACGCCACGGTCGCGAATCGCGATGACCAAAACCACGCGCGGCCCGTACACCGCGTACGCCGCCGCTTCCATTTCGTTTCCGGTGCGCCCGATCAATTCGTCTCCCGCCCAGATTCCGAAAATCGAGCCGATCGCCAAATCCGAATCCACGAGCGAGCTGCCGTCGAGTGGATCGTACGCCACGACAAATTTCGCGCGCGACGACGAAAATTTTTCGACCGATTCGCGTTCCTCGCTCGCGATGATCGAAACCAAATCCGACCGTTCGAGCTCGGTGGCGATGATTTTATCCGCCAAAACATCAAGTTTGAGCTGCGATTCACCAGAGAAATTCTCGGTGCCACACGTGCCAGTATGCCCCGCCCGCAGAGAAAAGTTAATGTATTTCACGCTGCGCGCAATGTTGGACAACAACGACCGAATTTCCGGCGCGACATTTTTTTGCCGGAGGAAAAAATTGAGCGATTTTTTTTGTTCCATTTTTGAAAGAAAAGACGCCCGCAGTGTACTTTGGAAAATTAAAAATGAAAAATGAAAAATTAAAAAATTTCAATATTCTCGATTTTTGTCCCTCCGCAGGAGTCACTTCAGCATCAGAAAAAAATTTTAACGCTGCGAACTCTCACTCCGCTCAGGTTCTGGTAAAATTTCGGTATTTTTTTCCAAGATGGGTTTTTTCTTTTCCGGAACGCGCAAAATGTTGGGACCGACGAAAATTCCATCTGACGTGATTCGCAAAATCCGCGTGCGCGAAATCAACATCCGTGACGCAAACATCCAAAATCCGTGGTACACCTCGATCGACAAGATTTTTGGAGACAATGTGTCGAACGAAAAATTCCACACTTTTCCCAATTTTTGTTTTTTATTTTCCAGTTCAAGAAAAACTTTCGCGCCCAAAATCGGAACCTCGCGATCCAAAATTGCGCCGAGCCGCGGCGAATGTTCCGGCGCACTCAAATCGTTTTCGCCGTCGATAAAAATCTCGCGTCGCCAGCGCAAAATGTCGTCCGGCAGCAGCAACCGCAGCCCGGAAATCGCACGAACCCAAAATGCTTCAATTTTTCCGTCGTCGGGATTGACAACCGCATCGACCACGCGCCCCACCGCATCTGGTGGCGCTCCGTCGACCAACACCCACGTTTTTCGCGCATCGAGAAAACTCGTCAACATTTGAAATTTTCAAGAAATTTTACAAATCCCGCGTCCAGAATTTCTGGAATTTGGGAAAACTCGTCCGCAGAAAATTTTTGCAGCACGAAATTTTCGCCCGGAATTTTTTCTCGGAGCAGATTGGAAATCCCAAACTTGAGTCGCGGAAAATCCTCCGTTCCGATCGCAGAAAAAATCGAACGGAATCCGTTGTGTCCGCCGCTGCCGCCGCGAGATTTCCAGCGCACGTCGCCGAATTTCGAATCCAAATCGTCGGAAAAAATCACGAGATCCGCGGGCGAAAGTTTGTAAAAATTCATCGCCGCCGCGACAGATTTTCCAGATAAATTCATCAACGTCGTGGGTTTCAAAAAGAGCACTTTTTCGGTGAAAATCTGACCGCTCGCGACAAATCCGAAAAACTTTTTTTCCAATTTCCACGGCGAAAATTCGAATTTTTTTGCCAACCGATCGATCGCCAAAAATCCAAAATTGTGCCGTGTTTCCGCATATTTTTCGCCGACGTTCCCGAGTCCCACGATCAATTTCATCGACGCGATTGTACCGCGAGACGAGAAAATTTCCCACTTTTCATTTTTGAAAATTTTGCACGGAACGCAGATCGGCGTTCCCTCCTTTTTATTTTTTAAATTTTGAACTAAAATCAGCATGATGAGACACGATTCGGTGTACAACTCGAAAAATATTTTTCTGCTGCTGGGACTTTTTGTGATGATTCTTTTGTTGATGTACTCGCTCGCGAGTTTTTTGCACGAAAATCAAAAAATTAATCGCGAAATCGAAGCGATTCAGTACGAAAATGAAAAGACGCTGGCAGAAATCGAGGAAAAAAAACAGCAACTGGAATATCTCGAAACTCCGCAGCGCGTCGACAAAGATGCAAAAATGCAGATGGGGAAAAAACTTCCCGGGGAAAACGTGCTCGTTTTTTTGGAAGAAATCGCGCCGCTCACGTTGTTGCCAGGGGAACTTTCAAGCAAAAAATTTCACGAGTTGCTCCACGATCCGATGATTGCTCCGATTGAAAAATGGAAATATCTATTTTTCGGACCAAAAAATTTACTCCAAATTCGAATCTCAAACTCACTCGAAAAAACTATTTTACCGCAAACAGATCAAAAAAATACGGCGGAAATTTTGGATGCGCAAAATATTTCCGAACTAAAATTAAACGAAACACTCGAAGAACCGCCAAAAAACAATCGTTAAAAATTAACGTTTCGAGAACTGTGGAGCGCGACGTGCGCGTTTGAGTCCTGGTTTTTTACGTTCTTTTTTGCGTGAATCCACCGTCAAAAAATCTGCTTCTTTGAGCTGTGTTCGAAATTCCAGATTTTTCTTGAGCAATGCGCGAGACACACCCAATCGTGCTGCGTCCGCTTGCGCTTCTTTTCCTCCTCCCGACGTACGAATCACAAAATCAAAATCTTTTTTGACACCAAGCAAATGAAGTGGCTGCAACACGTTGAGCATCAACTCATCCGTGTCCGCCCATTCTCGCAACGTTTTTCCATTTACTTCCACTTCGCCCGATCCCTCCGGAAAAAGTTTGACGGACGCTCGAGCGGTTTTGCGACGCCCAAGAGCATAAAAATAAGCACGATTTTCTGTTTTCACCATTTTTAAAATTTGAGAGGTTCTGGGTTTTGCGCTGCGTGTGGGTTTTGATCCCCGATGACGAGAATAAGTCGTTTCATCTGTGCGGCGCGAAGTTTTGTTTTGGGTAACATTCCGCTCACGGAGTGCTGCATAATTCGCAGTGGATCTTTTTCTCGAACATCCGCCAACGTCTGTGTTTTGAGATTTCCAATGTATCCAGAATGTCGATGATATAATTTGTCTGATTCTTTGTTTCCAGTGACGGAAATTTTGTCCGCGTTCAACACGACCACGTAATCTCCACCGTCCACGTGTGGTGTAAAATCAACACGATGTTTTCCACGGAGTGTGTTGGCAATCACGACGGAAAGCTGTCCCAGTGTTTTTCCTGCGGCATCCACCATGTACCAATTTCGATCCGTATTTGTGACGTTCTGACGAAGCGTTGTTTTCATTTTTCGTCGGCGATTAATTCTACCTGCATTTTTACTGCGGAATCTCCTGATCGGAGCCCCACTCGCGTGGCACGTGTGTGCCCGGAAGTTCCTTTTAATTTTTTAATAAAATCAAGCGCTCGTTTTTGCGATTCTTCGGTGAACAAAACTTTTTTCAGCTCACGAACGGCGTTGAATTCTTCTTTTTTGGAAAGCTTCCGCTGCACAAGCGAAATAAGTTTTCCTGCCTCACTGGTCAAAAGTTTGGCTTTCGTCTCCGTCGTGCAGATCGCACCTTCGAGAAAAAGAGATGTCAGCTGGCTTCGGATCAACGCTTTTCGCTGATCAGCCGGACGGTTTAAAATTGTTTTCGAACTTCGGTGTCTCATTCTTCATCTTCGTTAGAATTTTTTGGCATTTCTGGTGCAATCGCGTATCCACGATCCGCCAAAACTTGATCGAGTTCCGTTTTTGCTTTTTGTCCAAATCCACGCAACTGCGTCAATTGGCTCATCGGTGTCGCTTGCAACTGCTCGACAGAAGTGATTCCTCCGTTGACGAGCGCGTTGAGCGTTCGCTGCGAAAGTCCCAAAATATCGATCGGAGTGAACGATGTTTCTTGTGCTTGTTCTGCAGCTTTTTCTTTGGATTCTCGTTGTTTTTTGAGCAGATCAAAAGATGTTGTAAAATCTTCGTCGGTGTACGCGTCTTCTTTGTTAAAAAGTTCAAAATAATTCTGCAGAATTCCTGCCGAAAGTTTTATCGCACTTTCTGCGTCCAACGATCCGTCGGTCTCAACCTGCAACGTCAAACGATCAAGATTAATTTGTTCTCCCACACGAGACGGCGTCACTTCATATTTGACGAGCGTTACCGGTGAGAAATTTGCGTCGACCAAAATCATATTTGGATCTTCTTCTTTTGCTGAATCGAGATTGGAAACCAACTGGTATCCGACGCCTTTTTCGATGCGCAACTCCATTTTCATTTTTGGATTTGCTCCATCGCACGTCATAATTTCCTGCGACGGATCGAGAATCTCGATGTCCGAGGAAACTTTTAAATCTTTCGCGGTCACTTTTCCTTTTTTGAGAAAAGGAATTTCTACGCGCTCCACACCTTTTGTGTGTTTTTTCAAACGCAGTGCGCGCAAATTAAGTGTAATATCAAAAACTGTTTCCTTGATTCCATCAATTGTTGTGTATTCGTGTGGGATTCCCTCAATTTTCATCGCCGTCACTGCTGTTCCAGGGAGACTCGACAAAAGAACTCTTCGTAAACCGTTTCCAATCGTCACTCCATATCCCGACGGCAATGGATTCGCCATCAATGTCGCTGCGGTACTCGACTCCTTCTCAATTTTGAGCTGGGGAGCGCCGATCTCGTCATGAAGGATGTGCATCGATAAAGGGTTAAGAAAGAAGAAAAAGGAGAATTATCGTGAGTAAAACTCAACAATCATTTGCGGATCAATTGATTTTTCAAAATGCAGATTCGACGGCAATTCAGAAATCTCAATCATTATTTTTTTTCGATCAACTTTGAGCCAACTCGGAACATCGATCGCGCCCGTTTCTTCAAGATTTTTTTCAAAAACGGCCGAACTTTTTGATCGTGGTCGAACTTCGATTTTGTCACCTTCGCGAATCAGAATCGAAGGAATATCGACACGACGTCCGTTGAGGAAAAAAAGTCCGTGACTCGCAAACTGTCGCGCCTGCATTCGAGTCATCGCAAATCCAGCACGGAAAAGAATGTTGTCAAAACGACGCTCCAAAAGCTGCAACATGTTTTCACCGGTCACGCCCTGCATCGAAGTCGCATGGTCAAACGTACGACGAAACTGTTTTTCTGAAAGACAAAACATTCGTTTCGCTTTTTGTTTTTCACGCAACTGCTTGGCGTACTCCGTCAATTTTCCAAGACGTTTTCCGCCGTGCATTCCCGGAATCCCCGGGCGACGAGCCATGATTTTTTGGTACTTCGGAGAGCCAAACAAATTGATTCCCTCTCGTCGGCATTGTCGAACTTTTGGTCCAGTGTATCGCATCAAAAAAATAATTTAAACTTTTCGAACTTTTCTTGGGCGGCATCCTCCGTGTGGAACACGGGAAACACTCGCAATTGATTTCACTTGTAATCCACCATTTGATAAGCCGCGAATCGACTGATCTCTGGCGGGTCCCATTCCGCGAACAAAAACTTCCACTGATTTTATTCCAAATAATTGAGCTTGTTCTGCGACTGCCTCTGCGGAAACTTGTCCCGCGTACGGTGTCGACTGTCGCGCGCCTTTGAATCCTTTTCTGCCTGGACTACTCCAGCCCAAAACATTTCCTTCCGGATCGGTCAGTGTCACGATCGTGTTGTTCCACGCTGCCGTGACGTACACTCGTCCGGTTTCAAAGGTTTTTCGAATTCGTTTTTTTGTCGCTTTTACCATCAAAATTCAGAGAATTATTTTGCTACTTTTTTCTTTCCCGCAACCGCAACCCCTTTCTTTCCTTTTCGGGTGCGTGCATTTGTTTTTGTACTCTGTCCACGGACAGGGAGTCGTTTTCTGTGTCGAAATCCTCGATACGAACCGATGTCCTGCAGACGTTTCACGTTTTGAGAAATTTCCCGACGCAAATCCGCTTCGAGCACGTATCCAAAACTCACGAGAATTTCTCGTAGTTTTTCTTCCTGCTCACTGGTCAAATCTTTGACGCGCAATTCTTCGCTCAATTTTGATTTTTCACAAATCTGGCAAGCCCGAGTCGGACCGACACCATAAATATACGTGAGCGAGATAACTAATCTTTTTTCAGGGGGAATCGATACTCCAGCAATTCGCATGTTTTTAAAATTTTTGAAAATTAACCCTGTCGTTGTTTATGTTTCCCGCGGGTCGCAGGATTTCCACAGATGACGCGCACAACACCTTTTCGGCGCACAACGCGGCAGTGTTTACAAATTTGTTTGACCGAAGCTCCAACTTTCATTTTGAGAAATTTATCGTTGTCGGTAGGTAATCAATCCCTCGTCCAAATTGTACGGAGAGACTTGCAATTTTACGCGATCGCCCTGGACGATTCGGATGTAATGCATTCGCATTTTTCCGGAAAGCCGCGCCCTGACTGGATGATCTTCGAATCCTTCGGTCGTCAGTTTGACGAGAAACTTCCCTCCTGGGTAAGTCACGTCCACGACGCCTTCGAGCTCGATTTTATCATCTTCTTTGGCCATTCAGGGGAAACAAATATTGCAAAAAAGCCGTCGGATTTTAGTTTTAAAGAACTCTTTGTCAACTTTTTTTCGAGACTTTTTTTTACGCAAAAAACCGCTGCCAAATTGACAACGCTTTTTCTTTTTTAAATCCGCAGATTTTTTTGGAAACTGAGTTTTTTAAATTTTCAAAAATTTGTAATTTTTAATTCTTCTTTTTTCATTTACACTTCGCGTCGAAAAAAATGGAAGAAAAAATTTTCGCCGGACTCAACCCAAACCAAGTCGCAGCCGTCAAAGTTCTCGCCGGCCCGGTGCTGATTCTTGCCGGTGCGGGCAGCGGAAAAACGAAAACGCTCACGCACCGGATCGCGCATTTGATCGCGAACGGCGCCACGCCACGGGAAATTCTCGCGGTGACTTTTACAAATAAAGCAGCCAAAGAAATGGGCGGTCGGATCGAAAAACTTCTCGGCCCGGGAAATCAGCCGCACGTCGGAACTTTTCACGCGACGTGCGTGCGAATCCTGCGCGACGATGTGGAGAAATTGGAAAACGGGCTCACAAAAAATTTTGTGATTTTTGATTCGGACGACGCAAAAAATCTGGTGAAAATTATTTTGAAAGATTTCGGGTTCGACGAAAAAGAAGTGAAACACCGAGCGGTCGCGGGAATGATTTCGAGTTTGAAAAATCAGCTCGAAACGCCGATCTCGTTTCGCGAAAACGTTCCACGCGGGAAAACTCCGGAAGCCGTCGCGCGCGTTTTTCCAGAATATCAAAAACGGCTCGTCGCGCACAACGCGTTGGATTTTGACGATCTGCTGCAAAAAACCGTGGAACTTTTTGAGTCCGCTCCGGACGTTTTGAAAAAATACCGAAACCGCTGGAATCATCTGCTCGTCGACGAGTACCAGGACACGAATTTCGCGCAGTACCGAATCGTGCGGCTGCTGTCGGACGAACACAAAAATTTGTGCGTGATCGGCGACGACCACCAATCGATTTATAAATTTCGCGGTGCGGATTTTACAAACATTTTGAATTTCGAAAAAGATTTCCCAAAAGCCGCCGTGATCAAGCTGGAGCAAAATTATCGCAGCACCGGAAATATTTTGAAAAATGCGAACGCGCTGATCAGTTTCAACGAAACCGGACGGGCAAAAAAATTGTGGACGGAAAATGAGTCCGGAGAAAAATTGAAAATTGCCGAAGTCTGGAACGAACGCGAGGAAGGAAATTTTATCGCGGAAAAAATCCGGGAGAAATTTGACGACGGAGAAAAATTCGGCGACTGCGCGATTTTGTACCGAATGAACGCGCAATCCCGCGCGATCGAAGAAGCGTTGATGCGCCGCCAAATTCCGTACCAAATCGTGGGCGGGACGCGGTTTTTTGATCGAAAAGAAATCAAAGATGTCGTTGGATATTTGCGATTAATTTTTAATCCGCGAGACGATCTGTCTTTTTTGCGAGTGGTGAATGTGCCGACGCGAAAATTGGGAAAAGCCACGATCGACACGGTGAAAAATTTTGCGAAAAATTACTCGGTTTCGATGTTTGAAGTTTTGGAAAATTCGGACGAACTTCCGCTCCCCGACGCGAAAAAAGAAGTTTTGAAAAATTTCCACGACTTGATTTTAAATCTGCGAAAAATTGCTGCGAGCGAACCGATTTCGATTTTGCTCGATCGACTGATCGAAAAAACAAAATTTTTGAAATCACTCGACGACGGCAGCGCGGAGGGCGAATCGCGCCAGGAAAATGTGCGCGAACTTTTTTCGGTCGCCGGCCGATACGACGCGGCAGAAAATCCGCTGGCCGCATTTTTGGAAGGCGTTGCGCTGATTTCCGATTTGGATCAAATGGAAAATTCGGATTCGGTGACTTTGATGACGATTCACGCGTCGAAAGGTTTGGAATTTCCGCACGTGTTTTTGCCGGGCTGGGAAGACGGAATTTTTCCCGGACATTCGTCGCAGTTTTCGTTCGACGATCTCGAAGAGGAACGTCGGCTCGGGTACGTCGCGATCACGCGCTCGGAAAAAACGTGCACGATTTTACACGCGCGGCAGCGGATGATGTTTGGGCAAACGCAGCAAAATCCGTCGTCGAAATTTTTGGAAGAACTCTGCGCGGAATCCTGCGATCGCGAACGGTCGCAAAAACCAGGAAAAAGTTTTGAACCGAAATCGCGCGAAGCGCTCGAACCGTTTTCTGATGAAGTTGCTGATTTTTCTCAAATTGCCGCGGTGAACCAAAAACCGAAATCGCGCTCTGAAGCGATTTGGGGGATTTCAGAAAACGAAACAAATCTCAAAATCGCGGATCGAATCCGGCACGCAAATTTTGGAGAAGGCACGGTGATTCAAGTTGACGGCGATGTTTTGAGCGTGGCGTTCGCCGGAATCGGCGTAAAAAAAATTGTCGCGTCCGTCGCTCCGATTGAAAAAATTTAGGGTCAAGACAACTTAAGCGGGTGATTTTTAAAGATTTCTAACAT
>JABGQW010000005.1 GCA_018648585.1 bacterium | reverse complement strand
TTATGGTAAAATGTTAGAAATCTTTAAAAATCACCCGCTTAAGTTGTCTTGACCCCTTATTTTTATTCGACATAAATGTAATGCTGATTGCGTATGCAACATTTAACCCGATTTTCACTTTTCTGGAAATTAGAAATTTCTTGAAATTCAAAGATTAAAATCTCCGATTGAAAGACACTTCAAAGACACTTCATTTTATTTTGGAGTGTCTTTTTTCTTTTGACCGTTTGTGCGAAAAAACGAATTGAAAAACTTGGAAAAAAGAGCGGAGGAGAAGTAGAATCTTCTCGATGAAAAAAATTCTAATGATTTTGGCACCGGACAAATTTCGCGACGAAGAGTACGACATCCCGCGAAAGTTTTGGGAATCTCGTGGCGCAGGTGCCATCACCGCGTCAACCACGACGAAATCTCGCGGAGTGCTCGGGACGCGCGTTCGGACCGATTTTTTGCTCGATGAAATGTCTGCTGAAATGTTCGATGGCATTTTTTTTGTCGGCGGAGCAGGGAGTTTGGATTTTTTGGAAAACGAAGAAGCAAAAGAACTCGCACTTGATTTTGTCAATTCGGGGAAGGCGAGTGGGGCAATCTGCGCAGCTCCCCGACTTTTTTTGCACTGGGGGATTTTGAAAAATAAAAAATTTACCGCTTGGAACGGCGACGAAAAAATTTCCGAACTCGCAAAATCCGCTGGCGCAATTTTCACCGACGAGAACGCAACCACCGACGGAAAAATTGTCACGGCAAACGGACCGGAGTCTGCAGCAGAGTGTGCGGAGAAATTTTGGGAAATTTTGAAATGAGTGGTGTGTTTGTACTTTTTTTAGAAAAAAACGCCGGAAATCGAACGTCATTTTTTTGATTTTTGAAAAAATAAAAAAGAGAGGAGTGGAGAAACCGACATTTAAATAACCTTGTACAATGTATATTGTTTTAAGTTTCGAGCAACTCCCTCACACTCTCCCCTGAAAAGATGCCGAAAAATTCGATTGAAAGTTTGACATTTTTATGCAGAAAATTAACATTCCCGTGAATTTTTTCTGAATAATTTTTCTTTTCTAAAAAATGGCAATCAAAAATGTGACGGCAACTCGAATGACCATGCTCGGTCTCAAAAAACAAGCAGTGACCGCAAAACGTGGCCACAAACTTTTGAAAGACAAACAAGACGGATTGATGCAGGAATTTATGCAGATCATCCGAAAATGCCGCGAAGTTCGCGTACTCGTCGAAGAAGCGGTTATCACTGCCAACACGGCGTTTCTCGAAGCGCAGGCGATCGTCCCAAAAAGTGTTTTGGAAAACGCGCTCTCAGTCCCCGCTCAGAAACTTTCGCTCGAAGTCGAAACCAAAAACGTGATGTCTGTGCGCATTCCGGTTTTCAAACTGCACACGGAAAAAAGTGGACTCGGGTACGGATTTTTCCAAACGCGCGCCGAACTCGATCTCGCGATCAAAGCGTTCATCAAAGTTTTTGAACTTTTGATCCAGCTTGCAGAAATCGAAAAATCAGCGGAGAATTTGGCAGTGGAAATTGAAAAAACACGACGACGCGTGAACGCGCTCGAACACCGGCTCATCCCGGACATCGAGGACACGCTTCGATTTATTTCGATGAAACTTGGCGAAACTGAGCGCTCCGCAATCGTACAAGTTATGGCGATCAAAGCAATGATCGAGCGCAACGAAGCCGTCGCACAACATAAAAAAAATCAAAAAAATGCAGCGTAAATTTTTTCTCATTTTCGGAATCATTTTTCTCGGCAGTTTGTCGCAAATGGTCGGCGCGGTCGGCGCTCGCCCAACGGCGATAGATTATCCATTTGAAAAAAAAGTGATTCTCCCGAAAATGGCAAACGCAGCCGAAATTCGCATCGATTTGGGACAAGAACTTTTGGGAAAAATAAATCAACGTTTTTCCAATTTCTCCATTTTCGACAACGACAACGAAGAACTTGATTTTACGCTTTTTTACACAGACGTCCATCACGTCAAAAATCCGGTCGTGATCGAGACATCTTCTCGTCGAGCGGATAATCTGCAAAACTTGGTGGACGACAATGTATTGACACCATTTGTTTTTGACGAGCGAACCGATGGCGCGGACGATTCGTGGATGCTGATCGATCTCGGGGAAATCGTGCCGATCAGTCGCGTGGAAATTTTTCTTCCCGATGGAAAAACACTCAAAGATATTCAACTCGCCGCGGGCGTTGATAAAAACAACCTCTCCACCATTTTGACAAAACGTCCGTTTGATTGGCGTTTGGATTTATTGAGCGAACCGGCGCAATTTTTAAAAATTTCGCTCTGGGGCGTCAATGTAAAAGTGGATGACGTGAGAATTCGGACAGGACGCACGGCAAGTGTTTATTTCCAGGCAACTCCGGGAAAACCAACTTTTGCGCGGTACGGCGGACCAGAAGTGGATTCGCTCCGTTTTAAACAAAGAATTTCAAGTGACAAAAAAACTTCCACCATCGCCGACGTCGGACCAGAGAAATGGAATCCCCTTTTCGCTGAAGATTTCGACGACGACGGATACAAAAATTCCGACGACAACTGCCCATTTCGTTCCAATCATTCGCAACGCGACAGTGACGGCGATCGCGTGGGAAATGAATGCGACAACGCATCAAATGTAAAAAATTTCAATCAATCCGATCTCGATTTTGATCACGTGGGAGATCTCGTGGACAACTGCCGACTCATTTACAATCCAGACCAGGCTGATCGCGACGGCGACAACTGGGGCGACGCATGCGACAACGCACACGCCAAAGAATCTGTCGAAATTACGCCGAAACACATAAAAATTATTGCTGGCGCAGCTGTTTTGTTGCTCGTGGGATTTGGAGTCTTCACCGTCGTGAAAATTTCAAAAAAGAAAAGTTAACGTCATTTCTCAAAAAATGACAAGCTGAAAAGATTGAGCACTGCCGCTGTTTTTGGTAGAATTCACTGAGACTAAAATTTCAAAAAAAACAAAAATGAGTTATCTCGTCCCGACCGTCATCGAAAAAACTAGCGAAGGTGAGCGCGCATTCGATATTTATTCGCGATTATTGAAAGAGCGCATCATTTTTATCGGTACGGCGATCGACGACACGATTGCGAATTTGGTGATCGCACAGCTTCTTTTTCTCGAAGCAGAAGATCCAAAAAAAGATATCACAATTTACGTCAATTCTCCGGGCGGTTCTGTCAGTGCGGGACTCGCGATCATCGACACGATGAATTTTGTCAAACCCGAAGTTGCCACGATGTGCACCGGAATGGCCGCATCGATGGGCGCGATGATTTTGATGAGCGGAACGCAGGGAAAACGATTCATTCTCCCCCACTCGGAAGTGATGATTCACCAGCCGCTCGGCGGCGCGCAGGGACAGGCGTCTGACATAAAAATTCACGCGGAACACATTCTCCAAACAAAAGAAACTTTGTACAAAATTATTCAGAAATGTACTGGCGCCGACCACGAAAAAGTCGTCCTGGATTGCGATCGCGACAATTTCATTCTTGCAAACGACGCGGTGAAATACGGAAAAAAAGGTCTCGTCGACAAAGTTGTGACAAAACGCTGATTTTCAAATTTCAAAAATTATCGAGTTGATCACGCCGTCGCGCGTGTCGTTCGGCCGGATCGACATCTGTCGTGAGAAAAGTTTCGACAATTTTTTGCCACGGATCGTAAAATTTTGTTCGTCCGCCGAGCGCAAGAATGTTTGCATCGTTGTGCTGCCGCCCGAGGTTTGAAAGTTCAACCGAATTTGCCAGCACCGCGCGCGCGCCCGCGACACGATTTGCCGCGATGCTGATTCCCACGCCCGAACCGCAGATCACGATTCCCCGCGAATTTTCATTTTTCAAAACTTCCTCCGCCACCGCCCGCCCAAACTGCGGATAATCACAACTTTCTGCGGAATCGCAGCCAAGATCAAAAATTTCAAATTCGGGAAATTTTTCCGCGAGAAATTTTTCAAGTTCGCGTTTGAGTTCGAAACCGCCGTGATCCGATCCGAGAAATATTTTCATCGGCTGGAGTTTACAAATTTTTGAAGAAATCTGCGAATTTTTTTAAAAACGAACCGACTGGCGACTTGGTAAATTTTGTGTCAATCACGTCCTCATCATTAAATAAAAAATCACAAGCCATCCCGCCCATGTCTCCAACAGAATCTCCGATTGCATCACTACCAGTTATTTTCATTGGTTCTTCTTGTTTTTCAATTTTTAACTCAGGCCTTTCTGTTTCTTCAATCACTTCGGTTGGTACAAAAGTTGGTTCTCGAAAGGGTTCCGCAGGAGATTTCTTTTTTGTCGAATGATTATCCGCAATCGATGTTTTCGATCTTTTTTCTTTTTCCGCCAGCCCTTTTTTTACTGATAATTCTCTTTTTCGTGCTTTCAAAAAATCGATCCGACCATCTGTCGGAGCCAAATCATCATAAATTCCCTGTTGAAGACTCCTCGCCCGAGGTGCGCATCTCAATCGTCGAATTGCTGTTTCTTTTATTTGTCGTATTCGCTCGCGCGTAAGTCCAAAAATATTGCCAATGAGTTCATTTGAAATTCCTAATTCATCATCTTTTAGTTGCAAGTACCAGTACATTGCCTGTAATTCGGAATCTTCTATTCCTAAATCCGCAACACTAGGTAAAAGTTTTTTGTTTCTTTTTAATTCGGTAAAATTATTCAAAACATTTTTTAAATCATCAATATTCTTAAATAATTTTTCTAAAATATTCCATTTCTCAAGAGTTGTTTCGGAGAAAAAATTTTTCGGCCCCCGCTCAAGCCCAAAATAAAGATTTATAATTTGTCTTTCACGCAGTGTCAAAGTTTCTAAAACGCGTTGAATTAAAAATTTCATTCCCTCTCTTTCCAACGATTTTTCTCCATCGTTCAAAATACCAACATCCAACACTTCTTCAAATGTATTAATATTCTCGTCAAGAGCACCTCCCGTTTCCTCTAAAAAATGAGTATTTGTCCAATCCCCTGTTTTTAAATCATGTGAATACGCATCCAATCGAATAATTTCATTTTTTTTAGAAAGCGGGGTACTCGATGGAACAGAAAATGGAAGTTCTGCTTCTCGTATTGTTTGATCTACCGCATTCGAAATTTTTCCAGCTGCATGATTTATAAATTTTGAACCACGCGGTCTCCAATTCGGCGCTAATTTGAGCATTTCAAGATTCCCTGCTTGAATTGCATCCATCGGATCTGCCGGCGGACAAACGCGTCCAATCGTAAAAACACCGTTCCCACTTTTTTCTAAACTTAAAAACGGAAGTTTCGATTTTTTCATAATTTCTAAAATTCTGCACAAAAATACAGATTTCACGAAAAATGTCAACTACTCCAAAGAAGTCAGAAAATCTGCGAATTTTTCCCGGAAATTTTTTTCGTCAAATTCCGCTCCCCGCTCGAAAATTTTTTCGCGATCGAGTGTTTTTTCTGATTTTAAAAAAGTGTCAATCGCGCGCTGCAAACTTTCCGGAGTCTGCGCGGAAAAAGGCGTTCCCCACTCCCCGACCGACTCGGTCGCACCACCGCGGGAGAAAAAAATCACCGGTGTCCCCGCTGCCATCGCCTCGACCGGCGTCAGCCCGAAATCTTCCTCCGCGGGAAATAAAAACGCGCGCGCGCCGGCGTACAAATTTGGCAAATTTTCGTCCGGGGCAAATCCGAGGAATTCAATATTTTCCGCACCGCGAGCGAGTTCTCGACATTTTTCAAAATCGGGTCCGCGCCCGGCAAGTTTTAATTTTAGTCCATTTTTTTTGAAAACTTCGACGAGCAAATCGAATTTTTTGTACGGAATAAATCGTCCCACCGCGAGAAAATATTTTCGCTCAGATTTTTTTTTGCCCGCCGCCGCAAAACTTTGTGTTTCGACTCCCGGGTAAATTGTCGTCGATTTTTTGTGATAAAATTTCGAAATGCGTTCCCCGACAAAATTTGAATTCGCGATCCAAAAATCCACATTTTTCGCCGCGCGCTGATCAATTTTTTCGAGCCAGTTCAAAATTTTCGGGAGAAAAAAACGCACCGGTTTTCCCCACCACGGCAGCGGAAATTTGAAAATGTACTCGTCCCGCGCGTGGTACAAAAACCGCACCGGCGTGTGGCAAAAACACACGTGTTTTGTTTTTTTTGAACAATTTTTTTGTACACATTTTGAAAACCCAGAACTCGACGAGCTCACGATCAGATCAAATTCTGACAAATCTAATTTTGAAAATGCTCCCGGAAAAAATGGCAGTAAAAATTGATGTTTTTTTCGAATTTTTTTTGGTAATTTTTGGAGCCACGTGCAGCGAACATCGCGATTTGAAAGTTCGGGAAACGCCGTTTCGTCGAACACGCTCGTGAAAATTGTCGCGTTCGGGAAAAGTTTCGCCAACGAAAAAATCACGCGTTCCGCTCCCCCGCGGCTGGTCAACCAATCTGCGACGATCGCAACTTTTTTTGAGGAAAAATCCATCGCGCGGATTGTTGCATTTTTCAGAAAACTCGGCAAACTCTGCGCGGATGGAACCAAAATTTTCTCGCGTCCGAAAAATTCCCGCATTTCCGCACAAAACATCGAGCGGAATTTTCGGCGTTTTTCAGTTTTTAATCGGACTCGTGATTTGGATCGGACTGCTGATTTTATTCGCGATCGGGCTCTGGTCGTGGTGGTTTTCGCGGTCGATCGTCAGAATTTTCAAATTTCGAAATCTAAAAATTCCGTGGTGGTTCGGCTGGCTGTGCACGATTTTTGTGTTCCCAGCGACGGTCGTCGTGATTTTGATCGCGGAGTTGAAAAAAATATTTTTTCCGAAAAAATGAAAAAGTTCGCGCTGTTGTTTCTTTTTTTATTTTCAAATGTGGCGTTCGCGGTGCCGGGAGATTTTGTTCGTGGCGAAGTCACGCGCGCGCAAAACGGTGTTTTTGACGAAATGTTTCCGGAACAAATTTCGCAGCAACTTTCGGTCAAAATTCTCGATGGCGAAAAATCCGGCGTGTCCGTCGAAATCCCCGCGAGCGAATTGTCGGTGCGCACCGAGCTGCAGAAATTTGAACTCGGCGACGCGGTGATTTTAAACGAAACAGAAAAAGGTTTCAGCGTGATCGATCGCAACCGAATTCCCGCGCTGATCTGGATCATCGCAATTTTTTTCGCAGTCGTCGCCGCCGTCGGAAAATGGAGCGGGCTGCGGTCACTGCTCGGATTAATTTTGTCAATTTTAGTGATCGCGAAATTCATCATTCCGCAAATTTTGTCCGGCGCAAATCCGCTCGTGACAAATCTGATCGGCGGATTCGGCATCGCCACGATTTCAATTTATCTCGCGCACGGATTCCGAAAACGCACCTCGATTGCGGTGCTCGCAACAATTTTAACACTCGTGATCGCATTTTTTGTGGCACAAAGTTTTGTTGTCGGCGCGCAACTTTTCGGACTCGGATCGGAGGAATCGCTGTACTTGCAGTTTGGGCTGCTCGGGAAAATCGATCTGCGCGGGTTGCTGCTCGGCGGAATTTTGATCGGAACAATCGGAGTTTTGGATGACGTGACAACGACACAGGTTGCGTCGGTCGACGAAATTCAAAAAGCGCAGCCGACGCTCGGAAAAAAAGATTTGTACCGGCGCGGATTTTCGGTCGGGCGCGAACACATCGCGTCGATGATCAACACGCTCGCACTCGCGTACATCAGCACCGGATTGCCGATATTTTTACTGCTGGCGATGAATCCAGATCGCCCCTCCTGGGTAATTTTCAACTCAGAATTTTTCGCCGAGGAAATCGTCCGGACGATCGCCGGATCAATCGCGCTGATTTTGGCAGTGCCGATTTCGACCGCACTCGCGGCATATTTTTTTGAAAAAAATGAAAAAAAATAAATACGAACAAAAAATCGACGCGACGCTGGATCTGCACGGAATGTCGAGCTGGGAGGCGTTCGAGGCAATCGACATTTTTTTGGAACGGGCGCGACACAACCATTTTTCTCGCGTAAAAATCATCACCGGAAAAGGGCTGCACTCAAAAGCAAATCCGGTTCTCCGATCGCAGACGATGAAAATTTTGAACGAAAAAAAACTCAAATTCAGCACTTCGAAAATGCAGGAGGGCGGAACCGGCGCGTTTGTTGTGAGTTTGTGAGTTTTGGAAATTTTCTCGCGGAAAAATTTTTCGAAATTCTGGCAAACTCAGGCGGAGAAATTTTCATTTTTAATTTTTAATTTTTAATTCTAAACTCGCTCCCGATGACTTCGCACGGAAAAGTTTTGGGGAACGCGTTCGCACAATTCTTGGGACGCGCGATGACGGCGGTGACCAGTTTTGTCGTGGTAAAATTGGTGACGTCGATCGGCGCGGAATTTTATGGAAATTACGTGACTGCGTACGAATTTCTCGCTTTTTTTGGAATTATCGCGGACGCGGGACTTTTTGCGATCGCAGTTCGGGAAATGTCAAAAAATCGCGAAAAATCGGAATTCGTCCTGGGAAATATTTTTTCGCTGCGACTGATTTTGATCGCGACGGTGGTTTTGATCGCGGGAATTTCCGCACAATTTGTTTCAAATTACGCTCCCGAAGTCCGCACGGGAATCTGGATCACGGCGCTCTCGATGGCGCTCACGATCGTCGCGGGAACGCTTTCGTCGGTGCTGCAGGCACGGATGAAAATTCAGAAATTTGCAAGTTCGCTCGTCGCAGGAAAAATGTTGCTGGCCGTTCTGATTTTTTTCGTGATCCGAAATTTCGATTTTTTTGAAACTCCCGCTGGCGGATTTTTTGCACTTTTGTGGGCGGGCGTGATTTCGAATGTTTTATTTTCGTGTCTCGTGGCATTTTTTGTCTCGCGCCAAATTCGAATCCGACTTTTGTGGCACTGGGATTTTTTGAAAAAAACGCTCAAAGATTCGCTCCCGTACGGACTCGCGCTGATTTTACAAACGCTGTACTTGCGACTCGACATCGTCCTGATTTCAATTTTGCTCGGCGCCAGCGCGGTGGGAATTTACGGCGTTCCGACGCGGATTTTGGAAAGTTTTCTCGTGCTCGGAGTTTTCTTCGGTCAGGCGATGCTGCCGAAAATTGCGGAAAACGAAAAAAATCCGGAAAAAATAAACCAGTCGCTCGCGTGGGGCGCAGAAAAATTATTGATTTTCGCGCTGCCGATCGTGATCAGCATTTTTGCATTTTCGACAGACATCGTGCGAATTTTAAGTTCTGACGAATTTTTGAGTTCGCCTGGTTTTTTCGGGTCGGACAGCGTTTTGAAAATTTTAATTTTCACGATATTTTTCGCGTTTTTCAATCAACTTTTCACGTTCACGCTGGTGGCAAAAAATCGACAAAAATATTTGCTCCTCGTCAACGGAATCGCGCTCGCGATCAACGCCATTTTGAATCTTTTATTTTTGGAAAAATTCGGATTGATCGCCGCCGTATTTTCAACGATCGGCTGCGAAATCGTAGTTTTTGCGCTGCTGCTGCGAGAAATTGGAAAACATTTCCAACCAAAATTTGATCGAAAAAATATCGCCGTAATTTTGTTTGCAAATCTGGTAATTTTAGGAGAAATTTTTGCGACACCGCTGCGAGATAATTTCTGGATTGCGGCAGCAGTCTGCAGTTTGACGTACTTTGGAATTCTGTTTCCATTTCGAAAAAGATTTTTTGGAAATTAAAAAAAGTTGACCACAATTTTCAAAAAAATTAAACTCTCGCCCGCAAAATCGCTGTTTTAAATTTTTACGGAGAGATGCCAGAGTGGTCGAATGGGGCACCCTGCTAAGGTGTTGTGCGGGCAACTGCACCGAGGGTTCGAATCCCTCTCTCTCCGCCACATTTTCCCAAAAACGCGAAAAAATTCGACGCAGTCGTGTTTTCGAGCGAGAGGAACGGTGATGAAATTCAGTGCGAGTCCCGAAGATTCGGGACGAGCCACGAATGAAATCACCCAGTGACGACGCCGAGATAGCTCAGTGGTAGAGCAACACATTCGTAACGTGTAGGTCGTGGGTTCAAATCCCATTCTCGGCTCCAGTCATTCTTTTGATTTTGCAATAAAAACAGAATTTTGGGAACTTGTCAGCACGAATAATTTGATTCTTGTAAATTTTATGTTAAAAGGTTTTTGCGCTCTGCGCGATTCGTACAACACTATTTTTTAAACCCAATCCCCCATGAAAAATTTTTCGAAAATCCTGCTGGGCGTTTTTGCTCTCAGTATTTTTGTGTCAACGGCCGCCGCGGCGGATCTTCCTATTTTGAAAGATATTCCGTACAACACAACACTGGAAGCATTCAAAGCCGCACTCACGCCGGCACCTCAAGCCAAGTTTGAAGTTTTCAAAACAGACGGTTCGACGATCGCAACCGATCTCAAATCAGGATATTTGTTGACTGTCACCGCTGGCGACGGCGTGACCGCTCGCACGTACAAAATTGAAATCGCACCAAATGTCGATGCGACAATCACTTCGAAAATCGGCTCACTCAACGTGGAAACTGGAACACTTTCAAATGTTCCGTACAACGTTCCGATCGCAGATCTCAAAGCAGCCATCACGCCTGCCACACAGGCGACATTTGATATTTTCAAACCAAATGGATCGACGGTCGCAGATCGCATCGCGGAAGGGTACAAAGTGATCGTCACCGCCGGCGACGGAAAAACGAAAAAAGAATTTGTCATCAATCTCGCACCAAACACGGCAACAACTTTTTCAAGTTTGCTCGGAGATATTGATTTGGAAAAAGCAACCGTCAACAATCTCGAATTTGGAATGCGAACAAAAGTATTTGCGTCTGGTCTCAAAATGGCGCCAGAAGCAGCGTACCAAATTTTTCAAGAAGACGGCGCAACTCTCGCCGATGAAAATGCTTCGATGAAAACGGGATACAAAATGACCGTGACCGCCGGAGACGGCGTGACCGTGAAAACGTACGTACTCAATCTTTTACCAAACACAAATGCATCGGTGAGTTTTTCTCTCGACAAACTTCTGGAAATGCTGAAAGGCGTGGCAAGTCCTTCAGAGGAACCGAAAAAAGATGAATTGAAAATGGAATAATTTCTGATGAAAAAAAGAAAATCAAGAACAGCGATCAAATTGGTCGCTGTTTTTTTTGAAAATTTTTCAAAACTCCCGCATACTTTCACAAACTAATTTTAAAAAAATGTCCGACACAATTAAGAAAAAAATCTGGTTCAAAAACAAATCTGTCGATCTCAACCGGATTGTCGAAGAATACAACGCCGGCGAAGATATTTTGTACGATCAACAAATGATTCCCGACGACGTGTGGTGCAGTCGCGGCTACGCTCGACTTTTGGAACGACACAATTTAATTTCAAAAAAAGAACTCGCCGATCTCGAAACCGGGCTCGATGAAATTTTGAAACTCTGGGAAAACGGGAAATTTATTTTGAAAATTGAAGACGAGGATTGCCACACAAAAATCGAGGAATATTTGATCGAGCGGTTCGGAGACACCGGAAAAAAAATTCACACCGGTCGCAGTCGAAACGATCAGGTTTTGGTGATGATGCGATTTTTTTTGAAAAACAAAAGTCACGAAATCCGAATTCATCTGATGAATTTGGCGCAGGATTTTTTAGATTTTGCCAAAAAATACGAAAACGTGCCGATGCCCGGATACACGCACATGCAAAAAGCGATGCCCACCAGCGTTGGAACCTGGGCGGCGAGTTTTGTCGAAGAATTACTCGACGACGCGCGACTCCTCTCGGTGATCACGGATGAAATTGTCGACCAAAATCCTCTCGGATCTGGCGCCGGATACGGCTCCCCTTTTGATTTCGATCGCGACTGGTTGTCGAAAGAATTGGGATTTTCGCGCACGCAAACAAATCCAATTTATTGCCAAAATTCTCGCGGAAAAATTGAAGGACTCGTCCTCGAAGCGTGCTGCAACATCATGCTCACGCTAAATAAATTTGCCTCAGATTTACTTTTTTTCACCACGCAAGAATTTCAATTTTTTGAAATGGACGACTCGATTTCAACTGGCAGCTCGATTATGCCACAGAAAAAAAATCTCGATGTCGCGGAATTAATGCGCGGCCGAACCGCAACGGTGATGGCGTGCCGCCACGAAATGGCGATGAATATTTCGAATAAAATTCTCGGCTACCACCGCGACGGGCAAGAAATCAAACGCCCGCTTTTTCTCGGACTTCGGTACACAGAAATGTCGCTCGACGCGGCGCGCGCGATCATCGGAAATATTGCGCCAAATGCGGACGTGATGATGAAATCGTGCCTGGCGGCACCGGGACTTTTTGCGGCGCACAAAGCGTTTGAGCTCGTCAAAAAAGGAATGACATTCCGCGACGCGTACCGAGAAGTTGGATCCACGATTTCGGAAATCAACATTTCAGAAAAAGAAATCCACGAAATGCTGAAACTTTCGACGCACCAGGGCGGAACCGGAAATCTCGGACTTGAGAAATTGCAGAAACAGATCGATGAAATGCAAAAGTAATATTTTGAGATTTTCAAAAAAACTGGCAAACTCCGCACGAAACTAACTTTTGAAAAAATGGCAAAACCGTGGAACATTCTCGAGCTTTTGCGCGAAAAGATTGCGGCCGCTGGCGGCCCCGTTTCGTGCCACGCGCATTTTGACAAAGCGTACGTCATCACGCCAGAAAAATTGGACATGACGATGGAGCACATGGAAGTGAAATGGGATTTGTGGAAAAAAGTAAAAGAAGAATACACGCACGAAAATTTGGTCGAACGCATCAGTTTGAGCGCCGAAAACATGATTCGGCAAGGCTGCACAATCACGCGAACGAATGTTGATGTGGACGCAACCGTCGGCATGAAATGCGTCGAAGCCGCGCTGGAAGTCAAAGAAAAATACGCCGATAAAATTGAGATTCAAATCGCATCGCAGGTTTTGGAGGGCGCGCTGAATCCGGAATCGCAAAAAATGATCGAAAAAGCGGAACCGTTCGTCGACGCACTCGGCGGACTTCCCTCTCGCGATCGCCCGCACCAATCCGAACATTTGGATTATCTTTTTGATCTGGCAAAACGAAAGAAAAAAACAGTCGACGTGCACATCGATCAAAATAATTTTCCAGAAGAACGCGACACCGAGCTTCTCGCAAAAAAAGTGATCGAACACGGACTGCAGGGACGCGTCAACGCCGTGCACGCACTTTCACTCGCAGCACAACCGGACGAGTACGTTCGCGACATCGCGCAGCTTTTAAAAGAAGCCGAAATGTCCGTGCTCATTTGCCCACGCGCCGCGATTGACATGATGCAAATGCGCGAGAAAACGGCGCCACTTCACAATTCGATCGCACCGATGCCACAACTGCTCGAAGCCGGGGTAAACGTCGCGCTCGGTGTCGACAACGTATACGATTTTTTCTGTCCGTTTATCGACGGCGATATTTTTACCGAACTTTTATTTTTGAGCGAAGCGTGCCGATTTTACGACGTGGAAAAACTTGTCGACATCGCAACAAAAAATGGTCGAAAAGTTTTGGCAAATATTTGAGTTTTGCACATTTTTTTGGAAACGGGAGTTTAGGAATGTAAATATTTTTTGCAAATTTCATCGAAAATAAATTTGCATTTTTTTCCTGATTTTCAATCCAGTGATTCTCAAAAGTCAGCGGAATTGTTCGAACACTTTTATTAGTCAAATTGAAGAACTCAGCAGCAAGCTACTGAGATTCTTAAAACAATTTCGTTTGTG
>JABGQW010000024.1 GCA_018648585.1 bacterium | reverse complement strand
CGATTCATTCGGACGGTTGGCGCGCGTACGACGGCCTGATTTTGAACGGCTACGACCATTTTCGAGTCTTCCATTCGAAAAACGAATTTGCGCGCGGAAAGTCGCACGTGAACGGGATCGAGGGATTTTGGAGTTTTGCAAAAAGACGACTTGCCAAATTCAACGGATTAGCGTCTCATAAATTTAATTTCCATCTCAAGGAATGTGAATTTCGATTCAATTATCGCAACGAAAATATTTATGCTAAAATGTTAGAAATTCTTAAAAAATTCTAAATCTGCTAGGCAAAAGCCATTTTTATTTATGTTTTTAAAATAATGCTCAACAAACTTCACTCGTTTCTCATTTTTTTCAGCCTGTCCTTGTCTTTCTGCTAGCTCCTGCTGTCCCGCTTCCGTCGCAAGATGATTTTTTTTGTCACAAAGGATTTGGATTTCGGATGTCAGTTTGTCAATTTTTGGAACGGCTTTTTGGCTCCATTTATGCCACGTGTCTATTTTTTTATCATTCTCATTTTTTTGCTCCAACAATTCTTCAATTTCAACGCGCAACTTCTGCATTTCACCCCCCCCTTGAACACTTTTTTTATTCCGCCCACTACTTCAAAAACCTTTCGTTTCAATGTTTCTTTCCCCGAAAGAGCGATCAAATCTTTTGGATTTTTAAAATTATTTTCGTCTTCCGACATTTTTGAAATTCAATAAAAATTCTATTTATTTTAACAGAAAAACACACAAATAACAATGCCTTCAATCTAAATCCACTCCCGCACCACGTCCCAGTACGATTCTTCGACCAGTTCGTGAAGTTCGGTTTTTGTCACCCAGCGGTGCGCGACAATTTCTTTTCCGTCGACATCGACCTCACCGCCAATCCAGACCGCGCGAAAAAAATGAACCTGCGCGCCCGCCAAATCGTCGTCAAATTTTGAAAAATTTTTCGGAAAATCGTACTGGTACTCGCCAATTTCAGAAAGTGTGAGAAATTTTACCTGCAATTTTTCGCCGCATTCTTCGCGCAATTCACGCGCCGCCGTCACAAGAAACGTTTCGCCATTTTCTCGCCCGCCCTGCGGAAACTGCCACGCGTACCGCACACGCGGTTTTCGCACGAGGAGAAATTTTTTGGAATCTTCAAAATCCCGCACCACGATCGTCGCTGCGACCAGACGATATTTTTCCATCGCAAAAATTATACTCTTTTTTCCAAAATTTGTGAGAAAAAAATTACACGACTTTTGAAATTTTGTACGAAAAATCTCCGCCCGGGGCGGAAACCACAACTTCGTCGCCTTTTGCTTTTCCCAAAATCGCCGCGCCCACCGGAGATTCGTTCGAAATTTTATGCGAAATCGGATCCGCCTCCGTCGATCCCACGATCGTGTACTCGTGTTTTTCGTCTGATCCCACGCGCTCCAACATCACTTTTGAACCGATCTGAATCGTTCCATCTGCGTTTTCCTCAATCACTTCTGCATTTTTGACCTGCTCGTCAACTGCCATAATTCTCTGCTCGAGAAACGCCTGCTGGTTTTTTGCCTCGTCGTATTCCGCATTTTCGGAAAGATCTCCGTACGAAATTGCTTCTTTCAATCGCAACGAAACTTCTCGTCGCCCGGTCGTGCGAAGGTGTTCCAGTTCGTCCTGCAATTTTCGCAGTCCCGCCGCCGTCAGCAGCACTTTTTTCTGATTGTCGTCGGAAATTTTTTTGACCATTTTTTGAAATTTTTTGAGAAAATTCGGCGGGAGTGTACCGCCAGAACGAGAAAAATCAAGCGGAGATTTTGACCGCCATCGGATGATTTCGAAGTTTTTCCAAAACTTTTCCCTCGATCTGGCGAATTCGCTCGCGCGTGACATTGAAATCGCGACCAACTTCTTCGAGCGTGTGCGGCACGCCATCCTCGAGCCCGAATCGCATTTTAATAATTTTTTGTTCGCGCGCAGAAAGATACTGCAACAAATCGTCAATATTTTCTTTGATCAGCTGGCGATGCGTCGTTTCGAATGGCGACAGCATTCCCTCGTCTTCGATAAAATCTGAAAGTTTGGAATCTTCCTCCGTCCCGACCGGCGCTTCGAGCGAGACGATGTCCTGGGAAATTTTGAGAATATAATTTACTTTTTTCAAATCCAATTGCATCTCGACCGCAATTTCTTCCGGAAGCGGATCGCGTCCGAGTTCTTGCTGCAACCGACGCTGCGTGTATCGCAATTTGTTGATCGTTTCGACCATGTGCACCGGAATTCGAATTGTCCGCGCCTGATCCGCGATCGCACGCGTGATCGCCTGGCGGATCCACCACGTCGCGTACGTGGAAAATTTAAAACCTTTTCGGTAGTCAAATTTTTCGACTGCGCGCAAAAGTCCAAGATTTCCTTCCTGCATCAAATCGAGAAACGCCAATCCGCGCCCGATGTACCGTTTTGCGATGGAAACAACCAATCGCAAGTTGCACTCGGCCAGTCGCTGTTTTGCCGCCAAATCTCCTTTTTCAATGCGTTTTGCCAAATCCACTTCTTCCGCTGCGGTCAACAACTGGATTCGCCCAATTTCATTCAAATACATTCGCACCGAATCGTTCGAAATCTCGGTGAGATCCATCGCTTTTGGATCTTCTGGCGTTTCATCTTTTTCGTCCGCAGAATCTGATTTTTCTTTTTTCTCCTCCACTTCCACGACAATTTTTTTTGCGGCTTCTTCTTTTTCTTTTTGTTGCTGTTCTTTCCAAATTTTTTCATCGCGAACCTCAATCACTTCGATCCCCAGATCGAGCAATAATTCGTACAATTCGTCGAGTTGATCGAGATTTTCTTCGACATCGGGCAAGACACGAAAAAGTTCCTGCTCGGTGACGAATTTTTGATCGCGCCCTTTTTTGACCAAATGCTGAATTTCAATCGGAAATCCTTCGATTTGTTGTTGAATTTTTGGCGGAAGAATCGGTACCATTTTTTTATTTCCTCCCACGGAAATTTGTTCCGCCGAACTTTTTTTCTGTGCAACTTTTTTGTTCGGTTTTTTGTCTGATTTTATCACCTTTTTTTCTTCTTTTTTCTCTGGTTTGATAACTTTTTTCAGCTTTTTTTCCTCAGATTTTTTATTCACTTCTTTTTTTACAGGAGAAGTTTTCTTCTTTTCATCTTTTTTTTGAGAAACTTTTGTCGTCGCTGTTTTTGGTTTTTTGTCGGCCATGAGATTTTTAAATTTTAGAATTGAGAAAGAAAATCAATTTTTTGACTGGACAGGAGACGAATGTCGCCGATGCTGTACTTCATCATCGCGAGTCGCGTCAACCCGAACCCAAATGCGAAGCCGGAAAAGACTTCTGGGTCGATGTTGCAGTTTTGAAGCACGTTGCGGTGAACCATTCCCGCTCCCATAAATTCAATCCATCCTGTGTTTTTACAGGTTTTACAGCCTTTTCCGCTGCAAAGAGTGCACCGGAAATCCACTTCCAATCCGGGTTCCACAAACGGAAAATATCCGGGACGAAATCGAATCACGGTTTCTTTTTCAAAAAGCCGAGACAACATCGTTTCGATCGTTCCTTTCAAATGTGCGAGCGAAATATTTTTGTCCACGAGCAATCCTTCAACTTGATAAAAAACCGCGTCGTGACTCGCGTCAACATCTTCGTTGCGAAAAACACGTCCCGGTGCGATGAGTCTCGCGGGAGCGCCGTGTTTCAACATTTTTCGAATTTGAACATCAGAAGTTTGCGTCCGAAGAACAAAATTTTTGTTCGGATTTTCTCCGTCTCGCTGCAGCCAAAACGTGTCCTGCATGTCTCGCGCCGGATGACTCGCCGGAATATTCAACGCGTCAAAATTGTGCCATTCCGTTTCGATGTGCGGCCCATCCGCAATTTCGAATCCCATCGAACTAAAAATCTCCTCCACCTGCTCCTGAACTTGACTGACCGGGTGCAACGCTCCGTTTCGAATCGGAAAATTTTTCGTCACATCGATCCACTCTGTTTCCAGTTTTTTTGTGAGTTCTGCCGCCTCGAGCTGATCCCGCAGCGATTCAAAAATCTGCAGCAGCGCGTCTCGCAATTTTCCCACCGCCGCGCCCATTTCTTTTTTTTGGTCGGCCGGTACATTTTTGAGATTTTTGGAAAATTCGGACACCGCCGATTTTTTCGATAAAAATTCGTCAAAAAACCGCTCCAGATCAGCCAAATTTTTTATTTTTTCAGCGGATGCCTGAGCACGTTTTAAAATCTGCGGAACGCGGGAAAGGAAATCTTCCACGAAGTTGCGGGAAAAAGATTGATTTTTCTCAAAAAATCCTGTAAAATGTGGGGAATTTCGATCAAAAAGTCAAATTTTTCTGAGACAAAATTCGAACTCAATTTATAAAAAATGGTAAATTTCAACTTCGGTCTCGGCGACAACGCAAATTCTGATGACGGCACCACCGCAAAAAAGGACGACGGAACCGCCGCAACGACGCAAAACGACAACGGTGTCGCACCCGCGGTCGACGCTCCGGTGACGGAAAAAGTCGAAACTCCGTCAATTCCGAATCCGTTCGCAACAGAAAAAACTGAAACGCCAGTCGAAAAACCGGTCGAACCAGCACCGGTCGAATCGATTCCCGAAGAAACAAAAAATATTCCGGAAATCTCAGCAGAAAAGAAAGAAATCGAAACTGCGGAAATTTCTGAAATTCCAAATCCGTTTGCCGTGCCAGCGGAAAAAACAGAACCAGAGTCAAAACCAGAAGCAGCAGAAAAAAATCCGTTTTCGACAGATGTCGCTCCCATTTTGGAAGAAAAAATCGAAACGGATCCTACGCCGGAAACAGAAAAAATTGAAACTTCGGAACAAAATCCGTTTGGAATCCCTGCCGGCGAGGACACAACCGTGGAAATGAAAATCCCGGAAGTTCAGGAAAAAGAACAAACTCCCGCACCCGAACCAATTATTCCAGCCACAAAAGAAAAATCCGCAGCAGAAATTCCGGCGGACAAAAATATTTTTGAAAAAAGAACCGACGAAAAACCGGTTCCGGTCGTGACCACCGTCGCCGATGTTCCGAAACAAATCGCCGAACCTGTCGCCACTCCGGTCGTTCCGGTTTTTGAACCAGAACCCGCGCCAAAAACAGAAAAAGAAATCACCGTGAACCAAAAAACAGAAATAAAAAAGGAGCCAACGCCCGCTCCCGTGCAGAAAAAAATGGAAACTCAAAATGTTTCCGTGCTCGAAACAAAAAAAGCAGACAACCAGCAAAATTTTAAAAATGAGCGAAATGAGGACGTGGCAAAAAATAACGCCGATCCGCTCGCAACACTGGGAAAAGTAAAACAAGAAATTGAAGAATACGTCAAATCACACAAATCGAAAATCCGAGATTATCAGTCTCAAATTGTAAATTTGCAGAAAAAAATTGACGAAGAAAAAACAGCGCTGCAACAAAAACAAACCGAGTTTGCAAAAATGATCAACGAAATGAAATCACTCACCGCACATTTTGGGAACAGCGGAAATAATGGAAACGGTGGCGCCCAAAACGGACACAAACCACAAAATAATTCGAAAATAATTCGTCACCAAAACGGACGATAAAATATATCACGGATATTTTATGAAAAAACTCGCCCGGAAAGGCGAGTTTTTTATTTCTCAAATCTGTTTTGCAAAAACTATTTCACAGCGTCTTTGAGTCCTTTTCCTGCTTTGAAAGAAGGAACGGTTCGTGCTGGGATTTGAATTTTTGCTCCGGTCTGTGGATTCACGCCGGTGCGTGCTGCGCGGTCAGAAACTTTGAAAGTTCCGAATCCTGTCAACGTGACAGATCCTCCTTTTTTAAGTTCTCCTGTGACAGCACCGAGCATTGCTTCGAGAGCATCTGCTGCTGCTTTTTTAGTGATACCTGCACCAGCTGCCATGGCAGCAACGAGATCGCCTTTTGAGTAGGCCATTTGAAAAGGGTTTAAAAAAATACGAAAAATCCTGGCGAGATTGTAAACGCGGTTTTCGCCTGATGGCAAGAGGCGATGGACAAAACCGACTTGCAAAAATGTAATGATTTGTTTCAAAATATAAAATTCAAAATCTCCGCGCCCAGCCTGATTTCTGAGCACTTTTTTTGGGCAAAAAAATTTTTTTTACGCCGTCATTTTATCCGTATTTTCGAAAACTCCGTCCGAAAAATAATGGGCGTACACGCCGGAAACATTTTCAACGTAATCCGCATCTGTCGCGTATCCCGCGCTTTTTATTCCGACGAGAAATTGCTGCGGATCGTGATTTTTTCGGTAGTCGCGAACCGCGTCGGCGTACCGCGCATTTTTCGTGATAAATTGTGCGTACCCGATCGCCGATTCGAACGGATTTTGGTACCCGCGGAACGCCGCGATTTCTGAAACAAAATTTTGGCCATTTTGCTCTTTTGTTTGTGCAGAAAAAGATTCGCCCGACCAATTTTCACCAGATTTAATTCCGAAAAAATTATTTCCCACGACGTGTTTTCCGTGCCCAGTTTCCAGCGCAGCTTGGCCAAAAATCACTTCCCACGGCAGATCATATTTTTCGCCGACAATCTTAGAAATGCGCTCCATCACTGGGAAAAATCGATTTTCCGGATCACTGGAAATTTCGAGCGCGCCAGCACCTTCTGTTTTCAAAATCTGTTCAATTTCCGCGCGTGTTTTTTGTTCGCGAACTTCTCCGTCGCGAACTTCTTCCGAAAATTGCGTTTTTAACGCATCCTCATCGGCCGCTGGTTGAATTTTTGAAAAATTTTCTGGAAACTCCGGTGCAGAAATTTCCTCAATTTTTTCACCGCCGTGAATTTCCAAATACATTTTCGGCGGAGCAAAATATCCAATTTTGTTTTTTTTGAACGAACGTTTTCCCTCGAAAACCTCGCCATTTTTTTTCGTGATTTTGAGAAAATTCTGGCTCGCGGGAAAAAGATCGCCGAGCCCGATTTCCTGCTCCGCGCGGACATTTTTGTGGAAATCCACCGTCCCATTTTTCACGAAAATCTGCTGCAACAATTCCGGCTGATTTTTTCCCTGCTCGAGAAACTCGGACGCAGGAATTTTTCGAAAATGCTGGAACAATTTTTCGGTCATTCCCCCGTCGACAAAAAGTTTTGCGAGCGACGTCAGATTTTTGAAATCGCTCCAAACTTCGTCCGCAATTTCTGATTTTGGTTTTGAAACTTTTTCGGTCGCGCGATCCGATTCGGTCAAAATTTTGTCAGAATTTTCGCGCACGGAAATTTTTTCGCCGTTGAAAAAAATCTCTTTTTTTTCTGGAAAAATATCGCCGAGTTTCAGATTTTGAGAAATCCCCGCGTGCCCGTGAAAATTCACTTTTCCGTCCGGATCGAGAAAAAGTTTCTGCAATTTTTTCGAATTCAATTTCAACAATTTTTCCGCGGGAATCGTGCGCAACATTTTTTCGGCATCCGCGAAATCCTGCTGATTCAAATTTTTCTCGTTTTTCGCAGATTCAAATGTGTCCAAAACTGCGCCGGCACGCCGTCGCCAGCGATTCGAATCCGTCGCGGGGCGATCAAATTTTTGCGAATCGTCGACCGATTTTTCGAGCGTTTCATTTTTTTCCAGATTTTTGAAAACGAACCGCGGTGAGCGGGCGAAAAAATCCGAATTCGACGCGCGAAAACACATCAAAATATTTTACCACGAAATCTTGTTTTTTTCAAGGATTTCTGGTACAATCACGCGATGGATCCGCTCAAAACTCAAATTCTCGAAGTGGCCAAAAAGCTGATTTCAGTTCCCACGAAAAATCGCGAACAAATTTGTGCGCTCGCGGGAAATCCGGAATTTTTGAAAAAAAACGGGAACCGGCTGCTGCACACGCTGCAGACTTTTGAAAAACGAGAAACAAAATTATTGGAAAAAATTCTCGCGAAAAATCCGCATTTTTTTCGGGACGTGCTGCGCGACGCGACGCAGAAAACTTCCACAAAAAATCAGGAAATCGAGTCGCACGATCACTCGCAGGAACTCGCCGATTTGGAAAATTTTTGGGAAAAATCCTGGACAGAACTGAAAATATGAAACATTTATTTTTTCGGGAACAAACTCATGAAACCGCGCGCCGGATCGCCGTCGCGGGGAAAAATGTGATCCCCAAGATTTCTGCCGAACCAAAAACTCCCGCGGCCGAACCGGAAAAAACGGTCGCTGCGGAAAAAGAAAATTTTGAAAAAACGGTGCAAAACCTCCCGGAATCCAAGAAAAAAATTGTGCAAAAATCGGCCGCCGAGCAGTTCAAAAAAAATGCGAGCACCGTCGGAAAAGGCGGATTTGCGCGCTGGATGCTCGCAGGACTGGCGCAGACGCTGAAAAATATGTCGCCCGAAAAAACTTCCGAAATTTCCGAGACGAAATCTGAAAAAAATACGAACTCAAACTTGAAGGAAAAAATAAAAAATTTTCGTGCTGAAGTTACAAAAGCCCTGAAACTCACTGGAAAAAAGATTTCCCCTAAAAATCTTATAAATATTGCAAGAGGGCTCAAAGGAACAAATTATGTTTTGGGTGGCGAATCAAAAAATGGAATCGATTGTTCTGGTCTCATTATGTACGCGGCAAACAAATCTAACGTCGCAACTGGAGACACGACGGCCGCTGGACTCGAAAGTATTTCTACTCCTGTAAAAGAAGAAGCCGGAAAACCCGGAGATTGTATTTTTTGGCGTGAAAAAAATGGAAAGATTTCACACATCGCAATCATCACAGAAAAAAATACCGACGGAACGTATAAAACAATCGAATCTGCAAAACGATTTGGCGGCGTCGGAGAAGATCCAAGTGTGGACTTAAACACAGGAACACAAAAAACAATCGGCCGATTACCATTTATTTCTTAATTTTTTGGGGAGAAAATTTCGAGCAACTTCTCGCGATCGTCGTCCTCGGCGATTTTATTTTTGGAAATTTTTCCACATTTTTCACACCGAAAAACGATCGAACGCATTTCTCCGCCGACGGTTTCGATGGAAATCGGGCGCAAAATTCCATGACAACTCTCGGCACGATCTCCCGGTGAAATGTCGACGTGGAGCGAGCAGAGACATTTTTGACAATGATTTCGGCACGTACGTGGCGCCGGCGGATTGAAATGTCCACACACCGCGCAGGGAAATTCGTCGTTGATTTTCACAAAAGTTTTTGTCATGATCCAAATAGTGAAACCGTTGAAAATTCTCGGCGTTCGCATCGATTCCGTTGCTCGCCCCGAGCTCGAGCAGATTTTTGCGGAAATGCTCGCCGGACGCAAGTTTCATCACATCGCGACGGTGAATCCTGAGTTTTTGGTCGAGGCACGCGAGAACGAAAATTTTCGAAAAATTCTCAACCACACCACGCTCAATCTCTGCGACGGAGCGGGAATTTCGATTTTGGCGAAATTTTTGTACGGACGAAAAATCCACCGAATCACCGGCGTAGAAGTGGCGGAAATTTTGTGCAAAATTTGTGCGCAAGAAAAAAAATCTGTGTTCTTTTTGGGCGGATTCGGAGTGGCAAAAATCGCTGCGGAAAAAATGCAGAAAAAATTCCCAGATTTGAAAATCGCCGGCACCGAAGATGGCGATCCAACTTCGTGCAGCGAAGTTTTGAAAAATGCAAAACCAGACGCAATTCTCGTCGCGTTCGGCGCACCCGCGCAGGAATCGTGGCTCACAAAATTTGCAGCGGAAATTCCGTCGCTGCGGCTCGGCGGCGGGTTCGGCGGCACGTTCGATTTTTGGGCGGGAAAAGTGAAACGCGCGCCAAAAATTTTTCAAAATCTCGGAATCGAGTGGATGTGGCGACTCGCGCAGGAACCGCGAAAACGCGCTCCGCGAATCTGGCGAGCGATTTTCAAATTCCCAATTTTTGTGCTGCAGGACCGATTCGGAGAAAAATTTTAGAGATCGTCAAATTCGGACAAAATCGCGTCATCGTTTTCTGATTTTTCCACCTCCTGCTCGCGGCGACGAAGTTCTGCTTCTTTTGTGCGACGAGCTGATTCCATTTTGAAATTTTGCGCAGCAATTTCTTCCGGCGAAAGTTTTGGCGCCGAAGTGGAATTGTATTTTTTCTCAATTTCTTCGAGTTTTTCTCGTTCTCGCGTCAAAATTCCACGCAATTTTTCCAGCTGCGTTTCGTTCATCACTTTTGTCAAATTGAACCAGTACTGGCGCTCACCGTCGTTCATCGATTCCGAACGGATCACCAATTCCACAATTTTCGGATCGCTGGTCAAAATATTTTCCGGGATTTCAAAGTCCTGGATTGTTTTTCCCGTCGGCGTCCGCAGCGCGTTCAGATCAATTTTTGTGTTTGTGTTTTGGTCATTCATCGTGGAAAATTATGAGGAAATTTTTTCTTTTTGCAACCACCCGAAAAACGAATCATCCGTCGTGTCGCTCGCCGTTCCGGCGTGCTCGAACGATTTGTTGCCGCGGAATTTCCAGACGCTCCAGCTCCCCGGAACGGAGAATTTTTTACCGTCGTTTTCAAATTTTGAAAAAGTTTTTCCCGCGTGCTGCACGAACAAATCCATTTCTGATTTTCCGATCGGCGTGCTGAAATGATCCGAGTTGAGCGTGGATAAAAATTTGGAAAATGTTTCGTAATTTTTTCCGCCGGGCTGCAAATCCACGGGCACGAGCGCGTCAGCAGAAATTTTTCCGCGATCGATCGCGAGTTTGAATTCTGGAATTTCTTCGGCCGATTTTTCCGCGGGATTTTCAGAAACTTCGTTCTCAACTTCTTCGTTTTCCGAAACGTCGTCCGCGGTTCCGTCCCGTTTTTCTTCGTAATTTTTCAGAGTGGAATTTTCCGTCGCGAGCGTCACAAGTCCGAACGACGCCAAAAGTTTCAAAATCATCTGCCCGATCATCGGAATTCCGCCGAGCATTTTTTTGAGTTTCCAGCCGGTGAAACCGTTTTCTTCTTTTTTCTCGGGGCGAACATTTTCGATCCAGTTTGGAAATTTCGCGCGCCCGCCTTTTTTCAAATACGCGTCGTACTCGGGAACAAGTTCCGTCCCGAACGCCCACTCCGGAACGCTGCCGTGCAGTGCGATCAACAGATCCAAATCCTGCGTTTCGTCCAACTCCCGCGTCATCGTTTTCAAATTTTCGACCGGAACGCCGGACACCAAATCGGCAATTTTTTTGTCGACAATTTCGCGCAGCGACGTTTCATTTTGTAAATCCGCCGCAGAAATTCCGAGCGCTTCAAACAGCGCGGGAAAACTTCGAGCGTTTTTGTCAAAACTGCTCATCAATCCGTCGAGCAGGTTTCCATTTTCTTTTTTCACTTTTGCGGCGCGATCAACACGTTTTGCAGAAATCTGCGAAATGAACGGTTGCAGCGCGTTCCAAATTTGTTCCTGAATTTTTGCGGGCAAATCCGCCTCCGTCAAATCGGAGAAATCGAGATCCGGGAAAAAATCGAGAATTTTTTGCAGTTCCGGATGCGCGGTCATCAACTCCGCGGGAGTGGAATTTTCGGTCGCCGCCGCTCCCCCGTCGCCAGAATTTTCTGGATTTTCTGCGGAAATGTCGCGCGCGCTCGGCGCAACTTTTCGGATCATTTCGTATTTTTCTGAAATTCCTGGATTTTCCGACAAAACGTCCCGAATCACGTTTTCGACGTACGATTTATTTTCTGAAAGTTTTGTTTTTCCCGCGGAATCCAACGCATTTTCGATCGATTCAAAAATAAAATTTTTCAAATTCAAACTTGCCGGAAGCAACGCCGAAGTACTTTCAATTTTTTTCTGCAACAACGCGATGAAATTTGTCGAAACCTCGCTCGGATTCATTTCGCTGCGAATTTCCGCTGGAATTTTTTGAGAATTTTTGAGCGCCGATTCGATCTGCGTTTTGTACGCTGGCAGCAACGCGACCGCCGCCGCGCAACGATCTTCGACGGAAATTGTTTTTTCAAAATCCCCTCGTTCGGCGGAAACTTCCGATTTTTCCTGCGAATAATTCGAAACTTCTCGCGACAGATTTTGTTTTTCTTTTTCCGCGGAAGAAATTTCTGCGGAATCCGATGTTTCGGGATTTTTTGGATTTGAAAATGTCATCTCAAAATAATTCCTGCGATTGTACCAGAAAATCCTGATTTTTTCAAGCTATTTCTCGATTTTCGACTCCTGCGAAACCTCCGGCGTTTTTTTGCGTAAAATTTGTCGATTTCGGTTCTTTTTTTCGTCCGATTTTTTTTCCACTTCAAATCGAAGCGACATCCGATTTTTTTTGTTGTCGAGCGCCGCGCTCAAATGAAAAAGTTGAAATTTTTCCTCGTCGACAATTTCTGCCGCAACTTTTTTCAAATTTTCTCGTTTTCGTTTTTCAAAAATTTCAGGCATTTTTTTTATTTTTCCAAACATCGTCCGCCACCGCATCGAATTTTTTTTCAAACGCGGCCATTTCTTTTTGTTCGTGCTCGCGCATTTTTTTCGAAAATTCTCGGACTTCTTCCATCGATTTCACCTCGCCGCCGAACACGCTGCGACGCGATTTCTTTTTTTGTGAATGCCAGCCGTACCGATAAATTCTTCGAAACATTTTTCAAAAGTTTCGGGAAAGTGTACCATTTTTTTTGTAAAAATGCAACTCGAAAAAGCCCGCGAACGCGCACAGAAACTCCGTTCCCAACTCTGGGACGCAATCTCCGCGTATTTCAACGAAAATCGCGAAATCGTGCCAGAATCCGTTCGGGATCAGCTGAAACGCGAATTGATCGAGATCGAGGAAAAATTCCCAAAACTGAAAACGCCCGATTCTCCGACGCAGCGAGTCGGCGCACCGCTCGACGGGAAGTTGCCAAAAATCGAACATCGCACGCGAAAATTTTCGCTCGGCGATATTTTTAACGCGGACGAGGCGCGCGAATTTGACCAGCGAGTCAAACGATTTTTGAAAATGGAAAATGTCGAATATTCCTGCGAACTGAAAATCGACGGAATCAACATCACGCTCTGGTACAAAAACGGGATTTTGGAAAAAGCCGTCAGCCGCGGCGACGGATTTGTCGGCGAGGACGTGACGCACGCGATCCGAACGTGTGAAAATGTTCCGCTGAAACTCCCCGATCCGCTCGATTTGGAAGTGAGCGGCGAGTGTTTTATTTCGAAGAAAAATTTTCAAAAAATCCTGAAAACCGAAACCGACGAATTTGCGAACGCGCGGAATCTCGCCGCCGGAACGGTGCGCCAGCTCGATCCGAAAATTTCGGCCGGACGAAAATTACAAATGTTTTTGTACACACTCGGTGCGGCAGAAAATTTGGAGAAAAAAGTGAAAAGTCAGCGCGAACTGTTCAAATTTTTTGATCAGGAGAATCTCCCACACGAACCGGAGTTTGAAGTTTTTGAAAACATTGAAAAAGTGATCAAATTTTGTGAACAGTGGTCGGAAAAAAGTCGCCGCGAAAAACTCTGGTACGACATCGACGGAATCGTGATAAAAGTGCACGATTTTGAGCTGCGACGGCGGCTCGGGTACACTGCGAAAACGGCGAAATTCGCGATCGCGTGGAAATTTCCCGCGGAGGAAAAATACACAAAATTGCTCGACGTGCATTTTCAGGTCGGGCGCACGGGCGCGATCACGCCGGTCGGAATTTTGGAACCGGTGGAAATCGCCGGATCGACGGTCAGCCGCGCCACGCTGCACAACGCCGGAGAAATTTTGCGAAAAAAAGTGAAAATCGGTGACACCGTGATCGTGCGAAAAGCCGGAGAAATTATTCCTGAAATTCTCGCGCCGATCGAAAATTTGCGCGACGGATCGGAACGCGAAATTATTTTCCCAGAAAATTGTCCCGAGTGCGGCGAAAAACTGGATCGCGAGGAAATTGTCGCCCGCTGCGAAAATGGAAATTGTCCCGCGCGGCACCGCGAATCGCTGCTGCATTTTGCGAAAAATTTGAAAATCGACGGACTCGGCGAAAGTACGATCGACGCGCTGCTCGCGCTGGATCTGGTGCACTCTCCCGCGGATTTTTGGAAACTCGACCAGTGGGATCTCGTGCAGCTCCCGGGATTTAAATTTAAAAAAGTGGAAAACCTCCTGCTCGCGCTCGAGGCGCGGAAAAAACTGGAACTGGCGGAAATTATTTTTGGCGTTGGAATTCGGCTGATCGGAGCGGAAAACGCGAAACTTTTTTCACATTTTTTTCGAGAAAAATTCGGCGAAATTCCGCTGCCAGACTTTTTGGAAAAATCACGCTCCGTCCCGCTCGAAGATTTTGAAAACGTCGACGGCGTCGGCGAAAAAGTCGCGCAAAAATTTCACGCGTGGCTGCACGATTCGGCGACGGAAATTTTTTGGAAAAATCTCGCGGACGCAGGCGTCGAGCTTTTTTGGCGGGAACGGAAAAATTCTGACGGAAAACTGTCGGGAGAAAAAATCGTGATCACCGGCAGTTTTGAAAATTTTAGCCGCGACGAACTGAAAAAAATTGCCACCGACTCGGGCGCGAAAATTTTGTCGGCGATCTCCGCCAACTGCACAATTCTTTTTGCCGGCGAAAAAGCGGGATCAAAACTGAAAAAAGCCGAAGAACTCGGCGTGAAAATTTGGAACGAAAAACAAATCTGCGACGCACTCGGGATCCAACCGAAACGTGCCGCCAAAACTCCAGCACTATTTTGAAATTAAATAAGTTGACAAATTAGTCTTTTTGAATTATTAAGGTGGAAATTTTTATTTAGACAATGGGTCAAGCCTAGAACAGCGAGTTATTTTTAAGAATTTCTAACATTTTACCATA
>JABGQW010000006.1 GCA_018648585.1 bacterium | reverse complement strand
ACTGTGTTAGGCGAGCCGAACGGAGCGATAGCGGAGTGAGAGTGCAACGTGCCTTTAGCGTATTTTTGAAAAAATTTATCCATATTATTCTTTTGTTGTTGGGCTTTTATTATTACTTATTTTTGATTTTTTTGTTTTGAAAAATGAAAGAGGGGAATTAAAGGGGTGAATTTCATTTTTCAAAACTCCTTATTTACATTCAACATAATGCAAATATTCAACAACTGAATTTGCTTTATGGTTTCTGTTTTCTGTTTTATCTGCTTTAAATCTACTGTATTCTTTTTTAAATATTCCGTATTTACCTCTTTTAGACATAATTGTTTTTACTTCTTCTTCTGTCATCAAGCCTTCATTATTATAACTCAAGAAAATATATTTTACCTTTGCTTTTTGAATAATATTTTTAAAAGAATTTAATACTTCTTTTTTCTGTGAAAATTTTGATTTTTGATTTGAGTAATCTCTAAGTCCAGTTTTTCCTTTAATTTTAGGATTATCATATTTAGCAATAGTTTCTAATAGATGATAATTTGGGGCATATTGCCTATGGTTATATGGTGGGTCAAGATATAAGACATCTCCTTGTACCGTTTCAACTAAAGTTTCAATATCTTCATTATAAACACTGTGCTCATTATCATTGAGTACAAAATTTGCTGGTTTCATTAAAAATTCTTTTTGCGCAGATTTTTTTAACTGTTTCAAAAAAGCACCATAAACAGATGCAGTATTTGCAACTTTATCTATACTTTCAATAAGAGTAGTAAGCAAAAAATAGTATTCGTTATTATTTATTTTCTTTTCTTTTTTCCATTCTTCTATTTTTTCTCTTATTGTGTCTACTTTTTTACCATTTTCATCAGAAAAATACTGCCTTTTAAATTCTTGGTTTTTTGTGCCACCTAAACAATAATTTTTGTAAATAAAACCTTCTTTTAAATCTAAATTATCTAAAAATTCACATACAAAATCGGCTCTTTTTTCATACTCTATATTTTTTAAATCTTCTAAATCTTTTCCTAATCCTAAGAATTTTAAAACTTTATGATTTTCAATATAGTTTTTATTTAGTACAAAACTATAGTATTGTAAATCATTTGCAATTACGCTGTGTCCTTTGCTTTTAAAATGTTGTCCAACAATTCCAGTTCCTGCAAATAAATCTAGAAAAGTAAAGTTTTCCTTACCAGCTACTTGATAAATTGATTCCTCTAAAAATTGTAATAGTGATTTTTTCGATCCAATATAGTTCATATCTAATTTTTTAAAAGGATAATAAAGCAATTAACTTTGTATGTTTTAACTTTTTCAGTTGGTTTCCCTTTGTTGTGGGTATACTCAAAAGTAATTTCTAAAGGATTTTCTAAATCGATGTTTTGTATAATATCTGCAATTTTTTCTATCGAAACATCTTCATCAAGATAAACGACTAATAATCTACTATCAGCTCCAAACCTTCCCTCGTCTTGATATTTATAAAGATATTCAGCTACTTTGCTAGGATTTTGAATAGCATAATCTTTCCAGTTTTCACCAAAATCTTTTTTAAATTCGTTTGTTGGGCTTTTTGCAACTTTTTGATCAAAGGAAATACCATTTATAAAAAAGTCCACACCTCTTCTATGATTCAATGTTGGTAAAATGTTTTTATTTTTTTCAAAGATTAAAGTTTCTATAAAGTCATTTCTTACGGTATTTATTTCTTTAATTCTTCTATATTTTACTGCTGCATGTTTTACTTTGTCATCTTTTTGAAAACCATCACTTTTTTCAGCATTCAATCTTTGAACAAATCCATCAAAATCTCCTTGTGAAAATGGCCATGCAATATTTCCTAATTGTAATTTACCCCATTCTTCAAGTAAAATATTCATTGTAGAGTAAGAATCTTTACCACTTTTATATTTTTCAGTTTGACTAAATAAATCCCTAATAATAGATTCTCCATTTTCAAAATCCCAAAATTCAACAATTTTAGCCCATAATTCTTTTGTGTCTAAATTTAACACAACTTTTCCTGAATTTTTACCTCTTGTTATTTCCCTAACAGGCAAGTTAAATTGTTTCTTTTTTTGTAGTGCTAACAAAAAATTTTCTGCATTATTTTTATTGCCAAAGATTTTTTTTGCTGTATCTGTAGAAAAATTATTTTTTAAATTCATAGTTTAGTTTTTAAAAATAAAAATATACTCGTGTTTAAATATGTAATAATCGCTTGTCAAAGCTCTATATCTCCAAATTCCTTCTTTGTTCATTTTTGCTCTATTTCCTTCCATATTTTTTACAATTACTGACTTTAAAGTCAGTCCAAGTTTTTGAGCTTCATTCATACAATAAAATCCGAGCGGAATCCATTGTCCTGATGAATATTTGTCTCCAATCACTATTGCCAAATATCCATCTTTATTCATTATACCTTTTGTATTCTGTAATACCAAACTGAAACTTTCTAAAAATTCTTTCAATGATTTTTTATTAGATAAATCATTCTCTAAAGTACTAAATTTTAATATATCTGCATAAGGAGGGTGTAAAATAGCAAGTTGTACTTTATTTTGATTTTTATCTTTCAAAAAAAGATTTATTTCTTCAAAAAATTCTTTCTTTGTACTATCTCCACAAAATACTCTCGCAATTTTATCCGTTTTATCTAAGTTATTTTGAACTTTCTCGACTAATTCATTTTGTATTTCTATACCAATAAAATTCCTTTTTAGTGTTTCACACTCATAAGCTGTTGTTCCACTTCCCAAAAACGGATCTAATACTAAATCATTTTCTTTTGAATATCTTAAAATAAGTTGATGAGGAATTTGAGGGACAAAATTACCATGATAAAAATTACTGTGTTTTCCGCTTTTATCTCTTTCGTTAATAATCCAAAGACTATCAGTCCAAATGTCTGATTCTTTCCAGTTTTCTATGTCTAAATCATTAAATTTTGGCATGGAAATTTTTTATTAAAGTAGATAAATTTATAATACTCAAATAATGTTTATTTTCAATCAATTAAATCGTTTTCGGAGCGATAGCGGAGAGAACACCTTTTACCCCCCTCTTTAAAAATTAAAAAAATAAAATACCCTTATTTTATGCCCGTTAGGGCATATGAATTTATAATTATTTCATATAACTCGTTTTTATCATAATTTTACGACCGAATCGTAACCAAGAATTGTACTTTATGCAAACTTTTGCTACTTTTTGAACATGGAAAATATTTTAGAAAAAACGGAGAGGATTTTGTGTTTGCGTAACTATTCCCCCAAAACGCGCAAAGCATATTTATTTTCCATAAAAAACTACCTCAGTTTTTCAAAAGAAAAAGGAATTCAAAACAAACAAATGGCAATTGAAGCGTTTTTGTTTGAGAAATATAAACGCAATCAATCTCCACAAACAATCAATCTCGCCCTGAATGCAATCAAATTTTTGTATGCAGCGGTACTGAAAGATCCGCAAAAAATTGATCTAAAATTTGCGAAGAAAAGCAAGAGGTTACCAATTGTGTTGTCACGGGCGGAAATTGAAAGAATTATCGAATCAACCGAAAATGCAAAATATAAGATCATGATTTCTCTCGGTTATGCGTGCGGATTACGCGTGAGCGAAGTGGTGGATTTGAAAGTTTCGGATTTGGATATTGATGAACTCGTGGTGCACATCAAAGAAGCAAAAGGGAAAAAAGATCGAATCAGCGTGTTGCCCGAAAAACTGCAAAATGATTTGCGGAACTTGATCGCTGGAAAAAATCCAAAAGATTTTATTTTTGCTTCGAATCGTGGGGGAAACTTAACAACAACATCGTTGCAAAAAATGTTTCGAAAAAGTATCGCGAAGGCCAAAATACAAAAACCGGCGACGTTCCATTCTTTGCGTCACAGTTTTGCCACGCATTTGCTCGAAAACGGCGTGGATGTGCGATACGTGCAGGAGCTCCTCGGTCACGCAAATATTCGCACAACGCAAATTTACACGCAGGTGACAAATCCGAGTTTGAAAAATATAAAAAGCCCCTTCTGAAAATTGCTCCGCTTTTTGACTTTTCAACTTTTTTTTCAGGAGTACAATCGCGGCGATGAATATTCAAAAAAACACATTCGAACTCAAATCTGGACTCGCGCAAATGCTGAAAGGCGGCGTGATCATGGACGTGATGAACGCCGAGCAGGCGAAACTCGCCGAAGCCGCGGGCGCGGTTGCGGTGATGGCGCTGGAGCGGATTCCGTCGCTGATCCGGCGGGACGGTGGCGTCGCGCGCGCGTCGGATCCGGAAATGATTTTGAAAATAAAAAAAGCGGTCACGATTCCTGTGATGGCAAAAGTTCGCGTCGGACATTTCGTCGAAGCGCAGATTTTGGAGGCGCTCGATGTCGATTTCATCGACGAATCCGAAGTTTTGACGCCGGCGGACGAGGAGGCGCACATTTCGAAAAAAGATTTCAAATTGCCGTTCGTCTGCGGCGCGCGAAATCTCGGCGAAGCGCTGCGGAGAATTTCCGAGGGCGCGGCGATGATCCGAACGAAAGGCGAGGCGGGAACCGGAAATATCGTCGAAGCGGTGCGGCACTGGAAAAAAATTCAGCGTGAAATTTCAGAACTTTCCGACGAAAATTTAAAATCGAAATCGGCGGAATTCCGCGTGCCGGTCGAACTCGTTTCGAAAATAAAAAAAGACGGCAGACTCCCGGTCGTGACTTTTGTTGCGGGCGGAATCGCGACGCCGGCGGATGCGGCGATGATGATGCAGCTTGGCGCGGAGGGCGTTTTCGTCGGGTCGGGAATTTTCACCTCTGAAAATCCGGAAAAAATGGCGAGCGCGATCGTGCAGGCGACGATGAATTTTCAAAATCCAGAAATTCTCGCGAACGTTTCCGCGGGGCTGGGAACGGCGATGCGCGGCGAGGAAATTTCGCAGCTCGAGACAAAATTTGCCGAACGGTGAAAGAAATTAAAAATTAAAAATTACAAATTAAAAATGAGCGGAGAAAAAATCGCGGCGCTCAAAAAACTCCCGAATCTCGGCGAAAAATGTGCGCACCGTATTTTTGAATCTGGCGTCGAGACGCCGGAACAACTTTCGACGCTCGGACCGGAGGAGGTTTTTCTCCGGATTTTTGAAAAACACGGCTGGCAGCCGGGAATGTGCTCGTGTTTTTTGTACGCGATTGAGGGCGCGATCACCGGCGAAAAATGGAACGAAATTTCCGACACGCGCAAAAAAGAACTGCGCGATTTTGTGCACGCGGTGCGCGCGAGTTTTGACCCCCGAAAAAAATGAAAATTGGAATTTTGGCGTTGCAGGGAAGTTTTGCGGAACACGCGAAAATTTTAGAAAAAATTGGAACAGAATTTTTGTTCGTGCACACAAAACTTGATCTTGAGGAAATTTCAAAATTAATCATCCCGGGCGGGGAATCGACGACGCTCGAAAAACTTTTGAAAAAATTTGAAATGTGGGAAGAAATTCAATTAAAAATTAAAAATGAAGAATTAAAAATTATGGGAACGTGTGCGGGGGCGATTCTCTGCGCCAAATTTGGTGCGCGGTGGGAAGTTGATCGAAACGGTTTCGGGGCGCAGCAGTCGTCGTTTTCCACAATTTTGAACTCCGAAAAATTTCCAGATTTTCGTGGCGTTTTTATCCGCGCTCCGCGGTTTGAAAAAATAAATCCGGCGGTCGAAATTTTAGCAAAATTTCAAAAAGATCCAGTGCTGCTGCGGGACGGGAATTTTCTCGGCGCGAGTTTTCACCCGGAAATTTCTGGCGATCCGCGCGTGCACGAATTTTTTCTGGAAAAATTTTAAAAATTCCGTCAGAATTTTCTCGATGAAAAAATTTCTCCTCGTTTTTTGTGCGGTACTTTTTCTCGCGGGATGTTCGGCGACGTTGCCGGATCGTTCGCAGGATATTTCAGAATTCGTGCCGTCTCCAGAAGTTGTTGCGACAGGTTCGCAGATTTTCGAGTTTTCCACAAAATTTCCACAATCCTGCGAGTGGGTCGAGCTCGAGCGAGTCGTGGACGGCGACACGATAAAAATTTCAGAAAATGTGAGCGTGCGAATGCTCGGAATCGACACGCCCGAAACGGTGCACCCCAGAAAACCGGTGGAAAAATGGGGGCCGGAGGCGAGCGCGTGGATGAAAGAAATTTTGGCGGACGACGAAAAAGTTTGTTTGATCGGCGACGAACTCAATGACAAACTGGACAAGTACGGGCGCCGGCTCGCGTACGTTTTCGACGAGGCGGGACACGATTTGTCGGCGGAACTTTTGGAATCTGGGCTGGCGCGCGGATATTTTTATTTTCCGTTCGAACGAAAAGACGAATTTAAAAAACTCGAATCTGAGGCAAAAACAGCGGCCGTCGGGATTTGGTCCGACTAAAAAAATCAGCAGATTTTTTCAATGAAAAATTAACAATGAAAAATGATCGAAAATTCTTAATTTTTAACTTTTAATTTTTAATTTCACTCAAGGTGCGGCGGCGCGGAAAAATTATTTTCGTCGAGTTCGGTATTTTTTGTCGCGCGCAGCGGAATTTCATCTGAAAAAACTTGCTCCTGAAAATTGCGGTATTTTTTTCGCATCGAACGAAAAATTGCGATCATCACCACCAGTCCTATCAGCCCGACCAGCAGCGGAAAAATAAAGTTTGATCGCAGCCAAATCGGCGTTGATTTTTGCGGCTGATTTTTTTGCCAAAATTCTTCCCAAATCTGCGGAAGTTCGTGCGCGATCGGGTCGATCGAAAAAATTTCATCGTGGAGCGGAATCGGCGCGACCATCGTGATTTCGCCAGTTGCGGTGACGCCGCGGAGTTCCATTCTTGTTTTCATCGGACGCTCAAATTTTCCGACGATCGTGACCGATCCGTCGCCCAAAAGTTCGTTTTTTTCCACAAAAATATCGGACACATTTCCCCCGAAAGTTGCTTCCAAATTTTGAAGAAAAATTACGGGCAGATTTTCCTGCGCAAAAATTTCAAAATCAGCAAAAATATCCGCGGAGTTTTCCGCTTCAAATGTGGGAAAATCGTCGATTTTTTTTCCCAAAATTACGAGGCGCGTGTCCGGAACATTTTCAAAATTTTTCAGTTCGTCGCACTCGATCACCTGCGCCCCAAAATCGGGCAGCGCGATGAGAAGTTCGTCGTATTTTGTCGCATTTTTTTTCGAAAAATTTTTCACAAAAACGTCGTGCATCGGGATCGGATCGGATTGTCGATCGGCGAAAATTTCCACCAAAAAAAATCCCGGCGTCTCCGGCGTGCGTATCGTTTCAAATTCAAATCCCTGCGCGTGCGCGCCTCCGACGAACAAAAACAGAATTCCGGTGAACAACCACTTTTTCATCGATTGTGAGTTTTGCCGAAATTGCGAAAAATGTCAAATCGTTTCAAAAGGCGTTGACAGCGAAATAATTTTTGTGTAATTTTCTGCCGAATTTTTTTAAAAGCAAAAAAATGAACAAACTTCCACGAAAAGAGCGAAACGAGGTTTTAAAAAGTTTCGTTGAAAAATTAAAGGAAATAACTGTTACGACGAAAAATGGGGGAGACAAACCGTTAAAAAATACGCGCGAAATCAAAGGGTTGACCCAGGCTGCATTAAAAAATTCAAACTCGACCGGAAAAATCTCGATCGCACAAGGAATAGATTCGTTGGCGGCAAAACTTGCGACGGTTTCTTCGATCAAAAAGGCGGAAAATCCAGCGGAAGTGAGACGAATAATTTTGGAAATTTTAAAAAATTCAATCGAAGAAAAATCCAGTTTTTCTGTTGAAAAAGAAACTATTCCAGTTAAACGAACGCTTCGAAAAACGCGTCAACAGGAAGGAGAAAAACCAAAAATAACAGAACTGAGAGGAGAGATTCAGCACATTGTTTGGAAACTTGTGGAAAAATTAGATTTGGAAAATACTGAAAATTCAGAAAATGTTCCAACAAAAAATTTACCGCTGGAGAAGCAGTAAATTATAAATCACGTCGGCCGCTTCGGCGCGCGTGATCGAGCGACTGGGCGAGGCGATCGTGTCTGATCCGGTTTCGAAAATATTTTTTCGTTTCGCAAAATCAAAATAAGGCGTGAACCACTCGCCGAGCGGCGTGTCGGAGTACGGCGCGGTCAAAACTTCGTCGAGTGGAAACTCTCCGGCTTCGATCGCGAGTTTCAAAAACTCGGCACGAGAAATTGTTTTCCCCGGCAAAAATGTTCCGTTGGCGTACCCGCGAATCAAGTTTCGCGCGAGCGCTGTTTTTACGTACGGCGTGAACCATGCGTTTTCTGGCACATCTGAAAATCCCATTTCCGCGGGCAACAATCGCAGCTCGTTCGCCTCGATCAAAAGTTTTACCGTCTCGGCGCGGTTGAGTGTTCCGTTCGGTTTAAAACTTCCGTCTTTGTATCCGTTCATGATTCCACGATTTTTCAAAAATTCGATCGCGTTGTATTTTTCAAAATCATCTTCGATATCTGAGTACAGCCGGGCTCGAAGTGTTTTTGATTTTGTTTCGCCAAAATCGCCGCTGGCGACGATTCGGAAATTTACGTTCGAATCAGTTATGACAGAGATTTGAGCTTCGCCATTTTGAAAATCATTTGCGGTCAAATATTGCGGTGAGATTTCCGCGAGATTTCGCAGCGTCGAAGAAATTTCAATTCCGGCGGACGCGACGAGTATTTCATCCGAAATTTTTATCGTGACTTTTTCCGTCACTCCCGGCACAAAAATTGCATCGGTTTCGACGATCACCGGATCTGATTTTTTCCCGTAAGTTGACGCGGTTTGGTTCGTCGTGCTGCGTTGAATCGGGGTGACTTGTCGCAGATTTTGACTGTCTTTTTTGTACCGCGGTGTGCGAATCACGCGCGTCGTCGTGTTGGTTTTTGCGACAATTTCCGGCTCCTGCGTTTTGATTTCGATTTCTATTTTTTCAAATATTTTTTCGGTGTTGTCGATCGTTTCAATTTTTGGTTCGATTTCCGGTGCGGACGATTTCAGCGGTTCTGGTTCGATCGGCTGATCCGAAGTTCCCGCGGTGGCGACGAGTTGATTCGGATTTTCGTAGTACGCAAATTCTTCCACAAAATCGACGGGATGAATTGTGTACGCCATTGCTTTCGATTGTCCCACTCCCTGTTTCACCGCGTCAAAATAAGAATTGATGCTCAGTAAATTTAAATCTTTCCAAGTAAATGGCCAGTACGGATGAAACGGCGCATTCTTTTTATCAATTTGAAAATGGAGATGCGGCGCGGTCGCCATTCCGGACATTCCTGTTTTTCCAATAATTTGATTTTTTTCAACAACATCTCCGATGTTTACAGTTCGACTTGAAAGATGTGCGTACGCAGAATACAGCGTTGTTTTTTTACTCAAATCGTCCGGATCGGGAACTCCGACGTGTGCGATTACAAGATGTTGTCCGTAGCCGGTGGGTTGGTTTTCTGATTTTGTCACAACTCCGCTGGCGATTGCGTACACAGGTGTTCCGACTGGAGTTTTTATGTCGATTCCTGCGTGAGAACCAGAATCTTCGGTTGCGTCGAGTTCGTAATTTCCAAGATTTGGAACCGGGTACGTCAAGTACACATTTCGCGCGCGTCCGTTGTCTTTTCGCCAGACGCGTCCGGCACGCATTTGTGCGAGATTGTACGCGGGAAGTGAAATAAATTTATTTTCTGGAAGTTCGTCGTACGTCAACAATCTTTCTGAATCAGAAAGCGCGACCCAGTTTGGAACTTTTTTGATCGGCATCGCGGTGCCAATAAATTCCACGGGGTGTTCGAGTTCCATCAAACTCGTTTTGAAATAACGACTGTATTTTTCGAGGGAACTTTGAAAAATAATTGAGAAAAACAAAAGAGTGAAAAGTCCCACGATGACACCTGATTTCTCAGCAAAAAAAGTTTGCCAGATTCCGTGTTTATTTTTGTAATTAATTCGTCGTGAAACAAATCTCACCGGTTCCACGGATTTTCCGTTGTGGGCAACGATTTCGCTGTGTCCGAGATTTTTCTTCAACTTATTTGCAACGGCCGCACCAGCAGCGACTGCAACGACGAACGCCAGAATCAATTCCAATGGTTTTTTCATTTCAAGCGAAAAATTCGAGACATTCTACCAGATTTCACTCGAAAATTCAAGCCTGAATTGATTTCTTCGAAAAAACTTGCCGAAAAATTTTCTCCGGCTAAAATCATCCCGCTTTTTCAATCGCAGGCGTAGCTCAGCTGGATAGAGCACCGGTCTTCGGAACCGGGTGTCGGGGGTTCGAATCCCTCCGCCTGTACCAAAAAATGCCGATTCCCAAAAGGGAAGCGGGATTTTTTATTTTCAGCGGGATGAGAACCCCGTGGGTTCGAAAGCGCAGCTCACGAAGCGCAGCGAAGTAATCCCTCCGCCTGTACCATCGTCGTTGCAACTTCACTCGTGGCTCGTCCGCCAGCGGCGGCACTCGCACTGAGTTTCGTTGCAACTCCTCACTTCGCGCAAAACACGCTGCGCGAATTTTGCTTGAGATTTTGAACGATTTGGAATTTTGTAATTTTACAACTTCACTTGTGGCTCGTCCGCCAGCGGCGGCACTCGCACTGAGTTTCGTTGCAACTCCTCACTTCGCGCAAAACACGCTGCGCGAATTTTGCTTGAGATTTTGAACGATTTGTAATTTTGTAATTTTACAACTTCACTCGTGGCTCGTCCGCCAGCGGCGGCACTCGCACTAAGTTTCGTTGCAACTCCTCACTTCGCGCAAAACACGCTGCGCGAATTTTGCAAAATTTTCAAAAATTAAAAACAAATCCGCGCGCCAAAAGTTGACAGCAGTGGATTTCCGTTTTTTGACGGAATCTGGAGTACCAGTTTTTCAGATTTTTTTTCTTGAAATTGCGGAAGATTTTCCAAGAAATCTGCCAGATTTTTTACAGAAAAATGTTCCGGCGCGTGGCAGGTCAGCACCACGAAAATTGGATTTTGCGATAACAATTCGGCGATCATTTTCATCAGTTCTGGGAGATCGCGTTCGATTTTCCAATCTTTTTTCGCGCCGCGTCCAAACGCTGGCGGATCCAAAATAATTCCGTCGTATTTTTTTCCGCGACGAATTTCTCGTGCCAAAAATTTCATCACGTCGTCACAAATCCAGCGGATTTTTGCGTCGCTAAATCCGGAAATTTCCGCATTTTTTTTTGCCCAAGTTATCGCCGATTTCGCGCCGTCGACGTGACAAACTTCCGTGTTTTTCGCGCTCGCGTGCAGCGTTGCGATTCCAGTGTACGCAAAAAGATTCAAAATTTTGAGTGGACGATCTGCGTTTTCTGTGACCTTTTTTTCGATCCAATTCCAATTTTCCCACTGCTCCGGAAAAATCCCGATTTGGCCATTTTTCGAAAATCGAAGTTCGGCCTGTATTTTTCCAATTTTTACGTTCCACGTTTCGGGAATATTTTTTGATTTTTTCCACTCAGAATTTGGGTTTTCTCGCACAAAAAACGCATCAGAATTTCCTCGAATTTTTCGTCGCCAAGTCGCTTGCGGGCACGGGCGATCGACAATTATTTCTCCGAATTTTTCCACGCGACGTTCATCACCGCAGTCGATCAGTGCGTACTCGAATTCAGGTTTTTCCTGCATTTTTCCAAAAAAGTTCTTTCTCTTTTTATCACGATTTCCAAAATTTGAAATGAGAAAGTGAGCGAATGTTGTAAAAAAAACAGTGCTTTAAAATAATCTTTTTTTCACCGAAAGTTCTTTTTGGGGATTTTTTTTTAAAATTCAAAAATCTGTTACAATTTTCTGTGACTTGATATTTTTTCTTCCCAAAAATGAAAAAACAAAAACACATCCGTTTTCGAAAATTTCTTTCGATTCTCTCGATTTTTACGTTCGTTTTAACCTTATTTCCGCCGATCGCAGATGCGATTGATACGCGTCTCACGACAGTGGAACTTTCCACAATCAATGATGCAAATGCGGGGATTTCAGGTGTTTTATATTATGACACCGATTTGAATCTTTATCGAATGGGAATGGACGACGGGACGATCAACGGACTTCCTGACACGAGTACAACGCGAAAAACAAATGTTGCGTTGACAGAAGTGGATGCGAATCGTGGTGCGTACGCGGGTGTTTTTTACTGGGAGCTCAACACACAGAGCTATTATCTTGGAACAAGTGACCGCACGCTGCGTCGTTACACAGGAAATGCGTCGTGTTCCGATGGAATTAAAAATCAAGACGAAGATCGCGTCGATTGTGGCGGAAGTTCTTGTTCGCCGTGTCCAGTTTTGGATTCGGCGTTGTTGTTGTCGACAGTTGATGATGTGTGGGAAGAAACAATTACGGGACAGCGCGTGGACGGAACTGGATTTTCGGTCTGTGTGGTGGACGGGGGAGCAAATTACGAAAACACATTTCTCTGATCGGGGTGGAACGTTTTGATCACGGGAGGATACAACACGTTGACGGACACCGATTGTTCGACGAATAATTCTTCGTGCCAAGAAAATACATCGGCGCAGGGAAATTCTGATCCGCACGGAACACACGCGGCAGGAACGTTGGTTTCTCAGCACCCAAATCATCGCGGAGTGGCGCCGGGCGCACGAGCAATTATTGTAAAAGTTCAATCACAGAAAAATAGTTTCACGGATGCAGATTTAGCCGATGGAATTCAGTGGTGTGTGACAAACGCAGAATCGTACAACATTGGAGCGATCGTTGTGCCGACATTGAACACGACAGATCAATTCAACGAAACATCAACAAGTTGTAATTCATCATACACTTCAATTCGTACGGCTGTTCAGAGTGCAGAAACGGCAGACATTCCCGTCTTTTTTGCGGCAGGGAATGCGGGAGTTTCGAACACGGCGGGAGTTTCTGCTCCGGGGTGTGTTTCCGAAGGATATGTGGTGAGCGGAGTGGCAGCGAGTGGTTCCATGATTTCTTCTCAAAATTACGGATCACTGGTTGACTTACTTGCGCCGGGTGAAAATATTTTATCCACCGGATGGGACAACGATTCAAATATTAGTATGTCTGGATCGGATGTGGCGGCGACGTTCGCGGCTGGCGCAGCGGTTTTGGCACGACAGTACAATGAGCTTCTCGGAAATTCTGCGATGACAGAATCTGACATTTTGAATGCGTTGCAGCGCAGCGGTGTTTGGACAGTCAAAGCACACGCTAATGATCCAAACGACGGGTATCGTCGAATTGATGTGATGCAGGCGTTGAAATACATAAAACAAGATGCGCCAACAATTACAGAATTTCCAAGCGCTTCGTCGTCGGTGAGTTTGACTGACGGTTCATTGACGTGGAACGCGCAGGCGTTAAATCTTGAAAATTCACACGGGGCAATTGCCTTCCCAACCGGGTATCGAGTTTTTTCAACCGGACAGGATTTTGACACGTACGTAGATGTTCAAGAAAATTTTATTCGAGCGAACGCGAGCGGATTGCATGCGGATTTTAATGCGCCAGCAGAAATTACTTTCAAAAATGTTGATTGTGATAATTATGATTTGTACTGGAATTCTGGTGTTACAGATGAAGCTTCGGTGCTTGCATCTGAAACAGCGTGCGAATCGCCAAATTGTACAAATGTTGCTTGTTCGGACGGAACACTCACTTTTGATGTTCCGACACCAACAACGTATGCGGTGGTCAATACGTACGTAGCACCGACGTGCAGTGATGAAACGCAAAATCAGGACGAAACAGGTGTCGATTGTGGCGGTGCGGTTTGTTCGGCCTGTGTGATCGAGGGGTTAACTTCAGCAACTGGACAATGGAAATTTGATGAAAGTTCGGGCACAACTCTGACGGAAGAAGGGGGAAAATTTGATGGAACGTTTACAGCGGCAACGCGAGCCGCCGGAGTGACCGGAAATGCCTTGTCATTTGACGGGATTGTTGGATACGCATCCATTCCTCATGATGATGCATTAGCCGGAACTACGGAATTGGCAGTAGAAGCTTGGGTAAAAATGGATCCCACGACAGAGGGACGAAATATTATTACGAAAGCATCAGATTATATTTTGAGACTGTCGAACATGTCATCCAATGGGTATCGTGTGAATTTTGTTGTGTATGCGCCAAGTTATACAAGCTTGACGACGGATTACGTTGATTTAGTTGAAAATCCGAGAGAGTGGCATGATTTATTGGGAACGTACGATGGAACGACGATGAAAATTTACGTCGATGGAGAATTGCTTGCACAAAAAGCACATACGGGGGAAATGAGTCCTTCGAATACGGTTATTAAAATTGGTGGAGAGGAGAATGGCGATAAGTTCAAAGGTTCAATAGATGATATCGCGATTTATGCAGGAGTGATGGATGTGTCAGAAGTAGGAACTCGGTTTGCGTCTGTCGATCCGCCGAGTTGCTCAGATTCAACTCAAAATGGAGATGAAACGGGCGTAGATTGTGGTGGTTTGTGTACTGCCTGTGAGAGTGGTAGCGGCGAGAATGGGCCAACGCCCGTTGCTCGATGGGATTTTAACCAAGGGAGTGGTACCACGTTGATCGCTTCGGTGGGAGGATATAATGCAACGTTGAATCCAAATGAATCCTGGGACGTAAATGGAGTAGAGGGGGGCGCAATCCGTCTTGATGGAGCAGTGGAAGGAATTTCTATTATTGGCTATCCTGAATATGACACGTTACCGAATGTGACGTTGGAAGCATGGGTCAAGCCAGAAATTATCAGTACATATGCAGATCCAATTGCCAAAGGTTCAAATTATACATTACGAGTCGAAGCCAATTCTGATGGGGACTATCGGGTGAAAATGCTGGTGTATCATAGTGATTATCATTCCATTGGAAATTCTGACCGAGTGAGTACGCTTGATGATTGGCATCATACCGTGGCGGTATATGATATAGATGCAGGAGTCGCATCGATTTATGTTGATGGACAATTTTGGGCAAGTGAGGCTATTTCAGGCGAGGTCAAAGATGAAAACGCCCTCTATCTAGGAAAACGTTTTGTTGGGTTAATGGACCAAGTGTCGATTTACAACGAAGCCTTAACACTTTCTGAAATACAATCCCGATACGCATTGTATTCGCAGTAAAAAAAGTACAGAATATTTCGTAAGAATTTCTGGGTCCGAAAAGTGTTCGGATCCTTTTTTTTGAGAGTGAACGAGAGATTATTGGACGATGCTGGTCGCAAAATTTGTTCACCTAAAATGCCAGAAACATGCATCAGTGCAAGTGATTTGGCTTGTTTTTTGGTTGATAAGAATGGAGAATTTGGATGATATTTTTTGCCCCTCTCTCGATGTATTTCGTTAAGAATAGGTTTTAATTTTCAATAGTAATTGCGTTGGGATTATTATTCGTGCCGATGGGAATGGCGAG
>JABGQW010000014.1 GCA_018648585.1 bacterium | reverse complement strand
GGCACAAACGAAATTGTTTTAAGAATCTCAGTAGCTTGCTGCTGAGTTCTTCAAGATTCAAATGTAACCGCGGGAATTGGATTGGGGGCGACGGATGCGACGGCACTTTCTGGATTTACTGCGACGTCTGTTTTGGGAGCGTTAAATGAATTGAGAACGGATACGGATACCAATACGACAAATATCAATACAAACGCGGCGAATATTGCGGATAATGCGGGGAATATTTCAGACATTCTCACGTTGCAGCCAGATTACATGTACGTGGGAAATGGAAGCAGTGAGATTTCGGAGGTGGCAGTGAATTCAACGGTGATCGGGCAACTTTTGACGAATTATTCAGCCGGGACTGGTGGAGATAGCGTTGCGGCGACAGATTCAATTCTTGTTGCGATTCAAAAATTGGACGGAAATTTGAGTACACTTTCACAGGATAAAATTTTGGAGGGAAATAGTTCTGTTGAGGTAATTGACACGGGAACAGGAAGTATCGTCTTGCGTACAGATTCTACAGCAAATGCCGAGGTGACGGTCACCGCATCAGGATTGTCTTTGTCGACAGGTGCAACGGTAGATACGATTGAGACTACACTGACTGATGACGACACACACTTACCAACAAGTGGTGCTGTGTATGCAGAAATTGAATCATTGCAAACATCGACTTCCAATTATGTTCCATATTCGGGCGCAACTGGTGCGGTGACTTTGGGCGCAGAAAATTTGACAACGACCGGAACTATCGGTGCAGGAGTTCTGGACATGGGATCTACAACCGATACATTTAATGCAAATTATACGCCATCAGGAACAGTTGTTTGTAATTCTGGAGTTGAGGGCGCAATTCGTTATTTTACAGACACTGGAAATAATAGCGAGGGATCGTTTTGGGGATGTGCAAAAGATTCATCAGGTGCGTATCATTGGTTGGCGTTGAGCATTTTCAGTCGATAAAACGTAAAAGTGAAAAATAAAAAAACCTCGTTGCTTTGAACGAGGTTTTTTATTTCTTTGTTTTTCGAATCATTTACGATTTTGAGTTGCTGCATTCTCTGACTTTTTTTTGGAAATCCGTTTGTATTTTTTTTAAAATTTTTTTGTTTTTTTTTGGAAGATTGTATGTGTCTAAGTTTTTCATGAATTCACCAATGTGTGTATTGTTTTTTATTATTTTTAAATGTTCGAGAAATGCAAGGGTTCCCATCAAAAATTTTCGATCTGGTGTCGAAAAAAAATTGATGTAATGCGGCATTTTCTTTTTTTGTTTTTTACTTTGCGATGAGAGCGAATTATTCACGACGTCGTGGAATTTTATAAAAATTGCGTTCGGATTTTCCGCGATTCGGCCGAGATAATTTGGTGTGGATTCTTCAGAATTTTCAGTTTTTTTTCGAGAAATTTTTTCCAGAATTTCCAAAATTTGTGTGATTTCTTCGGCAAAAAAAAATTCGGTTTTTCGCAAAAATTTTTCGATTTCGTCGAACGACATTTTTCCATCTTCCTGCAGATCGTGGAGGAGCGACGCGGCGAGCAAAACTTTTGGTGCGGCGAGATTTTGAATCGCAGGATTTCCCTGTAATTTTTCGTACGCGCGGAGCATAAGTTTTGCAACAGAAATCGAATGATTTGCCGCTGGTATTTGTTCTCCCGCGTCGTTTATTTCTCGTTGTCTTGATCGGATTCCGTACGATTGTGCCAAAATCGGAACAAACGTTTCGACGATTTTTTTTAGCGTTTCGTTTTTAGAAAAAAGTTTTGAGTTCTCAAAAAAAGTGAGAAGTTCTTCTTTTTTTGCGTCGATCAGTTGCATCGTGAGTTGTCGATTGCTTTCAGAATTGTGATTTCTTGGAACTTCTCGATACATCTTGGTCGCAGAATCCCTTAAAAACGAGGGAATGTCAAATCCTAAAATCCGGCTTGTTGTTCGCGATTAAAATCAGCAAATCGCATTTTTGAACGATCGAATTCCAAAATTACGCGACCAATCGCACCATTTCTGTGTTTGACAATGTTGAGTTCGAGCTGGTTTTGGAGCTCACTTTCTTCGTTGTAATAATCGTCGCGGTACAGCATCATCACGATGTCGGCGTCCTGCTCGATCGATCCAGAATCTCGCAGATCGGACATGAGTGGACGTTTGTCGGGGCGACTTTCGACGCCGCGCGAGAGCTGCGACAGCGCGACCACCGGAATGTGTAATTCGCGAGCGAGTTCTTTGAGATTTCGTGAAATTTCAGAAATTTCCTGCACGCGGTTCATTGGATTATTTCCCGACATTAGCTGCAAATAATCGATCACGAGCATGTCGAGTCCGTGTTCCATTTGGAGTCGGCGCGCTTTTGCGCGGAGTTCGACGAGCGATCCGCCCATCGAGTCGTCGATAAAAATTGGGGCACTCGAGAGTTGATCCATCACCGGTCCCATTTTTTCAAAATCGCTATCTTCGAGTTTTCCTTTGTGCAACTTCCACGAATCGATTTCCAGTTGCGAACAAAACATTCGTTCGACGATTTGTTCTTTCGACATTTCGAGCGAAATGATGCCGACATGTTTTCGTTTTTGAATTGCTGCATTTTGCGCGATCGCGAGGGACAGCGCGGTTTTTCCCATCGACGGGCGAGCGGCGATGATGATGAGATCGGATTGGTTGAATCCGCCGTTGAATTTGTTGTCCAGATCACGGAATCCGGTTTTGATTCGAGTTTTTTCAGCGAGTTCTGGATTTTCAGAAATTTCACAAAGTCGTTCGTAACTTGCGGTCAAAATTTCTTTGATCGGAATAAAACGGTTTCGAATGAAATTTTGTGAAATCGAGAAAATTCGTTTTTCCGCCGCTTCCAAAAGTTCTTCCACTGATTTTTCTGCGTCGTACCCGAGCGCCATCACTTCCTGTCCTGCAGAAATCAATTTTCGTAACGTCGCACGATGTTTGACGAGTTGTGCGTACTGAAAAATATGCGTCGCCAGTGGCACTTCATTTTGTAATTCTGCCAAAAATTCAGGCCCGCCGATCAGTTCCAATTTTTCGTGCGACTGCAATTTCGTCGCGACGGTCACCAGATCGATCGGCTCGGAGTGGTGAAAAAGTTCGAGAACCGCTTCGAACACAAAACGATGATGATCGTGATAAAAATCATCGGCGTTGATCAGATCGGCTATTTTTATGATTGCATCTTTGTCGAGCAATAGACATCCGATGACTGAACGTTCCGCTTCGGGAGCGGTTGGCATTACTTTTTTTGAAACATTGAAGTTGTTCAAATTTTTTGAACTCGAACTATTTTTTTGATCAGACATTTTTTTATTGAAATTTCAAAAACTGTGTCCGATTTTTGACGGATTTCACTCGAAAAGTCAACTGATCTGCGCTCGAATTTTTACCCGTAAAAGTTGATGCCGGTGATTATTTTTACCAGTGCAAATGCGGTCACGGCGATCACAGTTCCGCCGAGTGACCAGAGAATGATATCTTTTGCTTTGGTTGTGACTTCGCTGTCGGCCGAGCTGGTGACGTACATCACGCCGCCGACGATGATCATCAGCACCGAAATTCCGAATAAAAATATAATTAATCCGTTCACAAATTTTGGAATTAATTTTTCCTGAACGTACCGCGTGCCAGAATATTCTCGTTCGGGGCCGGGGAGAATTCCGCCGTTTCGCACGGGCGGGATGCGAAATCGTTGTTGTGCCATTTCGTACAATTCAAGGATTTGATCGTAGTTTTGTACTGCGTTTGAAAAAGTTTGCGCGGTGTTGACATTTTGTGTGCTCATTTTTTCCACCGCATTTTGAAAATATCCAGTGCCTTTGATGTCCAGATTTTGTGCGTCGGGGTAGAGTGACTCGGCTTCCTGGAAATTTTCGTCTTTCATTATTTCTGCGACCATTGATTGTTTCAGTGTCGCCTCAAATTCGGGAGAAAGAATTTCTGCAGAAAACAGAAGTTCGTCTGCTTTTGCGTCTATTTCTTGGAATTTTTCTCTCGCTTCGGTGTACGTTCCATCTTCCATTTTTATGGTGTGCGTAAAATCACACATTTGTTCACATTCCGCCAAACACGCGTCGAGATCGCCTTCCCAATCAAATTCAACGGTTGTTTCATCACAATCGGTTTGTGGACAGTTGTTTTTGCATTTTCCCGTTGAAAAAAAGAATCCCGGATTTGCGTTCAATTCATCTTGCAGTTTTTTTTGTTCGGTTTGATGGGTTTTCAAGTTTTCTTGAAACGGTTTTTTTATTTCTGGAATATTTTCATTTAATTCTTTGAATTGGGTGGTTTTCGTTCCGTTGAGTTTTTTTTCAAAATCATCGAGAATTTTTGTGATTTTCTCAATTTTTTCCTCCAAATTATTCGCCAAAAAAACAACATCCTGCGCGTCGTCTTCGCTTTGGGTTTGCAATATTTTAAACTGTTCTTCTGCGTTTTTGAGCAGCGTGTACAGATTTGTGTTGCAGAATTTTTGCGAGTACGGATCGGTTTTCGCTTCCTCTTTTTTAAAATCAGATTTCACGGTTTCAAACGCGTCGGTCATATTTTTGTACTGATCGGGGAAGTTTTCTTGCCACGCTTTTTTGAGTGAATTTTCGTCGAGTTTTTTTTCAAATTCTGAAATTTCGCGATCCATTTCTGCGGCACAATCGGTGTTCCAAACTTCCCATTTTTCAAGTAAATTTTCGAGCATATTTTTTAATTTCAAGATTTCTTCCTGAACAACTTCGAGTTGTTTTCTTGATTTTCGTGTTTTGTCTGCGATTTTGTACTCGATGTATTTTTCCGTTTCGTCGCGAACAATTATTTTTTGAGACTCCGTTTCGTCCAATATTTTTTGATCGAAATGCGGAACTTTTTCCAGAAAAGGGGACATCGTTTTTCCCACGAGTTTCATCATCGATTGTGTCGGAGCAAACGTGGATTCGTCGATTTTTTCATCCACGAGATCCCCCAAAATCATCAGACATTTTCCGAGATTTTCTTGTTGATTGCAGCGCACTGTCGAAAAAGGTGAAAAAGATTCGGGTTCGCTGATCGTCGCGGGTTCTGGATCGGGATAAAAAATTTCATCGGCGCGTGCGACGGAAAATTCAAACAAAAAAACGACGATTCCGATCAATAAAAGTTTTTTCATCTTCGGCATTGTACCACGAGTTGGATTTGACAAAAATAAAAGATTTCGTAGACTCGGCGCGCTTTTTTGTGGACGATTTGCTCGACGCGACATTTCTCTGTTGGAAAAGCTGTAAAATTTTTTTTGATCGCGTCACCCATATTTTCATGACCAAAATGGATGATTTGCTCGCAAAAAATGCTGAGCATATTTTAAAATATCGTGGGGGACAAACTGTGAAATCGACAGTTTTGGATTCCAATCCGTCTCGGATTTTGCTCAATTTGCCGGGCGGACTCACGGGAATTATTACCAAAAAAGAAGCATCTGGTTTCGGAGTCGGTCCGATCGACATCGAAGTGGGAACCGACATCGAAGCGCTCGTGATTGATCCCGAAAATGATCAGGGATTGGTTGTTTTGTCGTTGCGACGGGCGTCGCAAGAAATGGTGTGGGCGGAATTGCACGAATGTTTGGATTCGGAGCGCATCATAAAAGTGAAAATTACCGAAGCGAACAAAGGGGGATTGATGACGCAGTACAAAGGTGTCAAAGCATTTCTTCCTGTTTCGCAGCTCACGCCGATGAATTATCCGCGTGTGGACGGAGCAGACGCTGGAGAAATTTTACGTCGATTGCAGGAACACGTTGGTAAAGAATTTGCAGTGCGCGTGATCAACGCCGATCGTGAAAACGGAAAATTAATTGTTTCCGAAAAAGCCGCGCACGCGAGTCAGCGCATCGAAACTTTGAAAAATCTTCGATCTGGAGATGTTGTCAAAGGACAGGTTTCTGGTGTCGTCAAATTTGGAATTTTTGTGACATTTGGCGGAGTTGAGGGATTGGTTCATCTTTCCGAACTCGACTGGGGACACGTTTCCAATCCAGGAAAATTGTACGAAACAAGTGACAAAGTTGAAGTGTTGGTTTTGTCGATCGATGGCGAAAAGTTGTCTCTTTCGATCAAACGTTTGTCCGACGATCCGTGGAAAGAAAAAGTTGATAAATGCAAAGAAGGACAAGCAGTTTCAGGAAAAATTTTGCGCTGGAATGCGCACGGTGTTTTTGTTGAAGTTCTGCCGGAGGTTCAAGGAGTTTTTGCGCTTGAGCAGTTTGGAGTCTCGGATCACACAGAATTAAAACTTTCTGAAGGCGGCGAACTCACTGGAATAATCGACAAAATTGATTTCGATGCACATCGATTGATTTTGCGAAAAGAAGAAACTGAAAAAGCTGCGGAATAAAAATCAGAATAATTTTCTGTTTCAATTTCAAAATTAAAAAAAGGGCTCCGGATCGGGGCTCTTTTTTGTTGTTCAAAATTTAATTTGTTGGAACGATCATTCGATATTGACTCGTGCCGGGAATTCTTTTTAATTCCAGCCGATCGTACTGTTCAAACTTCGGTCGAAGATTGAGCACGTACGGAATTCCACCAATGTTGATGGTTGTTTCGGTTGTGTCGTTTTCATCAGAAATGAGTGACAACAAATCGATTGGAAAAGAGATTTTCTCCTCGGGAGCAATTTCAAAATTGTTTGCTGATTCAGAATTTACAGAATTTTTTATCGGAACAAAATTCGAAATTGATTCGGTTTTCGTTTCCGCGGTTGTAGAAAATTCCTCGGGAGTGGTGTTGTTTTTTTGTGGATCGAGTGCGTATAAAATCTGTACAAATTCGCCTCTTGTCACAATTTGCGCTGGATTTTTTAGCGAATCGGGAATAGCAGAACGCTCGGTGAGTGCGCGCAAAAACTGGCTGTACCACAGATCGTCATTTTCAGAGTACGTTGGAATCTCCAGTGCGTTGACGATTATTTTTGCGGATTCGGCGAAATTGACGCTGCGATCGGGACGAAAAAATCCATCTGGATATCCGGCGATCCAGTTTTGTTGTTTTGCGGCACAGACAAATGGAGAAAACCATTCATCGGTCACATCATCAAAACAGTTTTTTTGCGTCGTGGTGAGTGATTCTTTTTGAACTAAAATTTTGTTCATCTCGGCTCGATTGATCGGCCAGTCAGGACGAAAGCTTCCATCAGAATATCCTTCCACGAGTCCGGTGCTCGCGACAAAATCAATCGCAGTTTTTGCTGGATGTTGTGGGGCGACATCGGAAAAATTTGTTGCGCTTGCAAATGATGACAGCGCAGTAAATATTCCGACAAATCCAATTTTTTTTCTTAATTTTAATGAAACCATATCGTGATTTTTGTGTATTTTCTGAGCGACATAAAAACAAGCAATTCTTTCGATTATCCTTTCTGTGACTGCGATTCGCCTCGCTTGAGCTCGGATGGAGTGTACGAAAAAAGAGGGGGGTGTCAAATATTTTCTGTGCATTTTTTGTGTTCAGCCAAAAGAGAAAAGTTTTTCCAAAAATCTTCACTCGAGTACACTCATTTCAAATGGAATTTTTTCACGCGGCGGTGCTCGGGATTGTGCAGGGATTGACGGAATTTTTACCGGTGAGTTCGAGCGGACATTTGTGGTTGCTGCAGGATTTTTGGGGCGCAAATTCGCAGACATTTGAAGTTTTTTTGCACGCGGGATCGCTCGTGGCGGTCGTTGTTTTTTTTCGAAAAAAAATCTGGGAAATTTTCCGCGGAATGTTTCGCGGCGATTCGCTCGGCTGGAAACTTTTGGCGGCGACAGTTTTTACCGCGCCGCTCGCGATTTTTTGTCAGAAATTTTTTCTTCTCGAACTTTCTGTTTTTCTTGTCTCGATCACGCTTTTTGTCACTGCGGGACTGATTTTGGCGGCAGAATTTTTTCGTCCAAAATTGGAACGAACTTTTTCCTGGAACGTTGCGATCGCGCTCGGGATCGTGCAGGGAATTTCCGTGCTGCCGGGGATTTCTCGTTCGGGGCTCACGATTGCGTTTCTCATTTTGCTCGGAGTGCCGCGGCGACAGTCGGCGGAACTTTCGTTTTTGCTTTCGATTCCGACGATTTTGGGCGCGTTGTTTTTCACGATGCTTGACAACCAAAATGATTTTTCAGTTTTTCTGTCTCCGGAAAGTTGGCTTGGATTTTTTTTGAGTGCGGTGGCGGCAGCGGCGGCGATCGCGTGGATGATGAAACTGATTCAAAAAAATTGGATTTGGTTTGCGCCGTACTGCGCGGGACTTTCGGCGGTTTTGTTTTTTCTTTCAAAATAAAACTCCGCAGCCTGGGGAGCCACGGAGTTTTCAGAAATAGTGTGTATCGAAGTTCATTTCATGGGGTTTGGGTGAGGAATGAAAATGAGTTTTGTTCTGCAAAAGAAAACCGGACTTGAAAAATTTTGTGACACTTTTACCATCGCATCGATGAAAATAATTCTTGCGTCCACGTCGCCGACTCGTCGGGAGATTTTCAAAAAATTGGGAATCGTGTTTGAAGTTGTTGCGCCGGACTGCGATGAGATTTTAATTCCCAGCGAAAAAATGGAAACGCAGGTTTCCCGTTTCGCCGCAGAAAAATCAAAATCTGTGTACAAAAAATTTGAACAAGAAAAAAATATTCTGGTCATCGGATTTGATTCGCTCGTGGAAGTTGACGGCGAAATTTTGGGAAAAGCAAAAACGAAAAAAATCGCGCTGGAAATGTTTCAAAAATACCGCGGAAAAAAAGTTGGTGGATTCACGGGGATTTCGCTCGTGGGAAATTTCAACGGGAAATTTTTTGAGCGCACGGAAGTCGAAAAATCCTGGATTCATTTTCGTTCCGACACGACAAATTGTCAGATTCGGGATTTTCTCGAATTTGGCGATTGGCGCGGAAAAGCTGGCGCGATCACGGTCGAGGGGCCGGGCGCATTTTTTGTCGAAAAATTCGAGGGAGATTTTCAAAATATTCTCGGCGTTCCGGTTTTGAAAATGGGGGAAATGATTCGCGAAATTTTCAAAAAAAATCCGATTAAACTTTTCACTCCAAAAAAATGAGTTTTGATTCTGCGTCTGATTTTTTGTTGCTCGCAGCAAAAAAATACAAACTGGGAAATGTTGCGACTGCGAGCTGGATGTGTGAAAAAGTGCGCAAAATTATTGTTCAAAAATATCCAGAATTTTCTGCCGTGTGGGAACCGGTGAAATTTGATTCGGGCGTGCTTTCGATTTGTGTCAAAAATTCCACCGCGGGCTCGGAACTTTTTCTTCGGACAAACGAACTTTTGGAAGAATTTGACAAGAATGACTTTCGGTTTAAAATTAGTCAGATTCAAATTGTTAGAAAATAATGAAATCGATGGAAACTGCTGGTTCGAGAGCACTCCAAAAACAGGTTTCTCGTTTCGTTTCGTCGGAGGGAATGGACAAAACTTTGTCCGATGGGGACTTCGATTGTTCGGTGGAATTTTTGCAAAAAATGGGAAAACTTCGTCGTGAACTTTTACAAAAATTGACGGAAACTTTCGGCGATCTGAACTTCAAACTCAAATTTACCGTGTTGCCGGGAGAAGAAATTCAATGTCGAATTTTTTTAAAAACAGACGTTCGACAGGAACCTGGGGTGGGGGATTTTTTGTCGGATTTTTTAAAAGAAAATGGGATAACTTCGGGCTGAAATTTTATTTTCATTTTGATTTTATCACGCCGATTCGCGGACACTCATTTTTCAAAAAACAGCCGGAGCAGCGCGGTGTCGGCGCGGTGCAGTGATCGCGACCAAATTGCACGAGTTGGTGGGAGAGTGGTCCCCATTTTTCGCGCGGGAATATTTTCATCAAAATTTTTTCGACGCGTTCGGGATTGCGATCGGTGACAAATCCGACGCGGTTCGAAATTTTCAAAACGTGCGTGTCGACGACGAATCCGACGTTTTTTCCAAAAATATTCCAGAGAATTACGTTCGCGGTTTTTCGTCCGACGCCGGGCAATTTTACCAGCGCGTCCATCGAGTCGGGGAGCGCGCCGTCGTGATTTTTCAACATTTTTTCTGCTGCGCCGCGGAGATGTTTCGATTTGCTGCGAAAAAATCCGGTCGGGCGAACAATATTTTCCAGTTCCTCGATCGGGCGCGCGACGAACGATTCGAGATCCGGAAATTTTTCAAATAATTCGGGAGTCGTTTTGTTCACGCGCGCGTCGGTGCACTGCGCCGACAAAATCACGGCGAACAGCAGCGTCCAATTTTTTTCGCGATTCCAGTGCAGATGACATTTTTCGTCGGAATAATTTTTCAACATTTTTTCCACAAAAGTCGGCGGATCGATCGTCTCGCCGGGAGCGAGCTTGTTTTTTTTCTCAGAAATTTTTTTCGTTGGCAAAGATTTTTTCGGCATCGAGTTGATTTTGACGTAAAATAGAAAAAATGAGAAAAATTTGTTTCGGGTTCCTGATCACAATTTTTGTTCCAAATTTTGTTTTTGCGAGTTTTGCAGATGAAATGAACTCGCTGCTGGAGCGCGTTTTTTCCACAAATTCTGTACAAAATGTCGAAACTAATTTTGTTCCAAATTTTTCTCCCGAGGAAAAAGAAAGTGTGTCAGGATTTCAAACCGAGTCGGATTTTCAAATAAAAATTTCAAACGAAGAAACGGCGTTGCAGCAACTCGAGGAACATTTGGAAAAAATGCAGCAGGAATTTTTAAAATTTTCTGACGATCGCGGGATGCTCGAATCGCAGCTCCAGATTTTGGACGAGGAGATTTCTACTTCGAACAAAAAAATTGAACAACTTTTAATTCTTCGGCAGCAGTGGCAACAAAACTTGGAAAATCTCACGCGCGAAAAATCAAAACTTCGTGCGCTGCTTCGACATTCAGAATCAGACTCGAACGATTTTTTGAGCAATAATTTTATTCAAAAAACAAATTTCAGTTCTGCGGGACTTGGACTGACGTTTCGGTGGATTTTTTCGGATCGGTCGATGGCAAAAATTCAAGAATCGCAGCAGCGCGAACGGGAACTTGAAAAGCAAAAACTTTCGAGTGTTGAACATTTAAAAACGCGAAAATCGCAGCTCGATTTGCAGGAAAAAATCGCCGCAAAAACGTTCGGACGCGTTTCTGATTTGACGGAACAGATTTCAACGCAAAAGCGGTTGTTGACCGAGCTTGCCGACGCGAAGGCGCGCGTGCGGTCGAATTTGGAATTAGAACAGGGGAATCTGGAAAAATCAATCGCGCGGGCGCGGAGCGAGCAGGCGGATTCAACCGTTTTTATCCAGAATTTGCGTCAGGAATTTGCGACGCGCGATTTTGAAAAAACAGAAAAAATGACCGCGATTATTTCTGAAAAAAAATTACAATTTCCGCTGCCGATCGAGCCGATCGTGACTGCGGAATTTCGCGATCCGGATTATTTTTCAAAACTCGGACGCGAGCACTGGGGAACAGATTTTTGGGCGGCGCAGGGGACAGATATTTTCGCTCCGGCAGACGGCGTGATCAAAAAAGTTGCTCAAAACGGATACAGTTATTCGTACGTCGTGATCGACCACGGCGATGATTTTTTTACCGTTTTTGGTCACGTTTCAGACGTGTTGTTGCGCGAGGGCGACACTCTTTTTTCCGGTCAAAAATTCGCGTTCACCGGCGGGACTCCGGGGACGCCGGGAGCGGGCGTTTTCTCCACCGGGCCGCATCTGCATTTCGAAGTTTTTCAAAACGGAAAACACGTCGATCCGATGAAATTTTTGAAATAATTTTAAATCGGGAAAATATTCGATTTGATTGAGAAATTTGAAAAAATAGAAATTCAGAGTAAAATCTCCGCGATGGTAAATTTGAACGTTGATTTCTGCGGTGTAAAATTTGAAAATCCGCTGGTGCTCGCGTCGGGGGTTTTGGGCGTGACAGCGGGTTCGCTCGCTCGCGTTGTCGAGCTTGGTGCTGGAGGAGTCACGACAAAAAGTCTCTGGCGTCAGCCGCATCCTGGGCACAAAAATCCGGTGATGTTTGGGACGGAGCATTATTTTATGAACGCCGTTGGACTTTCGGATGCGGGACTTGAAAAAGGAATCGAAACGCTCACCGAATTAAAAGAAAAAACGGACGCGCCGTTGATCGCCAACATTGTTGCGGCAAAAATTGAAGATTTTGGTTCGATCGCCGAATCGATCGATATTCTTCAGCCGGACATCATCGAAATAAATATTTCTTGCCCAAATGTTGAATCTGAACTTGGAAAACCGTTCGCGTGCAGTCGCACCGACGCGGCGGCGGTGACAAAAATTGTGCGTTCGCGCACAAGATTGCCACTCGCGGTAAAACTTTCTCCAAACGTTGAAAATATTGTCGACATCGCAAAATCTGTCGTGGACGCGGGAGCGAATGCGATCACCGCGATCAACACGGTCGGACCGGGAATGCGCTGGAATATTGATCTGTGCTCGCCGATGCTGGCAAATCGTGTGGGCGGAATTTCTGGCCCGGCGATTTTTCCGATTGCGGTCAAATCAGTTTTTGATATTCACGCAGCGCTGCCAAACACGCCGATCATCGCCACCGGCGGAATAAATTCTGGTCGAGATGTTTTGGAAATTATGATGGCGGGCGGAACGTTGGCCGGAGTTGGGACGGCGTTGTACTACCACGGCGATGATTTTTGGAAAAATGCAAAAGCAGAAATCACAGAGTGGCTCGATGAAAATAATTTTAAAAATATTTCCGAGGTGATCGGAATTTTTCACAAAAAATAATGGATGAAAATTGAAAAAGCGATCTCTATGGATTCGCAAAGAATTTATGAAATTCACACAACTGCGGTACGAATGCGGGACAAAGATTTTTATACGGAAGAACAAGTTGACGCACAGCTCAAAAATAAAACGCCACAGGGATACATTCCTGCGATTGAACGAGGAGAAATGTTTGTGGCGAAGCGGGAAAACGAAATATTGGGATTTGGGCATGCGATACCGGGAGAAGTCGTGGCGGTTTTTGTTGATCCAAAACAGTGGAAACAAGGTGCTGGAAAAGTTCTTTTGAAGGAAGGAATTCGTCTCGCTCGTTCTTCAAAATCAAAAACGATCATCGTGGAAGCATCGTTGAACGCGGTGCCTTTTTATCAAAAATATGGATTTGAAGAAAAAGAAAAAACAAATATTCTTCGAAATGGAGTAGAAATTCCGATTATAATTTTAGAACTAAAAAAATGACTTGTTGCGGAAAACATCACGGCGTTGACACAGAACCGCGCGCGTTCGCGATCGCGGATTTTTGGGAAGAAGCGGAAAACATTCGCACGTTTGTTTTTCACGGAACGTTGCATTCCAAACCCGGACAATTTTGCATGCTCTGGATTCCGGGCTGCGACGAAAAACCTTTTTCCATCGCACGCGACTACGACGGTGAAATCTGGCTCACGATTTGCAAAGTTGGTCCCGCGACCGAAAAACTTTTCACTCTTAAAAAAGGTGACAAAATTGGATTGCGTGGCGCGTTTGGCCACGGATTTACAATTTTGGAAAAAATCCCCCCAGCCCCCTTTAAAAAAGGGGAAGAACAAAAACAAAATGTTGTGCTCGTCGGAGGTGGGTACGGGACAGCACCGCTGCATTTCACGGGGAAAACTCACGCCGAAAATGGAAGCGATGTCACGATGATTATCGGTGCGCGGAGTGAAAATTTGCTCATCTGGGATAAAAAATCTGAAAAATCAGGATTCCGAACTTTGATCGCCACCAACGACGGATCGGTGGGTGTCGAGGGATTTACGACGCATGTTTTGGAAAAATTAATTTCCACCGAAAAAATTGATCTCGTGCAAACCTGTGGTCCAGAAAAAATGATGAAAGCGATCGCAGAAATGTGTTTGGAGAAAAATGTTCCGTGCGAAGTTTCGATCGAGCGATTTATGAAATGTGGCTTTGGCGTTTGCGGACAGTGCGTCACCGAAACGGGCGAAAAAATGTGTCAAATCGGGCCGTGTGTTTCGGCGCAAAAAGCGATGAGTTTTTCTGATTTTGGAAATTATCATCGCGGACCGGAAGGACAAAAAGTTTCCTGGTAAAAAAAATGTGAATCGCCGGAGAATTGAACTTTTGATTTTGAAGTCAGCTCCGTTTTGAAATATAAAAATGTAAAAGAAAAAACCCCGCAGTGGCGAGGTTTTTTTTGTTTCGTTATTTTGGAAGAAAAATTATTCTTCGAGCCATTTTGTGCTCATCGCTGGTGACCAGAAATTTCTGTAAAAATTTCCTGCACGATTTTTGTAACTGATTTGTCCTTCTTGTCCGTTTCCGACCGTTTCTTGTTTTTCTTGAACGCGGATCATATCGCGAACGGGCAAGATCGTTGCACCAAGTTGTTTTTTGTACATGTCAGAAACCCAGTTGTTTCGATTTACTTTGTGCGTTGATCCGTAAATTACGCCAGCGGCCATTGCTTCTTCGTTGGCTTCGCCACCATCGACGTAATAATCGATCGCACGTGCACGAAAAGTTTGTTTTGCGTTTGGTCGTTCAAAACGAATATTTGCAACGGGAACAACTCCGGTTCGATCTTGCAACTCTCCTTTTCGAGAAACTTCTGTGTCGACTTCGTTGACATTGCTGATGTATTTTCGGATTCGATGTACTGCCTGCTGGTTGTACACATTTTTGTCTTCGATTGTTTGTGATGCTTTTGTTGCAGAAAGATCGTATCGTGCGCGCAACGCATCGAGATATCGTGTTTGCGTGTCTTTTTTGTAGCTTCGGCTTTTGGTGTTGATTACGCTTGGACCTTCGTATTTGTACGCACTTGCTGTGCTGGTACAAACGGCAAATCCGAGTCCCAAGATGAGGGTGAGAAAAGCTATTTTTTTCATGATTTCAAGAGAGTTAAAAAATTGAAAGAGAAAGGTTTAGAACGAAACTCACGGGGATTTTAAAGCTTTTGAGGGGGGGAGCAACTTTTTTTTCGACTTTTTTTTGAAAAATTTCAATCGAAAAAATTTGAAACTTCAGAAAAAACGAATTACAGTTCTTTTTGTGTTTCTTTTGTAACCTTTTTTTTCATGAAAATGAACAACCCTTTTCAGCGCAAAACGTGGTCGATCGGTTTTATTATTTTGATCGTTTGGCTCGTTTTCTCCATTCTTTTTGTTGGTCGAGCGCTCTGGAATTATTCAGTGAATAATTTATACGCGAGTGGCGTGCAGCGCGGTCAGGACAGTGCGATTACACAAATTATTTCGCTGGGACGGCAGTGTCAGCCAGTGCAGCTTTTTTCTGGACGGGGCGCCGATCGATTGGACATCACTCTTGTGAATCCGGCGTGTACAGCAGAACAAATTCAACAAGCGCAGCAGCAGGCTGCTTCGGTGCAAACGCCGCCGGCGGAAAAACCAGTGCAGGAAGTTCCAGAAACAGTGGAACAGTAATTTTAAAAACACGTTTCAAATTAAAAAGCACTTTCCCACGGGGCGAGTGTTTTTTTTATTCTTCTTTTCCGTAGTCTTCTCCAAAACGAGTATCGGAATTGAGCAAGTCGCTGCCGTACGTCGTGTAAATCCACGCGTAAATTGATTGCGCGATTCCGTTTCCCGCAGCAAAAAATCCAAGCAACATCGGCAACGCCAAAAATGCGAGCATCGCCGTGTTGACCGAAAGGAGGAGTCCGGCGAGTGCAAATAAAATCAAGCCGATGATCGCGCCGTACACGTTGACGATCAGATATTTTTTTTCATTCAAAACTTCTAGTACAAAAAATGAAAACAGCGAAGAAATAATCACGTGGAAAAGTGCGGCAAATCCCGCGGATTCTGGTCCCCAGGTTTTGGCGACCGCAAAATACACCGGAATGATCAAAAGCAAAAGTGCCAGATTTCCAAAAAATGTGTGGCTGAGCAGTGTTGATCGATGCTGATATTTTTCGTCCACGATTCCGATCAATAATACGTTGGCGAGATTTGCAATTAAAATGCTCAGAAAAACGCCCAAAATAACGAAGAATAAAAACAACGGATGTGTTGAATTTGGAGCGATTGAAAGTCCGAGATCGTCGGGCATCGTTGGCGTTGCGGAAAGCGTGTTTCCGACGATTCCCCAGGTCAAAAATAACACGATTCCCAGGACGATACTTCCGGTGAATCCGGCACCCAGTCCGGTGAAAAACCGCATAAAAATTTGTGAGAGACCGAGAGGTTTTGGCTGATTCATTTGATTTTCAAAAAATATTTCAAGAAATTGTACCACAGAATTTTAGGAAATTCAAGTCTCAGTCTTGTTTTTTGCAGTTTTGTGTTCGCCACAATTCGATGTTTGCGTGGTGGCCAGAAATGAGAACTTCGGGAACTTCCATTTCTCGAAATTTCGCAGGCCGCGTGTACTGCGGATATTCGAGGTTTTTGCGCCCGAGTTTTTCGCTAAAACTTTCTTCCTGGTGGCTTTCTTCTTTTCCGATCACGCCGGGGAGCAGTCGCGCCACCGCGTCAATAAAAATTTGTGCCGGAAGTTCGCCGCCAGTCAAAACAAAATTTCCCACCGAAATCTCCTCGTCCACGAGTGCGTCGCGTACGCGCTGGTCAATTCCTTCATAATTTCCGCACAATAAAATTACTCGTGAATATTTTTTTTGTTCAGAAAATCGTTCTGCCATTTTTTGATCAAAATTCTTGTTCGATGGCGTCATAAAAATTACGGGAGCGTCGTCTTTTTCCAATTTTTTTACGTGCTCGATCGCGTCAAAAAGTGGCTGGCACATCATCAACATTCCGGCGCCACCACCGAACGGAACGTCATCGACTTTTTTGTGTTTGTCCGTTGAAAATTCTCGAATGTCGTGCAGTCGAACTTTTATTTTTCCTGCAGTGATTGCGCGACCGATGATTGAAGATTTCAAAAAACTTTCAAACGCTTCCGGGAAAATTGTCAAAATGTCGAAAATCATCGAGAGAAGATTAGCACGAACAAAAAAAATTGACAAAAAATAAAAAAACCTAAAAATATTAAATGAAAATAATTTTTTCTAAAAATGAGTGCAGATAATTCGGAGTTTGAGGGAATGTCGGCCAAGGAAATTATAAATAAATTTGGACTGCCAGCTTTTTTACAGAATCTGGTGGAGCCGGATGAATCGGTCGAAAGAAAGACGGAAGAAGTTCGATCACGAATTGAGGAAATTCGAGCAGCACAAATTCCAAAAGGGAAAACGCCAGAACTTAATTTTTGGCAGCAAAATTGAAATCGAGCGTTTCCAAAAAAATGAGGAGCTGGATTGTCTTGTTTCTTTTTTTGTGTCAAAATATCGGCGCATATTTTTTGAAAACTTTTTGAAACGATGAACGAAAAAATCAAACTGGCACTGGGTTCGACGGTCGACAAAATTTCTTTTTCTGGGGCGGTTTCGCATCATTCTGGAAAAGTTCGCGAAAGTTTCGTTTTCGATGAAAATACTCGCGCGATCGTCGTCACCGACCGGATTTCTGCGTTCGATTTTATTCTCGGAACGGTTCCGTTCAAAGGTCAAGTTTTGAATCAAATCGCGGCGTGGTGGTTTCGAAAAATGGACGGATTGATTCCGCATCACCTGATTTCAACGCCGGATCCAAACATTTCGCTCACAAAAAATGCGCGAGTTCTCCCGATCGAAATTATCGTTCGCGGGTATTTGACGGGCACGACAAAAACTTCGAGTTGGTACGCGTACCAGCATTTAAATCGTGAAATTTGCGGATTGACGATGCCCGCGGGAATGAAGAAAAATCAGAAATTTACAGCTCCGATCGTGACTCCGACGACCAAGCCGACCGAACCCGGGGCGCACGACGAATCGATTTCTCGTGAAGAAATTTTATCTCAAAAAATAATCGCGCCGGAAATCTGGGAAAAATGTGAAAAATACGCGCTGAAAATGTTCGCCCGCGGGCAGGAAATTGCCGCCGAGCGGGGACTGATTCTCGTCGACACAAAATACGAAATGGGAATCGACGCGGACGGAAATTTGATCGTGATCGACGAAGTGCACACGCCCGACAGTTCTCGATTTTGGATCGCGGATTCGTACGACGCGCGTTTTAACGTAGGCCAGGAGCCGGAAGCGTTGAGCAAAGAATTTGTTCGATCGGCGATCGTGGATCGTGGGTACGACGTGGACGACGCGGACGCTGATCCGGGAAAATTTCTTGACGACGAACTTCGGGCGGAGGCGAGCGCGCGGTACATCGAGCTTTTTGAACGTGTCACGGGAGAAAAATTTCAATTCCCAGAAAACCTCGACGCGACGGTGCGAATCGAGGGAGTTTTGGATCGTTTTTCGAGCCCGGACTTGGCGGAGTGAGCAGCGGATAAAGTCCGGGCTCTGTTTTTGTAAAAATACTGCAACGACACAAAATTGTGAGAAATGCTACCTTTTTTTGAACAAAAAAGTTGTTTTCTCGGGGGGAGCAAATTAAAGTCTCGAATGAAGAAACAACTTTTCATTTTTTAACACAAAAACAAATGCAAAAGAAAAATTTCGGTTTCACCCTGATCGAGCTGCTCGTGGTGATCGTGATCATCGGGATCCTCGCGACGATTTCAACGGCGACGTTCCGTGGATATTTTGGAGATGCGCGGGACGCAATCCGTCAAAGTGCGGTTGATAACATTGCGTTGATGATAAAAGTGGATAGTGCGGACGAAGAACTTACTCCGTATGATTTTGCGGATGCTGATCTGCAGGCGATGATTGCGGCGAACGATTATGAAATGCCTTCTTTAACGAGAAATACAGATGTTTATTTTGGTTATTTGACATCTGATGCTACTGAATTTTACGTAGTTATGTGTAATGATGCTTCCGATGGAGGATTTGTTTCAGGAACACCAGATGCAGTGGCGTTGGTTGAGACGATGATTTCTACCTCTTGTATAGAAGAAACGACGCATGCTGTCATTTCGGAATCAACTGCGGGCACGTTTGATGCGCGAAATGTGGCTGGAACATTGGCTGTTTATACGGGAGGAAAAATTAACTAGTTTTAGTTTTGAAATATTGAAAATATAAAAGCCGCCCTTCGGGGCGGTTTTTTTGTTGGTTGGGATTTGTGAATGAATCCCGGGCTCTGCGGATTGAGCGGCGAACAGAGCCCGGGATTGGGTTGGGGGTGTGAGCAGCGGGGGGCTTTTCGATTTTTTTGAATTTTTTTGAATTTGAACCCGGGTTCTAGAACCCGGGTTCGGTTTAAGAATTGAGTTTGGGCTCTGCGGATTGAGCGGTGAACAGAGCCCGGGATTGGATTGGGGGTGTGAGCAGCGGGGGGGGGCTTTTTTTGACACCGGTTTTTCCCCATCCCGCAGGCGCGGGATTTCCCCCCTCGATGAGGGGGGCGAGAGGGGAGAGTTTTGAACCCGGGTTCTAGAACCCGGGTTCGGTTTTTTTAACTTGAGGCGAGTGGGGAGATGTTGTCTGATCGGTGATTCTGTTTTACAATTTCTCCGTGAAAATAAAATGCAAATTTTTCGCGAAAAAAAAACGCGGATTCACTCTGATCGAGCTGCTGGTGGTGATCGTCATCATCGGAATTCTTTCGACGATCGGAGTGAGTTCGTTTCGTGGGGCGATCACCGAGGCGCGCGACGTGGCAAAATTGAACGCGATCGAGGCAATCGCGCAAATGGTGAAAATCGATTCTGCGGGGAAAACGAGTAATCCGTACAATTATTCAGATTTTACGACGCTTTTTTCCGACCATGATTTTTCGTTGCCGGAGCGAAAATTAGGATTCGGGTATTTTTATTGTTTTTCTGACGAAGATTTTTTTGTGGCGGCAAATGCAGAAAGTTTGAGTGCGACGGGGGCGGAATTGATAGATTATTCGGACGGTGACGTTCTGCCTGCGGCGGCGGCAATATTTGTGGAGGGAACTCTGGACGGAATCGATGCGGCAATTTTGTACAATGAAGATGATGCAGCGGTGAATGTTGGTGTTTATTGGAAAAAATCAGGATATTTAACGGGAGAATTTTTAATCCGTCCGAGTGATGGAGCTGCAGATCCCGCGTGGACTTGTAAAATAATTTGTTCTGCGGACAACACTTTTGAGTCGGTGGGGGGGACTGGTTGCAGTTTGAGTTTGTAATTTTCAAGAATTTGTTTTTCCAAAAAATCTGGTACACTTCCGGCGATGTTTCGGCAGTGGATCTGGTGGCGATTGTTCCAAATTTTGCTCGACGCGCTCGGCGTGTACGCGGCGTTTTTGATCGCGTATTTTGTGCGCGTGGGCTGGATTTTTTCCACGGATTTCCCGTTTCTGACATTTGCGCTGCTCGCGCTCGCCGGGACGGCGGTGTGGATCGGGTTTCTCGTTTTCACAAAATATTATCGACTTCCGCCGCGTTCCGGATTTCGGGCGTGGTTTGAGGACGCGCTCGCGCTGACGGGAGGCGTGGTGGCGGTGGGATTTCTCATCGTGTCGTATTTTTTTCCGCGAGAAATTTTGTTTTCTCGATTGATCGGCGTGTACATTTTTGTTTTCGCAAATCTGTGGCTGTGGTTTTCCCGGATTATTTTTCGAGAAATTTTATCCCGCCAAAAAAAGCGATCAAAAAATGTGTACAAAACTTTGATCATCGGAGCCAATCGTGTCGCGGAAAAACTTGTTTCCAAAATTCAAAATGATCGGTTTGCTCCGTACAAAATTGTCGGCGTGATCGATCCGTACGGATTGGCAAAAAATTTTTCTGGAACTCAAATTTTAGGAAAACTCGACAAACTCGAAAAAGTCTGCGCGGACGAAAAAATTTCCGCGATCGTGCAGTGTGACGCGTTTGAGCACACGTTAAATTTGATTTCATTTTGTGACGAGAAAAAAATAAAATTTCAGTTTGATCCAGCGTTGCGGGGGATTTTTGAAGAAAATTTGCGAATTCGCGAAGTAGCGGGGCAGACGATGATTTCGTTTGTGCAGCGTGATTTTTCTGGCGTTCGGAAAATAAAATTTCGACTGGTCGACTGGGCGTTGCGCCAGATTTTTGATGTGGACTAAAATTGACTTTTCTCGGTAATTATGTATTTTTTGTGTAAATGTCAAAGAAACAAGATTTGTATTGGGAGAAGAAAATAGGCGATTCTGCTGATTTGGGGCCACGGGTTTCCAGAGTTGGGGATCATTTTGAAAAAAGACGCAGTGAAAAATACTCGATAGATCGGATTGCAGCAGAAAAATTCGTGGTGCTTTTGGAGGTAAAATCCAAGATGTCGGATATTTTTTTTGGTGGGAGTGAGACGGCCGGAAATCAGGAAAATTTATTAAATTTGTTGCAAATTCAGGTTGAGATCCAAAAAGTGGATGATGCGGAAAAAACTGTGAAATTGATCGATCTTGGTTTTTTGCGAAATCCAGAAAATGAAAACATGGATTTGGAAATGTTTAAAATTTTGTCAGATCGATTCTTCGTTTTGAAAAAATTATTGGGAATGACAAAAGAAATTATTGAGAGTGAACGCGAAAAGTTTGGCTATTTTTTTAACTGAAAAACGGTGGATAAATTTAAACCACGATTGTTTGAAACACTCGGAAAAAATTTGCGACTGCGGTTTCAGATGCGGTATTTTCTGAATTATAAAAAAGATGGTTTCGTGCTTTTTTTGGAAGATTTGGGGGTTTCGGCTGCTTTTATAAAAAAATGGAAAAAATGGGACGAGGAGAGTTAAAAACTTGAAAATAAATCTGATGAATTTCGTCAGGAGTTTGTTCGGCTTTATGGTAAATTTATGCAGCGTCCTTCGAAAAAAATTTCCAAAAAAAAATTATCGGATTCGGAATCGCAAACAGCCGTGGTGGCGCTCGGAGAATCTTTGAAAAATAAAATTCTCAAAATTATCGAAAAAACCGACACGACGGTTCAGCCAAAAATTCGGTGGCTTTCCGACGGGAAAGATTAAATATCCAAATCTTTGACTTCGGCCGCGTGCGTCTGAATAAATCGGCGGCGGGGGAGAACTTCGTCGCCCATCAAAACTTTGAAAACGTGATCGGCGCGTTCGGCGTCCGCAACTGAAATTTGCAGGAGCGTGCGCGTTTCGGGATTCATCGTCGTGTCCCAGAGCTGATCCGGATTCATTTCTCCCAAACCTTTGTAGCGCTGAATGTTGTCGCCTTTGATTTCGTGCTCGGTGACGATCGCGTCTTTTTCTTCGTCGCTCATCGCGTACCAAATTTTTTTCCCTTTTGCCAATTTGTACAGCGGCGGCTGCGCGACGTACACAAATCCACCTTCGACGAGCGGGCGAAAATGTCGGTACAAAAGTGTCAGTAAAAGTGTCCGGATGTGCGCTCCGTCCACATCGGCATCTGTCATGATCACGATTTTGTGGTAGCGGAGTTTTTCTAAATTAAATTCTTCTCCGATCGCTGCGCCCATCGCGACGATCAACGCTTTAATTTCCGTGTTTGCGAGCATTCGATCGAGTCGGCAGTTTTCAGTATTTAAAATTTTTCCGCGCAGTGGCAAAATCGCCTGAGTAAATCGATCGCGTCCTTGTTTTGCCGAACCGCCAGCGGAATCTCCCTCGACGATGAAAATTTCAGAATCGGCTGGAATTTTGCTGCTGCAATCCGAAAGTTTTCCCGGGAGCGTCATTCCTTCGAGGGCTCCCTTTCGGATTACCGTGTCACGAGCGGCACGAGCGGCGAGTCGGGCTCGGGTAGCGAGCGAACATTTATTCAAAATCAGTTTTGCGTCGTTCGGGTTTTCTGCCAAAAATTCTGTGAATTTCTCAGAAAAAACTTTGTCAACAATTCCGCGGACATTCGAATTTCCGAGTTTGGATTTTGTCTGCCCCTCAAATTGTGGCTCGGGAACTTTTACGCTGATGATCACCGTCAATCCTTCGCGAACATCTTCGCTGCTGAAGTTTGGATCTTTTTCTTTTAAAAATCCGTTTTCGCGCGCGTATTTATTCATCACTCGGGTGAGCGCTGCGGCAAATCCAGTGACGTGTGTTCCGCCTTCCGCGGTTTGAATATTATTTGCAAAACTCGAAACCGATTCTCGAAATTCTTGTGTGTACTGCATCGCAATTTCGACGGCGATGTCGCTCATTTCATCTTCGAGCATGATGATCGGGCCGATTTGATCGCGATCTTCGTTGATGTGTCGGACAAAACTAGAAATTCCACCTTCGAAATAAAACTGTGTGACCTGCGGAAAAAATTCTTTTTCCTCGTTTTTTCGTTCGTCGTGAAACGTGATTGTGACGCCTTTTGTCAGGTACGCCTGCTGGCGAACGCGTTTTTTAATTGTTCCAAAATCAAAATCGAGTGTTTCAAATATTTTGGGATCAGGCCAAAATCGCACGATTGTTCCCTGGCGATCGGCGTCGCCGATTGGACCCAGTGGATCGGCAGGTGCGCCGCCTTCAAATGCGACAAAACTTTTGACGCCTTCGCGGTCGACGGTGACTTCTGTTCGTGTCGAAAGTGCGTTGACCACCGAGACTCCGACGCCGTGCAATCCGCCAGAAACTTTGTATCCGCCGCCGCCAAATTTTCCTCCGGCGTGCAAAACCGTCAACACAGTTTCCACGGTGCTGATTCCAGTTTGTGGATGTTTTTCCACGGGAATTCCGCGGCCGTCGTCGCTGACGCTGCAGCTGCCATCTTCGTGAATTTTGACGATAATTTGTTCGCAGTGTCCCGCCATCGCTTCGTCGATTGCGTTGTCCAAAACTTCCCACACGAGGTGGTGCAGTCCGCGTTCGTCCGTCGATCCGATGTACATTCCGGGACGTTTTCGAACGGGTTCGAGTCCCTCCAAAACCTGGATCGAACTGGCATCGTATTTTTGATCTGCGGTCATTTTTTTTCTTCAAAAAATTCGGCAGAATTCTAGTAAAATTTTCACAGAAGTTCAAACCTTTCCTCCTTTTTTTCACAAAAAAATCTCGCTTCCCACAAAACGAGATTTTTAAATCTTAAAAAGATGAATACATTTTTAGTTCAGACAGAGGAGCGAAATTATTTGAACTCCCATCAGCACAATTACCGCGCCGAGCAACAAAAATTGAGTTTTTCGGATTCGATCCAAATGTACCAAGAGTTCATCACGCTCTCGATTTGTACGAGAATTTGTCGATTTCATTTTTAAAATTTTCAAAATTAAAACATGTTGGCGGCGAGTGCTTCCTGCATAATTTGATTGACAGTCAAAAACAGGTACACCTGAATTCCCAACACAACAACCAACAGAATGCTCGTCACCACTTGCGTCGAACGATTTTTGAAAATTTCTTTCGACAGCAACATCGACTCTTTTGACGCCATTATTTTTGATTTTTTCATTTTTTAAAAATTTAAGAAATCGGGACATTGTACCAATGTTTTTTTTAAAATGCAAATTGGTGACGCGAATTTTATAATTTTTTGGCAAAAATTTTTTTTTCGGTACACTTCAAAAGATTTTTAACTTTCAAAAAAATGGGAATGTTGGGGCAACTCGGTGACATGTACAAACTTCAAAAAGAAGCGAAAAAAATTAAAAAAGAACTCGCAAAAATTTATGTTTTTGCCGAATCCGACGGCGTAAAAGTTACAGTTTCTGGCGAACAGGAAATGATTTCTGTTGAAATTTTGGATGACGCGATTTTGTCCGACAAAAAAAAGCTGGAGCGATCGATTCTCGACGCGACGAATCGTGCGACAAAAAAAGCACAACAGGTTTCCGCAGAAAAAATGAAATCAGTGATGGGTGGATTTCCCGGTCTCGGAGGGCCGCAATAAATTTTCTTCAAAATGAAAAAGTTTCTCCTCGTTGTGGCGTTAATCGCGCTGGTGTACGCGGGCGCGCGGCTCCATTTGTCCTGGACACTGCCAAATTCGGATTCAACGGCGCGGGTTTCTGTCACGATTTCGCGCGGGATGTCGCTTGCCAAAATCTCAGAAATTTTGGAAGAAAGAGAACTCGTGCGCGATGCGTGGAGTTTCAAAATTTGGGCAAAAAAAAATAAATTAGCGGCAAAATTACAGGCCGGCGAGTACGTGATCACGCGGAATTTGACGTTTGCCGAAGTGGCAGAAATTTTGCAAACAGGAAAAGGTTCGGAGCTGCGGGTGACGATTCCGGAGGGCAGCACGATTGCGCAGATCGACGAAATTTTATCAAAAAAATCACTGATTGATCCGGGTGATTTTCTCGATTGTGCGAATTTTTGTGATCTGGGTTTTCGCATTTCGTCGCTCGAGGGATTTTTGTTTCCGAGTACGTATTTTGTGAATCCGAACAGTTTTTCGAACAAAAATTTTATTCAAAGATTGTACGATACTTTTCTCGCGCAGATCGATGATTTGCGGCGCGACGTTTCCGAATCAGGAAGAACTCTGAATGAAATTGTGATCGTGGCGTCGATGATCGAACGAGAAGCGCACGGCGACAGTTTCACCGAAAAACAGATGATCTCGGATGTGATTTGGAAGCGACTCGACGAAAAAATTCATCTCGGGATCGACGCGACCACGCGCTACGAAATTGGCGACTGGAAACGGCCGTTGTACACCGAAGATTTTCAATCCGATTCGCCGTACAACACGCGACGGAAATTGGGATTGCCGCCGACGGCGATTTCCAATCCGGGGCTCGAATCGATCGACGCAGCGGTGCATCCGCTCGACACAGAATTTTATTATTATTTGCACGACAACACCGGACAAGTTCATTTCGGTCGCACGCTCGACGACCACAACGCCAACAAACGGAAATATTTGTACTGAAAAAAGTTTGAAAAAAATAGGAAAGTCATTTAAAATTTCCACATGGTTTACATATTTTTGCTTCTCGGTTTGGTTGCTGCCATCTCACTCCCTTTTGTTTATCAAAACCGCATTCGCAAATACACAAAAATACGGCTGTCTTTTTGGAAATCTCTCGTTGGAGTTGTTGGTCCTGCTATCGCAACAAGGATTATTATCTGGGGAATTGAGATCGTGTTAAAAACTGGTGAAGAAGCACCACTGGCGATAAGTTTATCACTGCTCTTTCTCACATTTCTTCTTTTCGCACTTTTATTTGACCAACTCGAATTAAAAAAGCGAAAACTTACAAAAAAACAACGAATTTCCATCATTTCAATTATTTTAGGCATCAATATTCTGGCAACCATTTTTCATGGAATTGGAATAAGTCTTTTGTAAAAAATAATTTTAAAAATTTATTTTTTTCTCGAAATTTCAAAAGAGCGGGGTGGCTCCCGAAGTCTTTCAAAAAATAAATCGAGAACACTGTTTTTTTTTAAATAAAAAAAATAAAAAGTTAATTATTTTGATTTTTTCCGCGAAGTCTGGCAGATTTTCTGCAGATGAAAAAAGTCTGCGCGGTTTCGAAAAAAGAATTTAAAATTCCTGCGGTGGTGGTGAAAGTTTTTGAAAAAATATTGCTGCCAATTTTTCTGAAAAAGTTTTCTGCGAAAAATATTTCATGAAAAATATAAATTAATGCGATATTTATTTCTCATTTTCGGTGGTGTGATTTTGGATCAGTTGAGTAAAATTTTTGCTCGACAAAATTTCGATCCTGCTCGAGAAGTTTTTCCATTTTTTCGGTTGCAGTTTGTCGAAAATTCTGGCATCGCATTTTCGTTTCCGATGGCGCGCTGGATCCTCGTTCCGGTGACGTTGGTGGTGCTCTTTTTCCTCGGAAAATTTCTCTGGTTTTCGCCGGTTTCAAAACTTCAAAAAATCGCCGCGGCGTTTGTTTTTTCCGGAGCGGTGGGGAATTTGATCGACCGCATTTTTTTCGGGGCGGTGACAGATTTTCTCGCATTTTGGTCGTTTCCGATTTTCAATCTCGCCGACACGTTCGTTTCTCTCGGAATTGCAGTGTGGATTTGGGACGAACTTTCTACGAAAAAATCTGCGTGATTTTTTTATTTTAATTGTTTGACATATTTTGTGAAAAATATAAATGTTGACGTGCGATTGATTTCTTGTTTGTTGGTTCTTTTGGTGAGAATCCAGTCGACAAAATTAGTTGGCAGTTCTTTCAAATTATCAATCTGAAAAATCGAAATTATGAATTTAAAATAGAAAAAGTGAAAATTATGAAAAACAAAAAAAAGGGATTAAAATACTGAGCGTTTTTTTGATCGTCATCGTTGTGATTATTTGTTATTTTTTGACTCCTGATTCGATTGTCAGGATAAAAATGACGGCTGATTTTGAAAAAATTATTTTGGATCCGGAGAAAATTTCGAAGTTTAAAAACTTTTCAAAATTCCTGAGTTCACATCAAGGGTTTGTACACGCAGGAAGCCCGACTGGCTGGGATTCTGAAAAAAAGATAGTCAAATATTTGGACGAACGAGGTGAACGTTTAAAATTTGTTTTTGCAAAAAAAAATGAATTTGATTCGATTCGGGAAAAAACAAAATGCCGTTTGCGGTATTTCGAAATTGAGGGAAGTTTCAGAGACGAGTATTTAATTGTCTGGTGTCCAGGGATGCAGGATTTTGTGAAAGTGGACGCAATGGGGCAGATGATTTTTTTTATTTTTTTCGGGATTCCATTTTTGGTATGTTGTGGGATCGCATTATGTGCAATGAGTGTATCCGTTGCGCATTCAGGTATTTATAAATATGAGTAATTTATTTAAATTTTAAAAAAAGGAGAAAATAATTATGAATGAAATTATGAACAACAGTTCTGCGGATTTGTTTCGTGTGTTTTTGTGTTATTGCTTTTGGCGTTTTTATCCTGAGGAAGAGTATTAAAAAGCAGAAAAAAACAAAGAATCGTTTTTTAGGTTCGATAAATTGAATAATTTATTATGAATCCTCCCAGATTTCTCTGGGAGGACTTTTTTTTCCAAAAAAAAAATCCGCGTGATGCGGACTTTTTCAATTTCTAAATTTTGAGAGAAACTATTTTTTCTCCGCTTCTTTTTTTTGAGCGGCAGGTTTTTTTGCTGCGGGCTCTTTTTTCTCCGTTGCGGGCGCGGCTACTTTTTTCGCCGGTGTTTTCGTGATCATTTTCGCAAATTGTGATTTTTGACGTGCGGCTTTGTTGGCGTGCATCAAATTCTTTTTCACCGCGAGATCAATTCTTTTCTGAACTTCTGGGAGCAATTTTGTCGCTTCCGTCATTTTCTTTTCAGCAATGAGTCCTAAAAATTTTTTGAGTGTTTCTTTCAATCCTTTTTTGACGATCACGTTTTTTTGCGTGCGTCGTTTTGTTTGATGCATGCGTTTGATGGCGGATTTGATGATGGGCATGAGATTTTTGAAAATAAAATGCGGCGCGAGTGTAGAATTTTTCACAAATTTGTCAATTTCCAAATCTCTGTCTAAAATCGTGCGATTTGCACTGTGGTGAGCGGTACAGGAGTCGAACCTGTGGCCTCCTGTGAGTGAAACAGGCGCTCTAGCCAGCTGAGCTAACCGCTCGGAGATTTGTGGAAATTTTCAAAGATGGTGAGCGATACAGGATTCGAACCTGTGACCTCCTGCGAGTCAAGCAGGCGCTCTAGCCAGCTGAGCTAATCGCTCGCGGGCGGTATTTTGTGCATTTTGATTGCGGATGTCAAAATTTTTTGCAAGAATCGAGCGAAATGAAAATTTGGTTGACGGGAATGCTGTGTGCAATTTTTGCGTCGGCGTGCGCTCCGGCAGTGCCGATGGAGATAGAAACTCCTGCGCAAATTACAATTTTTGATCTCGAAAAAAAACCGGTGGCGGTGGCGATTCCATTGACAGAAAATTTTCTCGTTGCAGCAGAATCTGGTCCAGAAGATTTTTTTTGGAATGAGCAGGTGCTCGAAATTGCAGCGAAATTTTTGTCTCAAAAAATAATTTTTTTTCACGCACCGACGGTTCTCGAAAAAATTCCAAATTTTGCATCTCATCCGCCCGTGGTGGGAAATGAAGTTTTTTGGATGTCGCACGGTGCACACCAGAGTGGAAAAGTTTTGCGGGTAGAAAATAAGCGATTTGTCGTCAGCGGCGTGACTTCTGCGATCGAGTCGGGGCTGCCGATTTTTGGCGATTCTGGAAAAATTTTCGGCGTGGTGATTGGATCGAGTCCGGTGGCGGCGGAAATTTTTGTCGTGCGCTCCGACGCGATTGTTGAATTTTTTGAAGAAAACGTACGATAAATTTGACCGCGTAAAATTTCCTTGTACAATTTGCGCGAATAATTTTAAAAAGATGAAAAAAGACGACAAAAAGGGCGTCATGAAAAAATTTCAGACGCATGCGAAGGATACGGGTTCTTCGCAGGTACAGGTGGCGATTTTAACCGAAAAAATCACGAGCCTGGGTGAGCACTTGAAAACTCACAAAAAAGACAAACATTCTCGGCACGGTTTGCTCGGAATGGTGGGAAAACGTCGACGACTACTTCGACACCTGCAAATGAACGATCCAGCAAAATATCAAGAGGTTGCTGCGTCGCTTGGACTTCGAAAATAATTTTAGCCCCCGACTTGTCGGGGGTTTTTCTTTTCTGCGCAGAATTTTGTTTTCAAAAACTGTGCGGCTTTTCTTAAAAAACTAATCACATTTATACCATGAAAAACGTACAAACGTTTTCAGTCGATCTCGAGGGACGAGAGTTCACATTCGAGACCGGAAACTTAGCCAATTTGGCGCAGGGGTCTTGTGTCGTAAAATACGGCGAAAGTGTTTTGCTCGCGACCGCAGGAATGTCGGAATCGCCACGACAGGGAATCGATTTTTTCCCAATGATGTGTGACTTCGAATCGAAGTTTTACGCTGCTGGAAAAATTAAAGGTTCACGATTTATGAAACGAGAAGGTCGACCACCCGAAAGTGCGATTTTGATCGCACGAATGATGGATCGTCCATTGCGACCGATGTTTCCAAAAGGAATGCAAAACGACGTGCAGCTCATCGCGACGATGTTGCAAACTGACGGAACGCGTTCGCTCGCGGCGACAGCGATCACCGGTGCGTCGATGGCGGTTCAACTTTCAGGAATTCCGATCGAAGCACCAGTGTCGGCGGTTCGCGTGGGAATGAAAGAAGATGGATCATTTTTTCTCGATCCGACATTTGAAGAAAGTGAAAAAGGTGATCTTGATTTGGTCATCGCGGGATCGGAGGAAGCAATTATGATGGTGGAGGCCGGAGCCAATTTGGTTTCAAACGATAAAATGATCGAAGCATTTGAGTTTGCGCACACACACATCAAAAAATTGTGCGTCGCGCAGCGAGAATTTGCAGCAAAACACGAGGTGGTTGCAAAAGAGCCACAGTTTCGTCAGATCGATCCAGCGGCCGAAGTGGCAGTGGATAAATTTTTGACGGATTCAGATTTTGAAAATATTTCTGGTGGATCAAAAAAAGAATTACACACGGCAATTCACGCCGCAGAACAAAAACTTCTCGATGCGTGTGCAGATCAAATTGAAAACGACGAATTGAAGAAAGGGGACTTGCTCGAATTTTTTACCAAAAAATTTAAAAAAGTTCTGCGAAACCAAATTTTGAAAACAGGAAAACGTCTCGATGGACGCGGCGCCGAGGAAATTCGAACGCTGAATTCTGAAGTGGGGATTTTTCCACGACTGCACGGAACAGGATTGTTTGAACGAGGAGACACGCAGGCGTTGACGGTTTTGACGGTCGGTGCGCCGAGCGACGAACAGATTCTCGACGATCCAGATCGACCAGAATACAAAAAACAATATATTCACCACTACAATTTTCCGCCATATTCTGTTGGAGAAGTGCGACCGCTGCGTGGAACCGGACGCCGAGAAATCGGACACGGAACTTTGGCAGAGCGCGCGCTGGAGTACGTGATTCCAAAAAAAGAAGAAAATTTTCCGTACACGTTGCGGCTCGTTTCAGAAATTCTCGCGTGCAATGGATCGAGTTCGATGGCATCGGTTTGCGGATCGACGCTCGCGTTGATGGACGGTGGAATTCCGATCAAATCGGCAATTTCTGGAATTGCGATGGGATTGGTGACCGACGAGGATGGAAATTACAAAATTTTATCCGACATCCAGGCGCAGGAAGATTTCTGCGGAGATATGGATTTGAAAGTTTGCGGCGACGAAAACGGTTTGACCGCGTTGCAGATGGACATCAAATTGAAGGGTTTGGACATGTCACTTCTCAAAGAAGCGCTTGCGCAGGCGACTGTCGGACGCACCGAGATTTTGAAATCAATGAAATCTGCGATTCCAGAAGTGCGATCAGAAATGAGTTCGTTCGCGCCGCGCGTGACGAGTTTTCACATCAATCCAGAATACATTCGAGTGGTGATCGGAAAAGGTGGAGAAACAATTCAGGGACTCTGCGCAGATTTCGACGTAAAAATCGACATCGAGGACGACGGATTGGTGATGGTTTCTTCGGTCGACGGAGAAAAAGCGAAAGGTGCAATTGCGGCAATAAAAGCGCTCACGTACGAACCAGAAGTTGGCGATGTTTTCGAAAATGCGACGGTCAAAAATGTGATGGATTTCGGCGCATTTGTTGAATATTTGCCAGGAAAAGAAGCGCTCGTGCACGTTTCAGAAATTGCAAATCATCGCGTTGAAAATGTTTCAGATGAATTAAAAGAAGGGCAAAAAATTACTGTAAAATTGATCGGTGTTGATAAAATGGGACGCACGCAGCTTTCGATGAAAGCGGTGGAAGATAAATAGTTCGAACAAAAGTTGACATTCTTTGTTTCTTTGGTTATAGTAGACAAGCTCTTTGAAGTATCATTTTTGAAAATTGTGGGAGAAAAGCATGTATGTTGATTGAATATGGTTATTTGTAAGGTTGTGTTTATTTTGGTTTGAAGTAGGCAGAATCCTTACAAATAATCTATTATTAACTAAAACAAAAGCCATGAAAAATTATGTTTATGCACTTATATTTAGTGCGCTATTTTTCGTATTTTCGTTCTTAATCGCGGAGATGCCAGTTGCAAAAAGCATTGTAAAAATGTTTTACGCAACAGAATACAGTGATGCTTTCGCTGAAAGTTGGGCAACCAACAAAGTCGATATCAAAAAATTATTTAAAGTAAATTCATTCGAGGAACTGCAAGTTTTGCAGGGATCGGATAGAGTTATTGATGGTGCCTATGCCTTTTCCTTGCCAGCTCCATTGTGGAACAGTAAGGGATGGGAAAATCGAATTGAAGGTTCTGCCGAGCATGCTGTTTGGAAGAATCATCAACCCTTAGGAGTATTGATGAGTATAATATTCTCTTTATTGTCGGGTTTTATCCTCATGATATTACTTGACTACAAAAATTTCAAAGCGACGTTTGTGTCGTAATGAAATTGAGAGAGTGGAATTCATGACTATTTTATACATGTTTTTCACTCCCAGAGTTTTCAAATTTGAACTGCGCGGGTTTCGAGCGGTTTTTTTGTACTGGAAATTTTAGTGAAAAAATGTTAAAATGGCAAGATGTCAAAAAATACTCTTGAGCAAGTTTCCGCAAATTTTGAAAATTCTCCGCAAAAATTGGAATTGCCAGAAAATTTGAAAAATGAAATTGAAAAAACAAAATCAGATTTTGTGACAGAAAGGTTGAACAATTATTTTGCTCAAAAATCGGGGAAAGTGAAAAATTTTTCTCGTGTTGAAAAAAATAAAAATGGGGAATTTTTCGTTGAAATTTCGTTCGATCTCGCGCGGGACAAAACGCTGTACGGGCTTTTGGTGCGCGGTTTGAAAATGTCTGCGGGAAATTGGGAAAAGCAGGATTGGAATTTTATCGCAGAAGAAATTGCGGCGATGAACGGGAAAAAAGATTTCAAAATGCGCGACGGCGAATCGGTTCGCGTGCCGGTCAAAAAACTTTTGGGGGCGAATTTTGCCACGGAAAAATTTCAAGAAATTGAAAAAAATGCAACGACAGAATTTGAAAAACAAAAATTAAAACTTGAAAAACAAAAATTGGAAGAGCAGAAAAAACTCGAACGAAAAAAAGTTTCCACGCAGGCAGAAACGTCGGTTTCGTTGTTGGATTTGGATTTGAAAACAAAATTTGAGTCGGAACAAAAAATTATGGCGGATCGGACGGCACAAAAATTTGTCGTACAAAAATTTCCGGATTTCGAACCCGGAGAACTTTCTCGAGAAGTTCGCGATGAATTTTTCCCGAAACCGTTCGAGCCAGAAATTTCCGCGCCACCAGCGCCAAAATTGCCAGAAAAATTTTCAGAATTTTTACTCGATTCAAAAGATTTTCCGGAGTTTTCCAAAAAATATGTGTACCGCGCAAATATGACGCTGAAAAAAATGCACAACGCGAACGGATTTTTGCCGGATGCAGTTTTTTTCTCCACGCGAGAAAATTTGATTCAGTTGATGAAAAATCCTGCGCACGTCAAAAAATTTGTTGCCGATTCGCACTGGGAATTGTCGAAAAATCAGAAATTTGAAAACTTGTCTGCGTGGCAGTTTGATGCGCTTTGTACGCGAATTCGCTGGGGACAAACCAATGAGTTTTTGCGCGAAAAAAAGTTTCTGGAAATAAAAAACAATGACTACGACATGTACTCAAAATTGCGTCCGGAATTGCAAAAAATTACGAATCAATTTGCGCAAGATTTTCATGAATTGGAGATCGATTTTTATTCGGAAAAAAATATTTCGTTTGTTTTGTCTGGCGGTGCTGAAAAAAATGGACACAGCCAAAAGTCGCACCACCACTTCGGTCGAGCGATTGATCTGCGGACAGGCGATGTCAACGACAAACGGAAACTGAAAACCGCCTATTTTTATCTTCGAAATTTTCGGGCGGCGTACAATTCGCATTTCCAAAAAAATGTTGTTGAGCTTTTGCAGGAGGATCGGCGGATTTCAAATTACAAAAAAACCGAGGCGCAGCGCGGCGCGCACTTCCATTTTGCACTTGAAAAAAATTATGATTTGAAAAAATCCGAATCTGCGATTTTGTACGCTTCGGCTCGATCGAAGAAAAATACGGAAAACTTCCAATTTTTGTGGGAAAAATATCCAGAAAAAATGCGGGAAATTGAAAAAGTTCCCGGTGGATTTGAAAAATTTTCCACGGTTTTTTTCGAACGAAATAATTTTCCGCACGAGTTGGATCATCTCATTTTTTTATTTTTTGATCCGGCTTCAAAATTTTTATCACAGGAAAAAACGTTGCTCACAAATTTGTACAGAAAAAATGTTCAAGATCAAAAAAAAGGAACAAAGAAGTTTGAGCAATATTTATACTCACTTGTGTAAAAAGCCATTTTTTAAAATTTGTCGTGCTTTGTCGGGGGAGATTCCGCGAGAAGTGAGAAAAAGTAAATTTTCGTCATTCACCGGAGTGATCGATGCTGCGTGTGATGCGGATTTTACGTGATCTGTTTTTACCGTCAAAATTGGCAGCGCGCGTCCGCGAGCATCGTCAAAAAGAAGTATTTTTTCTGAAATTCGTGCGTTCGCGTCGACTGACTTTTTTTCCAAAATTCCGGTCGCGTTGAGTTCGAGATGACTTTTGTTTTCTGCGACTCCGCGGAGTTCGATTTGACCGATCTGATTTTTTCCGTTGAAATTTTGAACGATTGTCCACGATTTTTTATCTGAATTTTTTGCGTGCGTGCGTCCAAAAATTTTGCACCGAGAATTATTTTCCGCGAGCTCAATTTCCAAAAAAAATTCTCGCGATCCTGGCGCAAAATCTTCCAAAAAAATTTCGAGCGACTCATTTTTTTGCACCACAACTTTTTTTTCTCCGCTCGGATTTTCCAATTTCATCGCGGCGAGTGTGCCATTTTTTTTCCAAAATGCGAGTTGATTTTTCAAAGAATTTCTGGTAAAATGATTTGATTTTTTGCACATTTGCATGAAAAAAATGTTTGCCAATTTCGGAAATGATGCGCCTGCCGCGCGATTTATCTTCAAAGATAAATATTACAAAAAACCTCAAAAACAGGCGGACGAGATGATTCTCAAAAGTTCTGCGCAACGGGAAGCGTTCGAAAAAGTTCGGGCGATGACTGGGACGGATCTGCGAAATTTGGAGATGGAATTGGAGGCGCGCTCCGGGGAAAATTGGAATATTGAGAAAAGAAATCCGGTGATGCGTCGTGGGGGAAAAGACCAGACCGTTCTTGAAAATACGTACCGAAAACAAAAATTCATCGTCGGCGGTCCGTCGGAGGATGCACTTTTTAAAGCGAAAGGAAGCAAATTTGAATTGGAGCAACTGGCGAATCAAGTGGTGGTGGCAGTCGACGCGGTGAAGTCGCGCGTGAATGGCATTATTGTTGAGAATGGAAACGGGAACGGAAATCATGGAAATGGGAATGGAGGCGGGAACGAGAATGGAAATCACGAAAATGGAAACGGGAGCGGGCATGAAAATCACGAAAATTTTACCGCGGCAGAAGTCATTGAAACGCGCGAAGTCAACGACGCGTTCAATGAATTGAGTCGAAATGTTTCAGATGTGCTCAGCGGGATTTCAAAAATTCCATCTTCAAAACTTCGTACCGATTGGAATAAATTGCACGCGCGTGTGAACAAGCTTCCATCGTCCGAGTACAAAAAATTGAAACCAAAAATGGACGCGCTTTTGAAAAAAATTGAAGCGATCGAAGCACGAGAAAAAGAAAAAGTGAAAATTGAGAAAAAAGAAAATATTCAGAAAAAATTAAACGAAGCGCGAACAATGGTCGATGCGATCGGGGAGCCGACGCTTGAAAATTTACCGGAAATAAAAACACAAGTTGGTGCCGCTCGCGCAGCAATCACTGCTGCAGAAAAAGCTGGTGCGACATCCGAACAGCTTGAAAAAATAAAAACTGATTTTGAAGCAAAAGAAAAAGTGTACACCGAAAAAGAAACAGAAAAAAAATTACGAGGAGATCTCGAAACAATTGAAAAAAAGCAAACAGAAGAAATTCAAGAAAACGCAAAACAACAACAAGAAGAATTGGGGAAAATTGATGAGCAGATTAAAACGGCAGTTGCAGATTTTGAAAAAGAATTAGCAGGAAAAAAATCGATCGAAAAATTTGAAGTTTCGCCGTTGGCGCTCGATCCACCAGATCCAGCATCGTACGATGATGTTCAAAAAGGATTTGTGCAGCACCGAATCGAGTCTGCAAAAATGGGGATGGAGGTAGACTTTTTGCAGGAGCGTGGATCAGAATTTGCAGAAAAAATAGCGAAATTTGAAGACGAAAAAACAGAACTTTCATTTCTAAATGCTGGACGTTGTATTGCCGCTTCGGTGGCGATTCTCCCGGGCGCCCTTCTTGATTTTGGGTGTTGGGGATTGGAAGGACTTGGAATTAAGAAAAACAAGAAACGTCCAGCCGATTGGTTCGGCGACAGTCGTGCTGAAAAATTACAGCAGGAACGCGATGTTTTTCAGGGACAGTTTGACAATAAAATTTCAGATCTCGAAGTGAAAAAAGATTTGCTTGATGCGTACGGAGATAAATTGACGACCAGTTCTGCGGATTTAAAAACAAATTCTGCAGAAACGGCAACGCAAGGAATTCGTGCGTCTGTTGAAAGTACTTTGCCAGCGGGAGTTGATCCGGCGGTGGAGCCGTGGAAATCGTTGGTAGATCAGATGGTCGAAAATCTTGAAAAAACAACAAAAGATGCGATTCAGCCCTCGGTGGATGAGTTGGACGCAAAAGTTCAATCTTCGGTGATGGAAGTGTCGCCACAGACGGATCTCGCGTTGGCGGCAGCGTACGATTCAGCGAGTTGCATTCATGGGCTCAAAATTATGTCGCCAACTGTTTTGGACATGTCGGTTGGATATTTAACAAAAAATGTTTCAAAAGGTTTGAACTGGGCTGGAGATAAACTTGCAAAAATTCCGGTGATTGGAGTTGTGGGAGGAGTTCTTCGTGCCGCTGGCGGATTGGTCGACGGAGTGGGAACATTGATCACTGATCCGGACAAAGTTGTGGAAGGGCTTTTGAGTTTGTCGGTTGGGTATGAGCCAGGAAATGGCGGTATTTTTTCTGCGGATTCTTGGGGAAATTGGGAATATTCAAGCAAAGCACGAGATGGGTTGATTGATGCATTGACGGCAAAAGAAGCGAGAGAAAACGGAGAAGGATGGGCGGCCGCAGGAGAAATTGCGGGGAATGTTGCATCATTTCTTTTCACTGGTGGTGCAGCAGGTGCTGTGCGTGGAGCTGGAGTAGCAGGTCGTGTTGGAAAAATGGCTGCAGCGGTTTCAAAAGTTACTGGAAAAATGGGAACAGTTGTAAAAATTCCAGCGGGAGTTTCTTCCAGGGTGTCTGGTTTGGGAAAACGGTTGGCAAAAGTGGGGAAACGTCCGTTGGGGATGGCTGGAGATTTGGCGCTCACGTCGTTGCGCTGGGGATTGAAGCCTTTGAAATGGGTTAAATCGACAAGCCGTTTGGGGAAAAACGTTGAAAAAATATTGAAACCTTCGGCGTGGAAAAAAGCAGAATTTAATATTATTCGATCTGAGAATTTATTTAGAAAAGCTGCAAAATATAGAAGTAAAATTCATAAGTTACGTGCAAAGGGTGCTTCTCCGAGTAAAATTGCTAGATATACACAAAAAATGCAAACAGCTTTTAAAGAGGCACGACGTTTGCATTCGGGAACACCTTCTGCTGTAGCACAATCAAGATCATTGATTGCGGAAGCCTTGAATCACAGAGTGATTATTAGAAATTTGAAAAGTATGTTTCCAAGGCCACGTGCGGCAGGTATCACAAATACAATTGCGAAGCATACTCGAAAAATGACAAGCGCAATGAAAAAAGCCCAGTTATTGAGAAAACCACCAGTGCCAATAAGTTCAACGATCCGTTTTGCAGATGGTCGAAGTGTGGCAGCTGCAGCAGTTGGAACAGGTTTGGCTTACGCTGGTGTCGCCACGGCCAATCACAACGATCGAGTGGCGCGGAAAAAATTTGAAAATGATCGAGCGACATTTGAAGATGTTAAAAAGAACGGTTTGGATTCGGAGAGCAAACTCGATGTGGAGATCAAGCAGTACGAAGAAGAATTGAAAAAATCGGAAGCAGACTGTGCAGCCATCGCGGATTTGACTGGACCAAATGCAGAGGTGAAAAAGAAAATTGTCGCAACCAAAAAAGATATTGCGCAAAAGCGATTGAGTCTGGCAAAAGAGAAAAAAGTTTTGTTGGAAGAAAATTTATTGAAAAAATCTAAATTGGCGCGAAAAAATCGTGATCAACGTGTAGGCGAGCGACAAAAACGTGAACAGGATCGACTACAAAAAGAGCTAGAAAAAATAGAACAAGAGCAAGCTGAGCTTGAAAAACAGTTGGATGAAGAATTGGAAAATTTGTAGGAATTATTTGAAAAAATAATCACCCCACACTGCCCTCCATCTCGAGCTCGATCAGCCGGTTGAGTTCGGAGGCAAATTCGAGGGGAAGCGTGCGGACAACTTCATCGAGAAATCCGTTGACGACGATTCCTTTCGCGGTTTCTTCGTCGAGCCCGCGACTCTGAAAATACAGGAGCAGTTCTTCGGAAATTTTTCCCGCGCTCGCCTCGTGCGTGACGGACGCTGTCGGGTTTTCGACTTGGATTTGTGGCACGGTGTCCGAAGTTGAAATTTCATCGAGCAGCAGCGCGTCGCACTCGACGTTGACGATCGCGTTTTCTGCGGATTTTCCAATTTTCACAATTCCGCGGTACGTGCTGGTTCCGCCGTCTTTTGACAGACTTTTTGAAATTACGGAGCCGCGACAATTTTTTCCAGAAATGAGAATTTTTGCGCCGGTGTCTTGGTTTTGTTTTTTTCCGGCGAACGCGATTCCGAGATGATTTGCGCGCGAATTTTCTCCCGTGAGAACGGAGCACGGGTACAGCATTGTGGTGCCGGATCCGAGATTTCCGCCGACCCACTCTATCGTTCCATTTTTTTGAACAAGAGCTCTTTTTGTGTTCAAATTAAAAGTGTCGGCCGACCAATTTTCCACGGACGAGTACCGCATTTTTGCATTTTCTCCGACAAAAATTTCCACGCAGCCCGCGTGCAAACTTTCACTCCCGTATTTTGGAGCGGAGCAACCCTCGATGTAGTGCGCGTCGGCGCCGTTTTCCACGACGATCAGCGTGTGTTCAAATTGTCCCTGATTCATCGAATTCATCCGAAAATACGCCTGCAGCGGCTGCGAAATTTTCACGTTTTTTGGTACGAACAAAAATGTTCCGCCGGAAAAAACAGCGAAGTGCAGCGCGGCAAATTTGTGATCGGCGATCGGCACGCACTTTCTAAAATATTTCCGTACGAGTTCCGGATATTTTTTCACGGCGACGTCAAAATCTTCAAAAATCACGCCTATCTTTTCCCACTCGGGTTTGAGTGAGTGATACACGTTTTCACTTTCGTACTGCGCTCCGGCGCCCGCAAGGACGGCGCGTTCGGCTTCGGGAATTTTTAATTTTTCAAAAGTTTTTTTAATTTCTGGATCGACTTCGTCCCAGGATTTCGCGTTTTGGCGATCGCTGGCGGAAGTGAAATATCGAATTTTTTCCAAATCCAATTTTTCCAAACTCGGCCCCCAGGCGGGGAGCGGCATTTCTTCAAAATGTTCCAGCGCGGCGAGCCGAATTTTTAGCAGCCAGTCGGGTTCATTTTTTCCCGAAGAAATTTTTTGTACAAGTTTTTTGTTCAGTCCGCGATCGAATTTCTCCGCGTACGTTTGATCATTTCCAGTGCGAAGATCCGACGTTTGTAAATCATCAAAATTGAGCGGCGAATCGTTCATTTTTTTTGATCACTAAAATTGTTCAAAATTTTGAGCGGGCAGGTTTTTTCGTCTTTTTTCAAAAATGGGCAGTAGCCGTCGCGGTGGACTTCCGCGATCAATTTTCCGTCGCCGGAGCGAACGATCGTTCCGCCGCAGAGCACGTGAACGTGCAGGTTTTGAGCGGATTCGTTTTCAAAAATTTCCTGCAAAAATTTCTCCGTGTGGCTGACGATGATCGCGGATTTTTCCGGATTCCCCAAAAAGTCTCGCAGCGCCGAGCCGATCGATTTCATTCCGTCGATGTCGATCCCAGAATCAATTTCATCCAAAAAAACGAGTTTCGGATCGAGTGCGAGCATCGACGCGACTTCCATTTTTTTTCGCTCGCCGCCGGACGCGCCGCGGTGCATTGCTCGTTCAGAAAAATTTTCCGGCAGGTGCACTTTTTTCAAATTTTCTGCGAGTGATTTTTGAAATCGAAAACTCGACACAAAATCGGGATCGAGAGATTTTTTTGCCGAAAATAAAAGTTCGTTCGCGCTCACGCCTTCGATTTCTGGTGGAGACTGAAAACTCAAAAAAAATCCGAGACGCGCGCGCTCGTGCGTTTTTAAATCTAGGAAATCCTGATCAAAAAATGTGATCGATCCGTTCGAGATTTCGTACTGTGGATCGCCGAGAAGTATGCGCCCGAGCGTTGATTTTCCTGCGCCGTTTGGCCCCAAAATTACGTGCGTTTCTCCCGGTTTTATTTCCAACGAAATGTTTCGAAGAATTGATGTGGATTCGAATTTGGCCTCGAGATCTGTAATTTTCAGCATTTTCCCATTTCTGTGAAGTGAAGTGAGTTTGGCAAAGTTTGTAAAATTTGGCAAAATTTACGAGAAACAAATATGAAAAAAATTCGGCAACTGTTGACCGATCTTCTCGAAAACCACGAATCTCGCGCTGGGAGATGGTTTGGTGTTCTTTTAATTGTTTTGATTGGGATTTCGACGGGAATCTTCGTGCTCGAAAATCTTCCATTTTTTCAGCCGTACCGAAAAATTTTTCACATTCTCGACACAATTGTTTTGACTATTTTTGCGTTGGAGTATTTTTTGAGAATTTTAATCGCGCGAAATCGAACCCGTTTTGTTTGTTCGTTTCTCGGAATTATTGATCTGCTCGTGATTTTGCCGCTTTTTTCTGGGGTGCTCAATATTACATTTCTCCGGTGGTTCCGCGTTTTCCGCATTTTGCAAATGTTGAAAACAATTCGGTACTCGGATTTGATGTTGACGTTTTTGCGATCGTTTCGGTACTACCGCGACGAACTGCGAATTTTTGGAATCACGTTTGGAATTGTTGTTTTTACGAGCGCGCTCGGACTTTTTGCGTTTGAACATCAGCACAATCCGGATTTTTCCACGGTTCCAGAAGCGCTCTGGTGGGCGGTCGTGACGGTGACGACGGTCGGGTACGGCGACGCGGTTCCGGTGACCGTCGGCGGGAAACTTGTCGCGGGCTGCGTGATGATTCTTGGGTTGGCGACGATTGCGTTGATGACGGCGATTTTGACGAAAGTTTTTATCGATCACTTTTTTGGAAAACGGGTTCACAAATGCGATTTTTGTCGGTACCCGCATCACGATCACGACGCAAAATTTTGTAAAAACTGCGGAAATCCACTCGACGTCAACAAACTTGGAAGTGCGGATTATTTGCATCCGCACGACAAAGTTATTCGAAAAAAGAAACCGGCGCCGAAAAAGAAAAATTGACTTTTTTAAGAAAGCATTTCATATCTGTCATTGATGGAAAATGAAATTGACTACAGTAATGAGGATGCGGAAAATTTTGCGCATCACCAAGAAACGGCGGATCCATTGGTGGCGGGAATTGTTTTCGGGAATCTTTCACCTGAAACAGAAAAATATGCGGCGCCTTTTGTGGAGGATGTTTTGGCGGCCACGGAGGGAGCTGTTTTTTACGGAAAAAATTCGTGGGAAACTTCGAACGAAGCCGTGCATTTCGGGATTTAGTTTTCGGCTGCTTCGACTGTATTTCCAATCAAACTCACGACGGTCATCGGGCCGACTCCGCCAGGAACGGGGGAGATTTTTGCCGCCACTTTTTCTGCACTTTCAAAATCCACGTCGCCACACAGTTTCCCGTCGTCCGTGCGGTGAATTCCCACGTCGATCACGACGCAGCCAGATTTGATCTGGTCGCCGTGCACAAAATTCGGTCGCCCGACCGCCACGATCAAAATATCCGCCGTTTTTATTTCGTCGTTCAAATTTTTTGTTCGAGAATGACAAATTGTCACGGTCGCATTTCGATTGAGTGCGAGCGCCGCGACAGGTTTTCCCACGATGTTTGATCGCCCGACAACGACGACTTTTTTTCCTTCCAAAACTTCTCCTGATTCCTCGATCATTCGAATAATTCCTTTCGGCGTGCAGCACTCCAAACACGGTTCGCCGAGAAAAAGTTTCCCGATATTTTCAGGCGTAAATCCGTCGACATCTTTTCGCGGATCGATCGCGCGCAAAATTTTTGGCACCGAAATTTTTTCTGGAACCGGCAGTTGGACGATCACGCCGTGAATTTTTGGATCGGCGTTGATTTTTGCGATTTCCCCCAAGATTTCGGCTTCTGAAATTTCATCAGAAAATCGGCGAATTTCGGAATGGATTCCAGCTTTTTCGGCGAATTTTTCTTTTTGTTTTACGTACGATGCGCTGGCGGGATGTTCGCCCACAAGCACCACGACGAGTTTTGGAACGATGCCAGATTTTTTCAAAATTTCGACTCGCGGTACGAGTTCTGTTTCAATTATTTTTTCGGCAATTTGTTTCCCGGAAATAATTTTTGCCATTTTTTGAAATTACAAAAGTTTTGTCTGTTCGACGTTTTTTTTCTGTAGTTTTTCGAGTACGAGATCCAAGATTTCGTTCGCAATTTCTTCTCGGCGTCGAAGTTCTTCGGCGTGATCGACAGAAATTTTTACCCACCGAAAATCTTTTTCGCACCGTGCAATCGCGACTTCGCGCACTTGCAACAAATATTTTTCGTCCGCCTCGTGCAGATCGGGGAGCCGGTTTTTTGCGGCGTGAATTTTTTGTCGTGTGTTCTGATTTGCGTCCAAAAAAATCACGAGCGATTCGCGTGGAAATCCGTTGATTTCGTACTCGAGCTGCTCGACGAATTTTTCGAGCATCAAAATTTCAGATTTTTTTCCGCCGCGGGCGGGGGTGTAAATTAAATTTGAACTCACTCCACGATCAAAAATTATGACATCATTTTCGGTGCGCAATTTTTCAATTTCTTCGATTTGATCCAGTCGATCGGTGGCGTACATCGTCGCGACGATTCGCGGATCGATTTTCGTCATTTCGCCAAATTCTCCGCGCAGGTACGCTGCGATGCGTTTGCCAGCGGGCGTTTTTTCGTACCCGGGAAATCGCACAAATCCGACGCGCATTCCGCGATTTTTCAGATTTTCGATCAAAAGTTTTGTCTGCGTTGATTTTCCGCAGGCGTCCAGTCCGTCGAGAGCGATGATTGGGCAAAACATTTTCCAAAAAAAAGCGCTGCCAGTGTACCATATTTTCGAAAAATAAAAATGTGTTATTTTGTTCGACGCGACGAAAATTTTCCGTAAAATTCGCGTACGATGAAAAACGTAAAAATATTTGGAATTTTAAATGTCACGCCGGACAGTTTCTCGGACGGGGGGAAGTTTCTCGATCCGTTCGTGGCACTGCAGCACGCACGAAATTTGCTCGAAGAAAATGTAGACTTTCTCGATGTCGGTGGAGAATCCACGCGTCCGGACGCGGACACAATTTCGCCGGATCAGGAGTGGGCGCGAATTTTTCCGATTTTGGATCAACTTTTTAAAATTATTCCCGAAAATCTTTCGCTTGACACGTTTCATCCGGAAACTGCGGAGAAATTTCTCGCGCTCGGTGGCACGATTTTGAACGACGTTTCTGGATTCCAAAATCCCAAAATGCGGGATCTCGTCGCAAAATTTCAACCGCTCTGCATCGTCAACCATTTTCCCGGAAAAAATTCTGCGGACGCTCACGAACAAGAAATTTGTTCAAAAAATCAGGTCGTTGACGAGCTTCTTTTTCGAAAATCAGAATTGATCGCGGCGGGCGTTTCTGCTGAAAAAATCGTGCTCGATCCGGGAATCGGATTTGGAAAAACGATGGATTTGAATCGTGAACTTTTGAAATTTTCCTCGTTTGTTCCGAACGAGCGGGTGATGATCGGTCACTCGCGAAAACGGTTTTTGGGGGAAAATCGTTTTGAAATTCAACCGAATTTGGCGGCGGCAAAAATCGCGATCGAATCCGGCACAGAATTTCTCCGCGTGCACGATGTTTCCGTTCACAAAAAATTGGCGCAGGAGCTTGCAAAAAAGTAAAAAAGATGGTAAAATAATTTGACAAGTTTTCATTTTTTCGCTAAATTTTTCTCGAAATGACCGATTTGAAAAATAAAATCGAGCAACAGCAATTCGCCGCAGAAGTCGGCGGAGAACTCGATGAACTCCAACATTTGGATGTTTTTTCAGAAAAAGTTTCCGCGACGGTCGGGGAGGCCGGAGCCGCTTCGAGCCAGCACCAGTCACAAACGGCAGGATTTGATCTTTCGGATGTGTTTGGTCGAATTTCAAAATTTCTTCCGACGAAAAAAACGAAAGAAATAAAATTTCCCGTTGAAACGGTGCAACGACGGCGAGTGCATCGCTCTCTCGAACGCGAGCAGCGGAAATTGCTGAAACAGGTCAAAAAAATCCAGAACGCGCGACGATTTTCTGCTGATAAATTGGAGCAGACAATTGCGCAGATTCGCCACATTCAAAAATTGATTGCAGACCTTTTTCGCACGGCAAAAGAACGACTCGAAGTTTTGTACCGACAGTACGTTTTGCACGCGGCGTAATTTTATAAAAATACGAGATTTTGTGAAAAGTCAAAAATGGTTTGACATTTTTTGTCGTTTTATTTAAAACGAACTTGAAATAAAAAAATACCAAATGCTGCTTGTCGGCTGGTGTTTTTAAACTCAATTTTCCATGAAACGATTTCTTGCTCTCGTTCTCGCCACGGTGGTTCTTGCCGCTGGAATGATTTTTCTTTCCGAAGCGTCGCAGTACCGACCGCACTCCGATCGGATTTCGCCGTACCGATATTTGAAAGATTTGCGCGCAAAATATCAGCCGCAGCGTTCGACGCAGCCCGCGCAGACGTACGAAGATTTGGCGTTGCGTTTGAAATTGCAACGGGAAAAACAATTTTCTCGCAGCGATTATTCGTTGTACCGATCGATGCATCCGGACCTTTTTCCACGGAACAAAAATATTGTTCAAACTCAAAAAAATTATGTTCGCGCATCGGATGATTTCCGAGAAACTTTTGTTCCCCAGGATTTCGAGCCAGAACTGGAAACAATCGCTCGTGAAAAATATTCGTTGGGTGTTTTGTCCGATTTTGAAGAAATTTCCGCGAATAAATTTTACCATCCAAAAAGCGATCTCCTCGTTTCCGTCAAAGAATTTGAAGGAACGTGCAACGCGACGAGTTTTCGGTTTTGTGCGATCACCAACGGAAAACACATTCGTCGTGGCCGCGATCTGACGACGCCGAGAGGATTTGATCGATCGTTTGTTCTCAAAAAAATGTTTCACGACGGGCAGATTCTTTTTTATCCGGCGGAGAGCGAAGCGTATTTTGTCAACGATCACGGAATCGATAAAACGTACATTGTGACGCAATTTCTCAATCCCGTCGACGGGAGCATCACGTATCTTGAAGGTGAAACTTCGGAAAAGAATGCGATGGTGGCCAAAAATTTGATGCATTCACTTGCGCTCAGTTTTCAGTTTCAATATTAATTTTCTTTTATTTTTCTCATGAAAAAATTTCTCTTCATCGGTCTCGGAATTTCAGCTCTGGCGGCAGCGCTCATTCCGTTGGGAAGCGCATCGCGGGATGTGTACCAACAATATTTAGTCAAAAAAGCGACGGAGTATCGAACTGAGCGTCATTTTTCTGATCGACAGGGAGTTTTGCGTCGTTCGCTTTCGTCGCGAACGGGAAATCGTCAAGATCGAAAAGTAACGAATCAGTTGATTCCAAATCTGCGCTATCCAACTGGTGACAAACGATATTTGTACGACAACACGCGCAAACCGGTTTCAAAACATGTTGTTCGTCCTGCGAGTGAGAACATCCGAAGTTTTCAAAATCGAAACTCAGCGCGTCTCACGATTCCGATGCCAAAAACACTCGATTCGGCGCCGTACGAATTTGTGACGTACGCCAACGATTATTTTTCACTGCAGATTCCGAGCGGCTGGATTCCCACGCACGATGAAAATGGCATTTTTCATTTGGGATCCGATTCGCATTTTTCGGTGAGCGTGCAGCGTTTCGAAAACGGATGCACCAGCGAGAGTTTTATGACGTGTGCGGTGGCATTGGCAAAAAATGAAAACGCGATGAATCCGCTTGAAAAAATGACAAACATGAGCCAGGTTTATCGTTCCGCACGAAAATCAGACAACATTTTGGGATCGTTTGAACAGACAAATGAGTACACAGAAAGTTTCGTTGGATTGTCCGGTGGAACAGAAGAATTTGTTGCGCGTCATTTTGTTTCTGGAATCGATGGAGAAGTTTTTCTCATCGAAACTCGTTCGAATGTGAGTTCCGCGACAAAATCGATCGCTACTTCAAAAGTTTTTTTCGATTCATTTCGATTGTATCCGGCGGAGATGCGACACATTTTCAACATCGACGAATAACAGTTCTGGAGAGGAACACACAGAAATGAGGGAGAAAAAGTTCGCGGAAGCGGACTTTTTTAAAATAAAAACTGTCACCAATTTCCCAAAAATTTGTTATCCTGCGTGAGATGAAAAAAATGAATTTTTGGCTGGCGACGGGATTGACCTTTTTTTTCGGCGCGACGTTTTTTATTTCCACGGCAGATGCTGCGTGGTACCCAACGTACTGGAAAACCTGGATCCAAAGTTACAACGTGAACGAAGAATCGGATTTGGCCGACGCGGTGGAGTACAACAAAAATTATCGCAGTCCGCGATACTACCGGAGTAGTCGGAGCGGAAACGATGCAGGCGCACAGACTTCGACTGTCAAGAGAACAAAAACACTTCAGGCGGCGGCGCCCGAAAAATACATTCGAGCAACCGTCACGCCCGTGCGTGCGTCCAGTTCGGTGTGGGAAATTGATTCGACGCCGGTGCGTATTTTTACGCTTGGATTTTCACATCACAATTCCGCGAAAAGTACGGAATTTATTCCGGCTGTTCTGTTGAACAAACTTGATTTTCAGATTTTTGGAAACACGGGAATTTCTGCTGATCTTGAAAATTTACGTCTCGTGGTGGAAGGAAATGACGAAGAATTTTCTTTCGATTCAAATGGAAAAGTGACGCTCAATTTGCACGGAGCGCGGATGGCGCGTGGAGAAACGTTGTCGTTGCCGATTGCCATTAAAATTTTTGATCCAGAAAATACGCCGAATATTCCGGGAACGCTTCGGGTTCGTTTCACGGGCGCGCGGGCGGCGGTCGAGACTGAAAACAAAGATTTCCCCGTACAAATTGTCGGAACGCCAATTTCCGATCAGATCGTTTTTGATCCGACGCCGGTGTCGACGGGAACGAGTGTTTTTTCTGGCGGCAACACAAAAATTTACGGAAAAATGCTCGCGGCGGGGCAGTCCGCGATGGTTTTGTCCACGACATTTTCTGCGTACTACGATGACATGTTGATTCGCGAAATTACTGTTTCTGACACGATTTCCAACGGAGCGGTGGATTCGTTTGTCGATAAAATTTCGGCGATTGATTTGCGCACCGGAAAAACGCTCGCGACTTCGCGATTTGTCAACGGACGGGCGCGATTCAATTTTTCACCACGGCTGGCAGTGGCTCGTGGCGGATCGCAGCTCCCGATCGGATTCCAGGTGACGCTTGATGAAAAAATTCGCTCGAGTGTCGTCAACACGCAGTTTCGGCTCACGATCGAATCACAGGATTTGAAAGTGCAGGGCGTTGGATCAGGAAAAGAAGTGCCGGATGCCAACAAAAATTTCGCGATCGACAACGAAACTTTTACGGTTGTGAAAAATGTAATCACGGCTTCCGTTGCGGATCAACCGGATGGATTTGCCGTCGGAGTCGGGCCGGAGACGGCGTTTCGATTTTTTCTTTCTGGAGAAGGGCGAAACGATGTGTCGCTTGGTCGAATTTCATTTGGTGTTTTTCTCAGCGGACTCGATTTTGCTGGTGGGACGATTTCTCCGGACGATTTTGAACTCGTGCGAATTGTCGGAACGCAGCAGTACCGAGAATCTGGAGATTTTTCCATTTCCGGAACGCGCGTAATTTTTGATCCGACAAAAGAAATTTTAATTTCCAAAGATTCTCCCACAAAATTCGGGCTCCGCGTTGCGACGGAATCGGTTGGGAATTCCAACGGAGATGCGATTTCGGTCAACATTTTGGGCGATTCGACGCGCAATGTCGACACGCTCGCGGCGCTTCGTTCCACCGAAAAAAACTTCATCTGGTCTGATTTTTCAGGAATACCGCACAGCACAAATTCTGGCGACTGGTTGAGTGGATTCCAGGTTTCTGGATTGCCGACAAACACAACCGTGGTGCGGAGATTTGGGAAATGATTTTCAAAAAACTGGCGACCTATTTTTTCGTTGTGCGCTGATTCCGAAAATTTTTACCGCCGTTCGAGCGCTTCGCAAAATCCCAGAATTTCTTGTTTTTGGACTTTTTTGCGCAGACTTTCGATGGTGTCCTGCTCGTCGATGAGCACTTTTCGTTGCAACACCGTTTCGCCGGTGTCGACCGTGGCGCTCACTCGATGAATTGTGCAGCCGGTGTATTTTTCTTCTGAATCGAGAACGGCGCGATGCACGTCATCGCCCATCAAACCTGCGAATTTTGGCAACAACGACGGATGTACGTTGTATGTTTGATTTCCAAATTGTTCGCAAAAAAGTGGCGATAAAATTCGCATCCAGCCCGCGAGCAAAATTAAATCTGGTTTATTTTCGCGCAGCAAATTCATCAATTCGCGATCGTATTCTTCGCGCGACATTTTTTTGTCCTGTTCAAAAATTTCCACGCGGTGAAAATTTCCTTTCGCTTTTTTCAGCGCACCGGCATCTTTTTTGTCCGTCACAAAAAGTTCGAGTTCCACATTTGGAATTCTTCCTTTTTTTTGTGCATCCAAAATTCCCTGCAGCGTACTTCCATTTCTCGAGGAAAAAATGGCGATTTTTTTGACGGGAGGAATTTTTGGAAAATTTGTTTTTGAAATCTGTTCGAGAATTTGTTTCCCTTCTTCCTCTGGGTTTCCATTAAAATCAGGAGTGACTTCCAAATCGGCTGTCGCAGAATAAATATCTTTTCGTTGCATCCACAATTGATCGAGTTCTTGTGCGAGCGGAAGTGCGGGATTTACTCGTTGATATCGACCTTTGGATTCTTCTGCAATTAAATGTTTTTTCACCGCAGAAAAATTTGGGTTGATAAAAACAAACGTTGAGTTTTTTTTCAAATTTTGAAGATTCTTCGAATTCTCGATTGTTCCGCCACCAGTGGCGATGACTCCCGAAAAATTCCGCGAAAAATCGTGTGTCACGCGCTGTTCAACTTCTCGAAAAACTTGCCAGCCGTGTTTCTCCACAAAATCGACGATCGGTTCGTCGAGGACAAATTCAACTTCAGCATCGAGATCTGCAAACGGCAAACCTGCAGCGAGAGCGACGGCACGACCAAATTTCGATTTTCCTGCGCCGCGAAACCCAACGAAGACGATATTTTGTTTTCTCACGGGATTATGTGTAGTGGAATTTGCAGAAAAAAGCAAGGCGAGTACAATGAATCCCGACAAAAGTTGTCACAAAAAATTTTTTCTTCGGTTGTTTTTCTTGAAATGAAAAAAATATTTCTCGTTCTCGTGATTCCTTTGTGTGTCCCCGGAATTGTTTTTTCGCAGACAGATTTTGTCGACGAAGATGATATTCCGCAGTGGGCAGAAAATTCCGTTGAAAAAGTGCAGGAAGCAGGAATTATGACTGGATTTGCGGATCGAACTTTTCGTCCAAACACGGTGATAAATCGTGCGGAAGCGCTCGTTATTTTGTTCCGCACAAAAGGAATCGATTACGATGCGGGTACGGCGCAAGCGCGTTTCAAAGATGTTTCACGTGGCGAATGGTTTGAAAAAGCCGTGGGGGAGGCGACCGCACGAGAATGGATTCAGGGATACAGCGATGGAACATTTCGTCCGGGAGCGTCGTTGACGCGCGCGGAGTGGGCGACGATTTTGACGCGCGCATTCGAACTGGAACCCGATCGAGATGAAATTCCTTCGTTTCAAGATGTTCCTTCGAAAGTTTGGTTTGCCGATCCCGTTTTTGCGTTGCACGAAAATGATTTGATTCGGTATCCAGATTCTACAAAATTTTTGCCAGAAAAACTCGTCACCCGATCGGAAGCGGCGTGGCAAGTCGCACAGATTTTGGAAAAACCTCGATTGATGGGAACGTCCAAAGTTAACGAATTTTCAGCAGCGCTCAAACGAGACGCGCGTCGCGTGGCACTTCCTCGTGGAACGGATTTCAATCCAAATCTGCAGGGATACGACATAAAACGGCAGACGCTCAACATTTCCACCGAGGCCGATGAATCGGCAGTGGTTCTCGAAACAGGAAATGACTGGAAATCGGTGGGAAATGTTCGATTTGAAAATTTACTCGAAAACACGGTGACGGTTCATTCGACTGAATTTCGACTGCGTTTTTCTCGAACAAACGTTGGCCCCGTGCGATATTTTGAAATTTTGGTAACCGGTCCTGGATTTGAACAAGTGCAACAAATTTCCCGCACGGGAACTGCATTTATCAGCGGTGTGGATCAAAATATACTTCCGGGTGATGAGTACATTTTACGAATTCAAATGCGTCCGATTGAGGATTCTCCGTTTTATCAAACCGCGGGCGATGGCACACTTTCCCTGGAATCGCTGACCGCAACGACGATTTCTTCGTGGGATTCCAACTCATCTTTGCAGGGGAAAGGGAATTATCAGACCACTCCAACAGAAATTGAATCACGTCTTTTGACGCCGATTCGGTTTGAACCGTGAAAAAATTTTGACAAAAGTCTGTGAAAACTTAAAATTCGCCGCGATGATTAAAGTGACACTCAAAGACGGAGAATCTGTCGATCGAATGATCAAACGATTCGGTTCGCACATCAAATCGCGCGGACTCCTCAAAAAATTTCGTAGCGGCCGCTATTTTGCGCAGAAATTACAAAAACGTAAAGTTCGCGAAGCAGCAATCGCTCGAGAGGGACACCGCGATGAAGCGAAACGAAAGCAGTATATGAGCTGATGATCTTCGGCGATTTCTTTTTTCAAAAAAAGTGGTCGATTCGGTCGGCTCTTTTTTGGGCAGAAAAAGTCTTGAAAAATTTCCAATCGTCGCGGTTGGAATCGGAAGTTTTGCTCGCGGCCGTTTTGGAAGTGGATCGAGTTTTTCTCAAAAAAAACGTGGACGATTTTTTGTCAGTGGCGCAGCAAAAAAAATTTCGAAAATTTATCCGGCGTCGTGCGCACGGGGAGCCGGTGGCGTACATTTTGGGCGAAAAAAATTGGGCAAATCTTTCGCTCGGTGTTTCTCCGGCGGTGTTGATTCCGCGCGATGAAACGGAGGTTTTGGCCGAAACAATTTGGAAATCACCACGCAGTTTTTCTCCGGAAAAAATTCTCGACGTCGGAACGGGGAGTGGAAATCTCGCGATTTTTTTGGCAAAAAAATTTCCTGACGCATTTGTGACCGCGCTCGATTTTTCTCCGGCGGCGCTGCAAATTGCGAAAAAAAATGCCGAACGGAACTCGGTTTGCGTCAATTTTCTCGTGTCCGATTTTCTCCAAAAAATTGACGACGGTGATTTTTTCGATTTGATCGTGGCAAATTTGCCGTACGTTCCGACAAAAATTTCAATTTCTCGGGAAGTTCGACGCGAACCCAAAACGGCGATTTTTTCTGGTTCGGACGGACTTGATCATTTGCGGAAATTTCGATCGAAACTTTCCCGCGTTCAGTTCCGTGAGCTCTGGCTCGAGTTTTTGCCGACGCAGGTTTCGGAAATTAAAAAAATATTTGCTCCGTCAAAAATAGATTTTTTTCCAGACGCGAGCGGGCAGATTTTTTTCGCACGAATTACGCCGTAATTATTCGTGTTTCTGTTTTCGTGTGCGACGAGAAGTTTGTTCTTCTTCGATGATGATTGCGATGGACGCAGCGACGGGAATTGAGAAAATCATTCCGACGATCGCGGTTGCGACACCGCCGGACGCGTATCCGAGCGCTCCACCGATCGCCAACGCGAGAATTACCATCACGGACGAAAGTCCGACGGCTTTTTTCATTACGACGGGAACGAGGAAATTTCCTTCCAAAAATTGAGTGAGCGCAACAAATGCGAGTCCGAAAATCACTGCCGGCATCGAAATGTTGCTGGCGATCAATCCGACGAAAATATACGTGATAAATGGTCCGACGTACGGAAGAAGTTCTGCAAATGCGGCCAAAATGGCAATTGTCGCGGCGTACTCGATGCCGACGGTCCAGCCCAAAATCATCATTCCGACGTACATCCAGAGTCCCACGATGAGCATCAAAATAAATTGTCCGCGAAACCATTCCGCGATTTTCTTTTGCACGGATCGTGTTTTTTGAATGACGTACGCCTGATTTTTAATTGGAAAAAGTTTCAGCAACGAAATCCCGATTCGTTCTCGTTCCAGCAACATAAAAAATAATAATGTCAGCGTGAACAACAAATTGAAAACGCCCTGGAAAATAGAGCTGATGATGTCCAGAGTTGATCCGGCAACATTTTGAAGATTTTTTGAAAAAGCTGCCAAGTTGTCCGCGAGCAACGTTTGGAATTCGTCGGTTTCGAGTTTTATCAATTCAATACCGCCGATGTTGATTTCAAAATTATTCGAGAAAACATTATTTTTCAAATCATGGGCGATTGCCATCAGTTGTTCCGAGAGAATTGGAATAATTTGAATGAATAAAATCGCCAGCAATCCGAGAAACACAACGTACAAAATGGCGATTGCGAGCGGGCGCGGGATTTTGTTTTTTTCCAATCGATCCAGCAGCGGACTGATTCCGAGCGTCAGCAGCCCAGAAATAAAAACCATAATCAGTAAATTTTTCAGTTGCACGACGACGGTCATTGCGGCGAAACACAAAACGATCACCAACAAAATTTTTACGACGGTTTTTGTCGAAATGTCGATTTCAACTTTTTGTGATTTTTCAGCGGACTCCTGCGGTGCGTGCGGAATTTTTATTTCCGGTTTTGGAGTGGGAGCGGGCGCCTGTATTTTTTTCAGGTGTTTTGAAATCGAAGAAAAAAGCTGTTTCATCGCGAAAATTTTGGCACATCCTGTGCTTGTCTGCAACTTTTTTCCTCGCAGAAAAACTACTTGTTTTGTGCGCGTGAAATTTGTTTTGTTTTGTGCGTCGTGTGTTTTCGGCAAAACGGACAAAATTTATTGAGTTCAAATTCTTTTGGATTCTGATTTTGGATGTTGATCAGAATTTTATAATTTTCGCGGCGTTTGTCGTCGCGTTCTTTGCACTCGGTGCACCAGAGGGCGAAAAAGTGTCGTTTTTTTGTTGCGCGTGCCATTTTTCAAAAAATTATTTTCGCGTGAATTTTAGTGACAACCACGGTTTTGTCAAACTTTACAGATTTTCCAGCTCAATTTCGATTTCGGCATTTGCTGGCGCATCGGATTTTACGCCGGCAATGCAGGTCAAAACTTCGTCGTCCTCGAGGCCAATGTGCACTTCGCCGTGTGCTTCGCGGTCGATGTGCTCTGCGCCTTTTTCGCATTTTCCGACACACATTCTGCAGGCGCCGACTCCGCAGGCGACGGGAATTGGGACGCCGGCGGCTTGTCCCTGTGCTGCGACATTTTCTTCGGAGTTTGAATCAAACTGCGCGACAACATTTCCGCCGTTGTCTTTGATCGTGACTTTTGCCATTTTTTCAAAAATTACTGCGCGGCGAGTGTACGGATTTGAAAAAAATTTTCAACGATGTCACAATTTCCTCGATGGAAAACTTCACCGAATCGGTTTCAGCGCAGAATTTATCGCCAGAAAATCAGAAAATTTTGGAACTGTTGACCGAGATTTCCGCGGATCAAAAACTGATTTTCGAACAAAATCAGCAACTTTTGAAAATTGAAAAAACGAAAAAACTCTGGAATGTTGCGAAATGGATTTTGTTGATCCTGATTTTCGTTGTGCCGCTGCTGTTTTTGCCGGCGATGTTCGACGCGATTCTCGAAGGATTAAATCCGGGAAACTTGTTGCAGTCGTCCGATCCGGAGGCGATGAAAATATTGGAACAGCTTTTGGGCGGATGATGTTCTGATTTTGGAAAAAGAGTTGACAAATTTTAAAAAATGATTTAAAAAATATTTTGAGATTTGTTTTTTTTTGAAAAATGGAAGAAAAAATGGTAGTTTCGTTTCAGCAGGTGTTGTCTGCAGTTGAAAAAAATATTCCTGCGTGCGAAAAAGGAACAAAAGCTGGCTGTCCGGACGCGCGGAGCTGTTTGTCTGATTGTTTGAATATTTCTCAAAAAATAAATACAGAGCCATGTATCGAAAAAGATGAGATGGCTGAAATTATTCAAGGTGGAATTCAAAATCAAGTTGAAAAGTGTTTGTGCTGCGCAAAAATAATGGTGGCGTTGCCGGAGTTGGAAACATGGGCAACATTATTTGGGAAAGATCTTTTTGAAAAAAAATTGGAGCCAGTCACTTAATAATTTCGTTTCCATTTTCGAAATTTTTCCACGGCAAAATTGAGCCAATATTTTTTCGTGATCGGAAAATCTTGCGCGGGAAGAAATTTTTCCTCCGCACCGCCAAAACCGCGTTTGAATCGCGAAAGTCCGGTCCACGGATGTTTCAAATTATCCGCGGGAGCCACGCCCCAAAAATTAAATTCGCGGCAGCCGCGCTTTTTCGCTTCCAAAATCGCCGCCCAAATCGTCGCGTGCGCTGCGGGCAATTTTGAGAAAATTGACGCGCCCTGGTGGTAGTACGCAGCATGATCGTCGAACAAAATCACTGAGCTGGCGAAAAATTTCTCCTCGATTTTTGCGGAAAAAATCTGGCAGTCGTCGCCAAAAATTTCGAGTTCGAGTTCGGTTGCTTTTTTTGAAAATGGCGTGAATTTTTGCCGCGCGGCGGTTTCGGAGTGCAAATCCCAGAAAATTTTCAAATCTTTTTTTTCGTTTCCAGAAAAAATCTTGATCCCAACTTTTTCAATCCGGCGGATTTCGTACCGCGTGGATTTTCGCATATTTTTCAAAATTTCGTCCTCGGGTGGCGTCAAATCCAAAATCCACGTTTGATCGGGATTGACGTGCAGCGGTGCGGCGCGAAATTTTTCCGAACAAAAAATGTGTCCAAACTTTTCTTCGACCAGCGGTGAAATTCGCACAAAATCGCATTTTTCCGCGCGCGCGAATTTTTTAATTTCTGCGAGAAAAAATTTCAGAGTTTTCTCAAATCCCCCCTCCGGCTCCCCCCGCACGGGGGGAGAGCACGAAATCAGCGGGCCGTGCGCCACGTGCAAAAATGTTCCGCGGCGAGCCGTGATTTTTTGAAACTGCGAGACAGCGACGAGTTTTTCTCCATCGAAAATTCCGACTCGGAAATTTTGTTCGCCGAGTTTTTCGCGAAAATTTCCATTTTTCGATCCCTGCAAAAAGGTTCGTGGTCCGTCGATTTTTTTCACAAATTCGTCGAGCTGCGCGGCGCTGATTTTTTCAAATTTCATTTTTTCCCGAAAAGTTTCGCAAATTTTTTCACGTCCGACAAATTTGTTCGCCGGTTCGTCGGAAATGTCACGTATTTTTTCGCAAAATTTTCTGCGCCGGGACACTGGTTTTTTTTGTACCCAAAATTTCCCAAATTTACGCCAGCGGGTGCGATCGGGGAACCGTCCCAGTCCGCGAGGTGAAATCCGATTTTTCGTGATTTTTTCAAAATTTCCGCGCGATCGACGCCGATCAAAATCACGCGCAAAAAATTCGGCGGCACGACAATTTTCGCCTCCGGAAAATTTTTCAAAAGTTCGGTGCGCCACGCGGCGGCAATTTTTTTTCGATGCGCGAGATCGTGATCGTGATTTTCAAAACTTTTCCGCAAAACGCGTTGAATCGCTGCGGGCATTTTTCCCGCAAAAAAATCCTCGTGTCCAGATTTTTCCGCAGCAGTCACGGCTCGCGGGAGAAAAGCTTTTCCGCACGCAGCGGCGACAACTTTCCCGCCAAAATTCCACCACGGGAGAGACAGCGAAAAAACTAGCGGCTGCAGTAAATGTTTCGCCGTCCAGCTTTTCGTCGGGAGCCGCAGGTTCAAGTTTTCAAGTTTTGTTGCGGTTTGAGAATCGAGGGAATCACTCCACAGCAGCGCGCCGCCGGAAATGCAACTAACATCTTTTTCGCGCCCAAAACTCAGAATTTTGAAATCCGTTTTTTCACACTTTTTTTCAAAAAAATGCGCGGCATCCTCGATTGTGACAATCTTTTTCGCGCGAGCAATTTTTACAATTTCCGCGACGGGAGCGCGTTGCCCAAAAATGTGCGGGATCAAAATCGCGGCGAGCGCGTCCGATTTTTTTTCAAAATCTGCGACCGAAATGACTCCAAATTCGTCGGTGTCGATCCACTCGATTTCGAAATTTTTTTCCAAAAACGGCGTCGCCATCACCGCGCAGCAAAACGCAGGAATTCCGATTTTTTTTCGCGCGTTCCTTTTTTTCAAATCTTCCGCGATCAGTCCGAGCGCGGTGCGAGCTGCCGAGACGAGCTGAAATTTTTCTGTGTAAAAAATTTGTTCAAACTCGTTTTTTTTCACAACTTTTCCGCCAAAAATTTGCCACGCCGCGTGCAGCGCGTCCGCGAACGAAAAGTTTGGAGAAATTTGATTTGAGACGAGTTTCATGCGGAGAGATTGTAGCAGGTTTGTTTTTGTTGAGAAATCTCACTTGTTCTAGTAGTTGACTTCTCGTCTTGAATATCCTAAAAACTCCTTGTTTTATAAAAAATAACGATGTCTACCGAAAGAATTCCTGGCGATGCAATGCTGGAAAATTATCCGGAAAATCTTGAAACAACTTATTTGCCAGAACAGGCGCAGCAGATTTCGCAGTATTTTGAAACACTTTCGGGTACTGAAAAACAAATTTTTGCGGTGATGCTCCATTATCTTCGAAAAGTTTTTCAAACGGTGGAACGTGAAAATTTAAAAATAAAATTTGTTTCACAAACACAGGAAATGATGCAGATAGCAGGAATGGGTGATGAACTTGAAAAAATAGAGCAAATCAATTTTAGTTGGGAGAAGGGTGCTGCGGGGTTTTGTGAAACGTATTTTGAAGCGAATGGGAATGTGAATTTGGAATTTTATCCGTTTGGAAAAGACAGGAGTTTGGATGCGAAAAAAACGGGGAAAGGCGCTGGAATGAGTTTGTTTTTGCTTTCGCTTTTGCAGCAGCGGATAGAAAAAATTCAATCGATAAATTACGAACCGGAATTTATGCCATTGATTGATCGTGGAAACGAACTTGGAATTTTACAAAAAACAGGAACTGGTTTTTCGGGTGAAGTTGTTGGGCGATCAAATTTGGGTTTTGTTTCCGATGACGTGAAAGCTGTTTTGATGCAGGGGAATTCTGTGAATTTTAAATCAGGGGATTTTCCACTGCCTTTTTACGAGATGAGCAAGAAGTAATTTTTTTTTCAATCTCCCGCGGCAATCGCGACTCGAGCAGCACCGCGTCATTTTTTTTCAGATTTTTTGGCAGCAATTTTTGATCGGTGTGGAAATTCTTTTCAAGAATTTCTTTCCCGAGTTTCGCAAAATCAGATTTGAGCCACCAGACTTCGGCGCCGATTTTTTTCAGATTTTCAAAAATTTTCTCGTGTTCTTTTTCTGCATTTTTCCCCAGTTCCCGGAGCGGAATTCCGACAAAAATTTTTCGCCCGGAAAATTTCGCCAAATGTGCGATCGCGCCGCGGACGCCGTCGGGATTTGCGGAGTACGGATCGAGCAAAATTGTCGCGCCGGATTCTAGTTTTCGCGCGTGCAGCGCGCGTTTCAGCGGTGGGATTTTTTTCAAAAACTTTGAAAGTTCACTCGGGTTGCAGCCGAGTTCTCGGGCGGTTTCGAGCGCCAGCAGCGCGTTCCCCGCAAAAAATTCACCCGTCCACGGCAACTCGAATTTTTCTCCAAAAACTTCAAAATTTGTGCGATCAGTTTCGGCTTGCACATTTTTCAAAACGCTGCGCGCGAGTCCGATCGGCGCGGCGGCGATTTTTTTGTCTTCGAAAATTTCCACGAGCGCGGGCGTGTCCGCGTTAAAAAAAACTTTTTCTGTCGCGGCCTCCGCGAGCTCAAATTTCGCCGCACGGATTTTTTCTGCACTTCCAAAAAGTTCGACGTGCTGCGCGTTCAATCCCGTCAAAATTGCGAGCTGCGGTTTCAAAAATTCGCACACTTTTTGAATTTCTCCTTTTTTGTACGCGCCGATTTCGCAGACAAAAAACTTTTGAAATCCCCCTCGTTCCCCCTTTAAAAAAGGGGGAGAAAAAAACTTTTTATTTTTCAAAACCAGTCGCGCGATCGCGATTTCGTTGTTTTCGTTGCCGGGATTTGTGAGCACATTTTCCGCGCCAAATTTTTCTCGCAGCAGGTGCGCGAGAATTGTTTTTGTCGAACTTTTTCCAAAACTCCCGGTGATCCCGATCCGCACCACGGGCGATTTTTCAACGATTTTTTCTGCTGCGAAAAACAGTTTTCGTTTTTTGAAAAAAACAGGAATTGCCGAAATTTTTACCGTGAAAAAAATAAAAATCCACAGCGTGAAATTCCAAATCAGAGTTGTCCAAAAAATTGAAACAAAATTTTGAACGAGAACAAAAAAAGTGATCGAAAGAATTCCAAAAATTCCGGCGATTAAAATCGTGCGCGCAGAAATTTTTGGACGTGGAAAAATCCCGCGAAAAAACCAAAAATTCCACAAATTTTTTCGTCCGTCGTGTGTTCGAAACCACGCGAGAATTCGATCGGTGCGGTACTCGCGGAGTTGCCAACACATTGCCCACCAGCTCGCCGAGCGCAGTCCGAGCAAAATCAGAATTCCGGAGGCGGGGAGTTGCCAGGTCATTCGCCGCGATTGTACTGATTTGCGACGATTTGGGAAGTGTTGAAAAAAATTCAAAATCCGATCAGTTGATTTTTTTCAGGTAACATTTTTCGCACAAAACTTTCTCCGTGCGATTTGGCGAAAATGACGTTTTGATTTTTTGTGCACAATTTTTGCACTCGCGCAAAAAAAGTGTTCGAGGATTTCGCAATTTCATTCGCTCGGAATGTCGGCAGTCTGGACAAATTGTTGGCAGCGGGAGATTTATTTTTCGATGAAATTTGAGTTCCGCCGACTGAATTTTGAAATTGTTTTCGCAGGTTTCGCAGCTCAAAATTTGTTCCAAAATCTCGTCGCCGATATTTTCCATTTTTTCAGGAATTTTAAATTCTCCTAAATCCTCCTTTAAAAAGGAGGACTTTTCCGTCCGAGGCGGCGTATCGTGCCAGCGCAATTCGAGCGCCAGAATTTCTTCTTTTTTCAGTGGCAAATATTCTTGCACGATCGCTTCGTTGTACGCGAACGGAGAGTTTTTCATCGGGAAGAATTCGCCCCACTCTGCAGTCTTTCGCATTTTCTGAATAATTTTTGTGCTCAAGGTTTCGTACTCGGATTTTGAAAATTGTTTGTTCAAAATGCAGAATTCGGCATTTCGCAGTCCGTTGCAGCCGAAACAATTTTTACAATTGTAGCAAAACTCGCAGTACGTCAGGTTGGAGCTGTTGTTGGTCGCGTGGCAAAATCGCAAATTATTGGCGTCGCCGATCGCCAAACATTCGAGGCAAAAATCCGAGGTTGCGCCGGTGAACGAAATGTCGCGGCAATTTTTTTCGCCGTGCGCCGTGTACAAAAATTTCGAGTCCTCGCACTGTTTCACGTCAAAACAGTCGTGACAATCTTTCGATTCGTACACGTGATTTCCGGAAACATTTTCGTTTTTCACGCCAAAAAATGGAGGAAAAATGCACGATTCTTTTTTCGATTTTTCGAGCCAGAATTTTCCGTTTGAAATTGTTTCTCGCGAAAATGGCTGGATCGCGCGCAGTTTTTCAAAATATTTTTCACGCGAACATTTTTCGTTCAAAAACCAAAATTCTTTTTGCCGCAGGTTTGTGCAGCCGAAACAATTTTTGCAGCCGCGGCAGTCGTGGCAAAAAAAACTTTCCGCGCAGGTGGTGCATTCCGTCGAAAAATGCGTGTCGTAGCAATCCACGCAGTCGACGCACTCGGAGCACCACTCGCAGCGAAAAATGTACAAATTGTCGATGCAATTTTTCGAATCCCAGACGATGTGGCCGTTCAGGCAGTCCTCGTCGCGCACACAGCCAAAAACGAGGTAGCAATTTTTCGACAGCCACGAAAAATTTGAGTACGTGCAATTTTCAGAATTCACGTTCAGCGTCGCCATCCGCGGAACTTCGTTCGCCAGCGCTGCGTACTGTTCGAAAAAATTTCGTTCAAAATCAAAATCGCGCCCGAAACTTTTCGCGTCCCAGTCGTCGCCCCACCAGTACGAATTTTCAAAAACAGGAAATTCCTGTTTTTCGTGGTACATCGAAATCAAATTTTTTCCCGTGGCGTCGCATTTTCGGCGGTACAAACTTCGAAAATTCCGGTACGAAATTCGTCTCCGTTGCCGTTCCTCCGGGCAGAGCGAGGGCGGCGGCACGTCCATTTTTTTGTAAAATTCCAAATCTGCGGCCGAGATTTCAAATTCTTTTTTTGAAACCGCGCAGATTTTTTTCATTTTCCCAAAAATTTTCGCACGAGCGGCACAATTTTTTCAAAATGTGTGCGGTGCAGCCCGTGCCGCGCTTCGGGCAAAATTACCAGTTCGGCGTGCGGCAATTTTTTGGCGAAAACGTGCGCGGATTTCGTCGGCGTGATTGTGTCATTTTCTCCCCAGATCAGCAGAATTTTCTGCGAAATTTTCGGCAGTTCATTTCGAAAATCTGGTTCGGCGAGCGTTTTTTTCAAAGTCTGTTCCAGCGCGTCGGGGACGATCGCCCAGTCGTGCGCTCCGAGAAGTTTTCCCACGATCAGCGGGCGCAATTTTTGCGGACAAAATTTCCGAAACATTTTTTTGAATCCGGGAAATTTTTGGTTCACCGCGAATAAAAGTTTCTGGCGCCCGCGTTCGGGATTCCATTTGATTCCGGCGGCTCCCGTCAAAATTATTTTTCCCGCGAATTTCGGATTTCTCCGCAAAAATCGCACGATCACGCGGCAGCCGAACGAGTGTCCGTACAGCGCCACGGGCGCATTTTTCTCGCCCATTTTTTCCAAAAAATTCTCGAGCCACTCGGCGTATTTTTCGGTCGTCCAACCCGTTTTTTCTGGAAAATCTGAACCGCCAAATCCTGGCATCCCGACGACAAAAACTTCGAAATTTTTCTCCAGTTCCGCGACGAGCGCGCCGTAACTTTTTTCCAAATTTATCGTCGGATCCCAGCCGTGCAAAATCACGATTTTTTCTCCGGATCCCGCACGAAAAAAATGCGTTTTCATTCCGGCGACTTTTAAAAATTCAGATTTCATCGCGGACATTTTTGCAAATTTTCGAAAAAAAGCTACTTTCTTTCCAGATGAAAATTGAACCTGGAACCGTTCTCGATGTGGAAATTGTGGATCTCGCGTTCGGCGGGAGCGGCGTCGCAAAAGTGGAAGATTTTGTGATTTTCGTCGATGGGGGAATCACCGGACAGCGAGTTCGCGCCAGAATAAAAAAAGTGAAAAAACGATTTGCCGAGGCGGTCGCCGTGGAAGTTTTGAGCCGTTCAAAATTTGAAAAAATTCCTGATTTGCAGCTCGTGCCGGGCGCTCCGTGGATTACGATTCCCGTGGAAATGCAGCGAGAAATCAAGAAAAAACAGACCGTCGATTTGTACAAAAAATTTGTTCAGTTTGATCTCGAAACGGTCTGGGATGAATTTGTAAAAAGTCCGCAAGAATTTTGGTACCGAAACAAAATGGATTTTTTGTTCGGCATCGATGCCGACGGAAATTTTGCGCTGGGATCGAAAAAACGCGGACAATTTCAAATCGTTGAATCGCTCGAAAAACCGTGCGGATTGTTCGACGAATTTTTTGAAAAACTTGTTCCCGAGATTCGAAAATTTTGTGAAAAAACAAAACTTCCGCCACTCGATGAAAAAAGCGCGGGATTTTTTGAGTCGCTGGTGGTGCGGCGATCTTGTGTCGAAAATAAATTTCTCGTGGAAATTGTCACCGCGGGAACCGACGCGAAATTTGATCCAAAATTGTTGGCAGATTTTCTTTCAAAAAAAATGGGCGAACGGTTCGGGGGAATTTTTCACACGCAAAAAATTCGAACGGATTCTCGCCACACCGAGCAAAAATCAACGTTGATTTTGGGATCGCCAAAATTGCGAGAAGTTCTCGGCGGATTGGAATTTGAAATTTCACGCGATTCCTTTTTTCAACCAAATCCTGCGGCGGCCGCAGAGCTGTACAAAAAAGTTGTTCAATTTTTAGATTTGAAATCCGGGGAATCCGTGCTGGATCTTTTCTGCGGGACGGGGACGATCGCGCAGATGGTCGCAAAAAATTTCCCAAATTCTCGTGTGATCGGCGTTGAAATTGTCGAATCGGCAGTGGAAGATGCGAAAAAAAATGCGGAAAAAAATGAAATTAAAAATGTGACTTTTGCCTGCGCGGATGTGCGAAAATGGCTGAAAGCGCACAATTTTTCGTGCGTGGGAAAAGCAAATCGCGGAACCGAAGTCATGGTTTTGGATCCGCCGCGAGCGGGAATCGAAACAAAATCACTCGAACGAATTATTGAGCGCGCTCCGGGAAAAATTATTTATGTTTCCTGCAATCCATCGACGCAGGCGCGCGATGCGAAAATTTTGATGGCGGCAGGATTTCGTCTCGAAAAATTTGCACTCGTCGATCAGTTCCCGCACACGGCGCACGTGGAGACGGTGGCGCAGTTTGTGCGAGCGTGAAGATTTTACAAATTTCCGAAAAATCGTTATTTTTTTTGCATGAAAACTCTCCTGATCGGAAACTTCGGGGCGCGAAACGTCGGGGACGAACTGATCCTCGCCGCCGCGCTGTCAAAATTTTCGGACGCGATCGTCGCGACGGCGGACGCGGAATTTTCGCAGAAATTTTCCGAACGAACATTTGAAACGATTCAACCGTTTCCGAGTGGGTTGCGGAGTTTTTTCTCGTTTTTTTTGAAAAAAGAATTTCGCCGCGAACTTCGAGTTTTGCGCGGACAGGTTTCCAAAATTATTTTTCCCGGCGGGGGACTTTTCGCGATTCGCAGCCGCGCGTTTTGGATTTGGGGCGCGACGATTTTTTGGCTGAAAAAATATTTTCCCGACGCTGAAATTTTTCTCGAAAATCAGGGAATCGACGAGCCGCAGAATTTTTTGCAGCGCGCAATTTTGAAAAAATCACTCCGCGGGATTTCGAAAATTTCCGTGCGAGATGCCGCGTCCGCAGCGGTTTTGAAAAAATTGAAAATCGAAAGTTTGGTCGTCGGCGATCGTGTCGAATCCTGGAAAATTTCTGGCGCTGAAAAAAAGAAAAAACGAGTTTTGATCAATTCTCGTGCGCGCGCAGATTTTTCTAAAATTCTGAAAAACTTCCCCGATCACGAAAAAATTTTCGTCGCGATGGAACCCGGTGACGCGCGTTTTTCTCCGGAAAATTGGGACGGAAAAACTATTTTTCCCGAGACAGCGAGCGAGGCGATTGCTCTTTTCAGTTCCGTGGAAATCGCGATCGGGCAGCGGCTGCATTTTTTGATTTTGGCAAAAAAATTCGGCGCAAAAACTTTCACGCTCGGCGATCCGTACGCAGAAAAAGTTCGCTCGTGGTGCGAGAAAAACGCGATTGAAGATTTTCAAAAATAAAAATGGGGCGGACGATGGGGATTGAACCCACGGCCAGCGGAACCACAATCCGCTGCTCTACCACTGAGCTACGTCCGCCGCAGCGAGGAGGACTCTACTTTTTTTCCAGAAAAAATCAACTCGCTTTTTGACTGAGATTGTTTGGTTTCATTCGCGATGACAAAATTTTTGAAAATTCTGCATTTTTAATTTTTCATTTTTAATTTTTCTCCGTACACTGCGCGCGTGAAACCTGTCAAAATCGGCATCGACGCGCGAATGTTTTCCGACGCGTTCACCGGGATCGGGCGGTACAATTTTGAACTGACGCGCCGATTTTTCTCAAAATTTCCGGATGTGCAGTGGGTTTTGTTTTTGAACGAACCGCAATTTTCGCAGTTCGATTTTCCAAAAAATGTCCGAAAAATTTGCGTCAACGCGCCACATTATTCGCTCGCGGAGCAGACTCATTTTCTCAAAATTCTCAATCGCGAAAAATGTGATCTCGTGCATTTCACACATTTTAACGTGCCGATTTTGTACCGCGGAAAATTTGTCGTCACGATTCACGACACGACGATTTCATTTTTCCCGGGAAAAAAATTCAGCAGCTGGTGGCGAAAAATTGCGTACCGGATCGTGATTTCGAACGCGATTTTCCGATCAAAAAAAGTGATCACCGTTTCGAAAAACACCGCAGCAGACGTTGAAAAGTTGTTTCGAGTTTCTCCGAAAAAAATTACGCCGATCTGGAACGGGATCGGAAATGAATTTTCTCCGCGCTCGGAATCCGAGCATTTTGAAATCCGAAAAAAATTCGATCTGCCGGAAAAATTTCTGTTGTACACCGGCGTCTGGCGCGAACACAAAAATTTGGTCGGACTCTTGCGCGCATTTGCGCGAATTAAAAATGAAGAATTAAAAATTAAAAATTTAAATTTAGTGATTACTGGAAAACAGGATCCAAATTATCCGGAAGTTTTGGAAACCGTGAAAAATTTAAATCTCGAAAAATCGGTAAAATTTGTCGGACTTGTCGATTTTGCCGATCTCCAAAAATTGTACTCCGCCGCCGCGGTGTACGTTTTTCCCAGTTTTTACGAAGGTTTCGGACTTCCGCCGCTCGAAGCGATGGCGGCCGGGACGCCGGTCGCAGCGTCGAATTCGTCCGCGATTCCGGAAGTTTGTGGCGACGCGGCACTTTTTTTCAACCCCAAAAATACGGAGGAAATGGCGGCGAAAATTTCTGAAATTTTAGAAAATCCAAAACTCGCGGCGGATTTGGTCGCGCGGGGAGCGGAGCGTGTCAAAAAATTTAGTTGGGATTTTTCCGCAGATGCGACGTTGAAAATCTACCGCGAGGTGGTACAATTTTGACGTGAAAATAAAAAAACTTTTTGCGGGAATTTTTCTCGGAGCGATTCTGACTCCTTTTTTTCAAATTTCTGCAGATCTCGATCCGACGGTGCGCGAACGACTTTTTCCGTGGGAAAGTTTTGCGGGCGAAAAACATGCCGGATTGGTGCGCGAGTTGTGCGGAAATAAAAATTCGTACTCGCTCGACGAAACGCTGGAAATTGTTTCTGCGCGGTACCACGCGGGGATGAGCTGTTTTTTTGACGAAGCGATGCGGACGGCGGTCGCGCAGACAGACGAAAATGTGATCGCGTTTTCTTCCAGTGAAAAACAAGAAAATGTTCGGGCAGAATTGCAAAAAATTCGCGGTGCAAATTTCGAAAATTCTGAAAATTGCACGATTGTTTTGCCAAAAAAACCGGTCGATTTTTGCGCCGATCAACCGAATTATTCTGCGTGCATGATTTCGGAAATCGCGCTGCGCGAGTGGTGCGGGTACCAGCAATTTTTATCGGCAAAATCGCGGGACACGGTTTCTTTTTCCCACGAAAATCCGACGGGAAATCGCGCGGAATTGTTGTCCGATTTCGAAATCTGGCAGCGCGCGTTCGATCGCGAACAAAAAAAATCTGCGGAATCGTTGGCGGTGATGTTGTCATTTTACACAAATTTCCTCGAGCAGTACCAGCTGCACGCGTGGAGCGTCGGATTGCGGATGGAACTCAACGATTCGCAAACGCATTTTCAAAGTTTTCTCCAGGATTTTGACCAATTTTCTGCGAAATTTATCAACGCCTCAAAATGATGAAAAAATTTTGCTGGCTTTTTATTTTTCTCGCGATTTGCGGAACGGCGCAGGCAGAATTTTATCCGGATCGCGTTTTTGAAAATCCTGACAGCGCGCTTGAAATTTCTGGATTTTTCGGATTGTACCAAAAAATTTACGATCACACGCACGAAGAAAATGAGGAAATTTTGCTCGAACGCGTGTGCCAGTCGTCAGAAATTTTGTGCTCGGACGAATCGCAACTGGTGACAATTTCTGATCTTGAAAAAATCGGCGACGGCGGCGTTCCCGGATTTCGGCCGCAGGGAACTTCTGGAAAAAGTGGCTACTCGAGTTTTCGAAATTTTGTTTCGGATCGTTTCGATCTCGAGCGATCGCTGCTGCGCCAGGAAAATTTTCTTGCGCTGACCGGAAGTTTGGCACTGATTTTCTCCGACGGCGACGCGGGCGACCAAACCGCGAATTCTCCGTTCGACGTGATCACGGATCTCAATAAAATTGATTCGATTTTGTTTGGCGAAAAAGCGGAGCAGCCCGATCCAGAATTTTCAAAAAAACCAAAAACCGACATCATTTCCAATCCCGAAAATTACGACACAGACTTCGAAACGTGGCTCGATCAGCGGGAATCGCAGCAGCCGTCAAAAACAGAATTTTCTTCGACCGATCAGTCAGTCGCGGCGTCGCTCCAGGAAATTACGAAAATTTTTCAAAATTTAAATTCGCACTCGCTCGTGGCGGGAATGGCGACGAAAGAAATGTGGGAACTTCCGTTCGCCGGCGGGATTTTTGGTGGCAGCGGGCAGTCGTTTCAGGCCAGCGAATCTCCGTACGCGCCGGTGGTTCCGATCGGAATGGAAACTTCAAAACTTGCGCAGTTTGGGCACGAACTCGAAGGAATTTTATCCGCGGCGATGGTGGACCAGCAAACCGAAGATTGGCGGATTCGGCTGGAATCGATTTTTTCGCAGTCCAAAACGGAGGCGCACGAATCGTTGGAAAATATTCGCAAAAATCGAGAAAATATTTTCAAAAAAACGATCCAAAATTTCAAAACCGTGCTGCGCAAAAATAGCGTGGAAAAAAATGCGGTGCAGATCGACAACTCGCTCGACAATTTGAACACGGTGTTTTCTGTGATGCTTGAAAATACGAAATTGTGGAATCAGTGGTTCACAACATTTCTTCAAAAACCACAAGAATGAAAAAAGTTTTTCTCATCGTTTTCGTGGGAATTTTTGTGCTGGCGGGCGTTGTATTTTTCTCCGCAGAAAACTTTCGCGCCTCCGTGTTCGACGACGCGTGGTTGTCGGAGGGACTCGACGAATTTCACACCAATTTTCCGCGATTTTCAGATGTTGAAAAAAAAGAGTCGGCGAGTGATTTTTTACAACAAAATTTTGAAACGTGGGAAACCGAACAGCACGCGAAATTGGTCGGGAAATTTGACGACGAAAAAAATTTGATTCCGGGGGAAATGTTGCAGATGGATCGAAATGTTGCGGCACACATTGAAAAAATTAAAACGATGATTTCCACGTTGCAAAATGTGAATTCCGAATTGAAAAACACACAAGAACACATCGACCAAACCTGTCTCAAACAAAATTCTTCCGTGCTGTGTCCGTAAAAATTATAGATTTTTTCCGTGACATTTTTTAAATTTCTGCCCGCTGCCGCACGGACACGGATCGTTGCGCCCGACGCCGTCGTATTTTTTTCCCAATTTTTCTGTCGCCATCGATTTTCCTGGATGTTCCGAGCGGTGGTGATTTTCGCGCGTTTTTTCTGCGGCGAGTCCGCTGGTGAGCGTTTCTTCGATTTGGTCGGCGTTGGTTTTTGCGGCAGAATAATCGGTTTTTTCCATCGCAAAATTTGACGAAACTTGGACGCGAAATAAATTTGAAATTGCGATGCGGCGAACTTCGAACAGCACTTTTTTGAACATCAAAAATCCCTCGCGGCGGTACTCCATCACGGGATCTTTTTGCGCGTACCCCGACAGAGAAACACGATCTCGCAGACTCGTCATTTCGTTTATGTGGTCGAGCCAGAGTTCGTCGAACGATTTTAAAATCACGTACCGCGCGATCGAATTTATGTCGTCGGTCGGGAACGTTTTTTTTCGCACTTGCCACGTTTCCAAAATTGTTTGAATTGCGTGCGCGACCAAACGTTCTTGATTGTTGAATTTCCCCAAAATTTCTGTTTTGAAATTCGGATGCGGAATGATCGCGGAAAAAGTTTCTGAAATTTCGTCGAGATCTGCGTCGCGATCGATCGTCGGATGCGGGCAGTGCGTTTTTACGATTTCCCGTACAAAATTTTCTGTGATTTTTTCGATTTCATCGTCCATATTTTCCGCGAACAAAATCGCGCGACGCCGTTCGTACATTTTTTCTCGGTGCACGTTCATCACGTCGTCGTACTGCACGACGTGTTTTCTCGCGTCGAAATGGAACGCTTCAATTTTTTTCTGCGCGTTGCGAACAGAATTGCTGATCATTTTATTTTCAATCGCTTCGGTTTCGCCGATTCCCAATTTTTCCATCATTCCGCTCATCCGCGCTCCACCAAATCGGCGCATCAGTTCGTCGGTCATCGCCACATAAAATTGCGTTAATCCGGGATCTCCCTGTCGTCCGGCGCGTCCGCGGAGTTGGTTGTCGATGCGGCGAGATTCGTGTCGCTCCGTTCCGAGAATCGCCAGTCCACCTTTTTCCACCACGCCGGCGCCGAGCTTGATGTCGGTTCCGCGTCCCGCCATATTTGTCGCGATCGTGACGACGCCGGGTTGTCCCGCGTGTTCGACGATTTCGGCTTCGCGCTCGTGGAATTTTGCGTTCAAAACTTCGTGTTTGATTCCGCTCGATTTCAATAAATTTGAGAGTGCTTCAGATTTTTCAATCGAAACCGTTCCCACCAAAACGGGCTGTCCATTTTTGTGCAATTTTTCAACTTCCTGCGCGAGCGCGACGAATTTTCCGTGTTCATTTTTAAAAATTTTGTCTGGCAAATCCTGGCGAATTGTCGGTTTGTTCGTCGGAATCACGATCGTGTCGAGCGCGTAAATTTTCGCAAATTCTTCCGCTTCGGTTTCGGCGGTTCCGGTCATTCCCGCGAGTTTTTTGTACAATCGGAAATAATTTTGAAATGTGATCGTCGCGAGCGTTTTCGATTCCCGCTGAATTTCCACATTTTCTTTCGCTTCGAGCGATTGGTGCAATCCGTCGGAATATCGCCGTCCCGGCATCATTCGTCCGGTGAATTCGTCGACGATGATGACTTGTCCGTCGCGGACGACGTAGTCGCGATCTTTTTCAAAAACGATGTGCGCTTTCAACGAATTTTCGATGTGGTGCACTTCGTCGAATCCCGCTTCCGTGTAAATATTTTTGATCCCGAGCAAATTTTCCATTTTTGTTACGCCAACTTCGGAGAGCGTGACGGCTTTCATTTTTACGTCGATGTTGTAGTCGACATTTTCCACGAGCTGCGGAACGAGCCGCGAATATTTTTTATATTTTTCAGTACTTTCCTCCGCGGGCGCTGAAATAATTAGCGGTGTTCGCGCTTCGTCGATCAAAATTGAGTCGACTTCGTCCACGATTGCAAAATTTAAATCGCGCTGCACGAGTTCTTCTTTTGCCTGCGCCATGTTGTCGCGCAAATAATCGAATCCAAATTCGTTGTTGGTTCCGTACGTGATGTCGGATTTGTACGCGGTTCGTCGTTCCTCGTTTGTTTTTCCGTGGACGATCACGTTCGTCGTCAAATTACAAAATTCGTACAACGGCGCCATCCACTCCGAGTCGCGTTGCGCGAGATAATCGTTCACCGTGATCACGTGGACGCCGCGCCCGGTCAGTGCGTTCAAAATCACTGGCAGCGTGCACACGAGCGTTTTTCCTTCGCCGGTTTTCATTTCGGCAATTTTTCCCTGGTGCAGCACGATTCCCCCGACAAGTTGCACGTCGTACGGAATCATTTGCCATTCTTGATCTTTTCCGCGGATTTCGAATTTTTTTCCAACGAGCCGGCGGCACACATTTTTTACCGCGGCAAAAATGTCGACCATTTTTTCATCGACTTTTTCTGGATTTGCGGTGAGTTCGATTTTCCACGTGGCAAATTTTTGTTTCAATTCGTCGTCGGAAAGTTTTTGCAGTGCGAGTTCTTCCGCGTTGATCTGCGGAACAAACTTTTCCAGTTTTTTTACCTGGCGATCGTTGTACGCGCCAGCGATTTTGTCGAAAATTTGTTGTACTCCCATTTTCTCTGAGAAATTCTTGCGGATTTTAAAATTTTTCACCGAAAAAACAAGTCGAGAAAAAACTTGCAAAATTTGTCAAAAAGTTTAAAAGGTTTTCAGAAATACTTTTTTTAGAAAAAATGACAATTTCTTTGCCGGAAACAGAAAACGTGCTGGAACGAAAATTAAGAAAAAAAGAAGGATCGTCCGAAAAAGAAATCCGAACAGGAATTTTCAACAGAGTGCAAGCGATTGTGGTTGATAAATTGGGAGTGGATGAAAACGAGGTGACGGAGGAGGCAAGTTTTTTAAATGATTTGGGCGCGGATTCGCTCGATACGGTAGAGCTTTCGATGGAACTTCAACGTGAATTTGGTTGTGCAATTGAGGATGCAGCCGAAGAGAAAATAAGAACAGTGGGCGATGCCTGTGATCAAATTTTGAAGGCGAAATCGGATGAGACGCTTAAAGTTTGAAAAAATTATAAAAATTCGTTGCATTTTTGAAAATTTGTTATTCTGTGGCGGAATAGTATTTTTTTAAATTTTGTGAAAAATGGATTTCGAAAAACTCGTCGTCGGGGCGGTTCAATCGAACGCGTCAGACATTCATTTGGCGGTGGGAATGCCGCCGTATTTTCGCATCAGCGGGCAACTGCAGCCGGTTCCGCAGGGAGAACCACTGACAAATCAGCAAATTCAGGATTTGTTGATGAGTATTTTGCCAGAACGAAATAAAAAACAGTTGCAGGAACAGCGACAGACCGATTTCGTCGTAAAGGTTCAGGACAAAATTCGGCTCCGCGGAAATGCATTTTTTGAAGAATCGGGAATCGCGGTTTCGTTCCGCATCATTCCGCAAGAAATTCGAAAATTTGAAACGCTCGGATTTCCAAAATTTGTTTTTGAGCGAATGCTGAAACAAAAAAATGGACTCATTTTAGTCGTGGGACCAACTGGCCAGGGAAAAAGTACGACGCTCGCATCGATTCTCAAAGAAAAAATGGAGCAAAAAACGGAGCACATCATCACGATCGAAGATCCGATCGAGTACATTCTCAAATCAAAAACTAGCGTCGTGCGGCAACGAGAAGTTGGGCGCGATGTTGCGAATTTCAAAGACGGAATCAAAGCGGGATTGCGAGAAGATCCGGACATTTTAATGGTGGGCGAAATGCGCGATCACGAAACAATTTCGTCTGCGCTCACGATGGCGGAGACGGGGCACGTCGTGTACTCGACGTTGCACACAAACGACGGACCGCAAACGGTTGCGCGAATCATCGACGTTTTTGCGCCCGAGCAGCAAGAACAAGTGCGTTCGCAGCTCGCGTCGACACTTTCAATGATTGTCTCGCAGCGACTTGTGCCGACGGTCGACGGAAAATTGACACTCGCGTACGAAATTTTGACCAATAATTACGCAATTCAAAATCACATTCGCCAGAATAAAATTTTTCAAATTCCAAACGTGCTCCAGACCGACAATTCCGGAGAAATGGTCGAATTTGAACAATCGCTCGCGGGACTTGTGATGGCGGGACGCGTTTCAAAAGAAGTGGCGATGGATCACGCGAACGACGCCGAGCAACTCAAAGCAATTTTGGCGGCGAACGGCGTGCAATAATTTCTCCGATCGGGTACAATTTTCGCGATGAAAAAACCGTTCGTCAACCTGCACACGCACTCGCATTTTTCCTTGCAGGAATCTTCGATGTCTCCGAAGAAAATTTTGGAAAAAGCGAAAGAATTGGGCTGCGAATCCGTGGCGTTGACCGACACAAATTTTGGGTACGGACTGGTTGATTTTTTTGAAACGGCGAAAAACTTTTCGATCAAATCGATTCTCGGAGCGGAAATCGCGGTGGCAAAAGATTCGCGATTTGAAAATCGAGCGGGAGTTGACGGACGCGAGGGGCGACTCGTGCTGCTGGCGAAAAATCAAACTGGTTTTGAAAATTTGCTCAAAATTTTGTCGACGGCGTCCCTCGAGGGATTTTTTCACCAGCCGCGCACCGACTGGGATTTTTTGCAAAAACACGCCGACGGATTGATCGTTTTGACGGGCGCAACCAGCGGACTTTTGGGGCAGATTTTTTACCAGCAGGGAGAGGAACACGCGATAAAAATGTTTGAAAAAGTTCGCGCCACATTTTCTCCGGAAAATATTTTTCTCGAACTTGTTGCGCGCGCAGAACCGGAACAAAAAAAGTTGAATAATTTTTGTGTTCAGTTGCACGAGGAATTTTCCACGCCGTTGGTTGTGACTTCCGACGCGCGGTACGCCGCGCCTGGCGACGAGGAAGCGGCAGATACACTTTTTTGCATCGGACGAAACCAGCAAGTTTCCGATCCGGGGCGGGTGCATTTTCTTGAAAAAAACTGGTTCAAATCCTGGGAAGAAATGACGGAGGAATTGAGAGATTTTTCACCGGAACTTTTGGAAACCGCGCGCCAAAATTCGCTCGAAATTTCAAATTCGATCGATCTCGAATTGCAGTTTGGCAAAAACTTGTTGCCACATTTTTCCGTTGAAAATGGCGAAACCGAGGCGTCGCAGTTGCGCAAAAATTGTGAACAAGAAATTTCGAAATTTTTTCCAAACGCGGATTCTGAGGAATTTTCCAAAATTCAAAAACGGCTCGACTACGAATTGTCCGTGATCGGAAAAATGGGATTTGAGGCGTACTTTTTGATCGTGCAGGATTTTATCCAGTTTGCGAAAAAAAATGGAATCGCCGTCGGTCCCGGACGCGGATCTGCTGCGGGTTCGCTCGTTTCGTACCTGCTCGGAATCACGACGGTTGATCCACTCGCGTACGAACTGCTTTTTGAGCGATTTCTCAATCCGGAGCGAATCTCGATGCCCGATATCGACATCGATTTTTCCGACGAACGACGAGCGGAAGTGCTGCAGTACGTTGTCGAAAAATACGGCGCGGATCGCGTTTCAAAAGTCTGCACGTTTGGAACTTTATCCGCAAAAGCGGCGCTCAAAGATGTTGGTCGCGCGCAGGGCGTTCCGTTTTCTGAGATGAACGCGTTCACCAAACTTTTGCCAAATCGTCCCGGATTCAAACTCGACGATGCACTCGAAATTCCCGATTTCAAAAAAATTATCGGCGCAAAACCGCCGCTCAAAAAAGTGTTTGACGTGGCGAAAAAACTGGAGGGCTGCGTGCGACACGTTTCTGTCCACGCGTGCGCAGTGATCATCGGCAACGAAGATTTGACGCGGCACACGGCGTTGCAGTGGGCGCCGGGAACCGAAAAAGTTAAAATCACGCAATTTTCGTACCAGCAACTTGAAAATTTGGGACTGTTGAAAATGGATTTTCTCGGGCTGCGAAATTTATCAATTCTCGAAAAAGCAGTCGATCACGTGCGTGCCACGACTGGCGACGAGCTCGATTTGCAAAAAATTCCGATCGACGATTCCGCAACGTTCGAAATGTTTGCGAGAGGGGAGACGACCGGCGTTTTTCAGTTTGAATCCGCAGGAATGCGGCGATATTTGAAAGATCTCAAACCGACAGAATTTGAAGATCTCGTCGCGATGAACGCGTTGTACCGACCGGGGCCGATGGAGTACATTCCGACGTACATCGACGGAAAAAACAAAAAGAAAAAAGTGAAATTTTTGGATCCAGTGCTTGAACCAATTTTGAAAAAAACGTACGGAATTGCGGTGTACCAGGAACAGGTGATGCGGATTGCGCAGGATTTTTCTGGATTTTCGCTCGGGCAGGCGGACATTTTGCGAAAAGCGATTGGAAAAAAGAAAGTCGAGTTGCTTGCAGAACAGCGTAAAAAATTCATCGCCGGCGCCATCGAGTTGAAACACGATGAAAAACTTGCGGTCAAAATGTTCGACGAAATTGTCGTGCCGTTTGTCGGGTACGGTTTCAATCGATCTCACGCGGTTTGCTACGCACGGATCGCGTACGAAACCGCGTTTCTCCGCGCGAATTTCCCTGTTGAATTTATGGCGGCGATGATGACGACTGATCGCAACAACACGGATCGAATCGTTTTGGAAATGAACGAGTGCGCGGAAATGGAAATCGAAGTTTTGCCGCCGAGTGTCAACGATTCTGGTTCGCATTTTACCGTGATTTTCGAAAAAAATGACGCGGCGCAGACACAAATTTCCGCGGACGAAAAACCGGTTTCCGATAAAAAAACTCGGTTCGGATTGACTGCGATCAAAGGTTTGGGGGAGGACACCGTCGACCAAATTATTTTTGAGCGGCAGCGGAACGGAAAATTTGAGTCGCTTCAGGATTTTGCGCGGCGCGTTCCGCAGAAACTTTTGAATAAAAAAACCCTGACGTCGCTCGCATTTTCTGGCGCGTTCGACGAATTTGGTGATCGAAAAGCGGTGGTTGATTCGCTCGAAGATTTGGCTCAATTTGCGAAAGAATTTCAAGAAAAAAAATCGGCGGGGCAGCTCGGATTGTTCGGCGGCGCGGATGAAGTTTCGATCGAATTTACGCTCAAAAATTCCGTCGCGACGAAAGATGATATTTTGTTCTGGGAGCGGGAAAGTTTGGGACTTTTTGTTTCGGATCATCCGCTGAAAGGTCTCGGTGGATATTTTGAAAAATTTGGAAAACTGATCGGAAAACTTTCGCCAGACGAAGATTTGAAAAAATCGCGCACGATCCACGGAATTGTCACGAACGTGCGAAAAATTTTGACGAAAAGTGGAAAAAATATGGCGATTTTGACGGTCGAGGACACCTCTGGAAAAATTGAAATTGCGGTGTTTCCGCAGATTTTTGAAAAATCGAATTCGCGCGTTTTCCAAATTGACGCGTTTCTCCGAATTCGCGGAAAAGTCGAGGAGCGCGACGGAAATTTAAATTTCATCGCCGACGAACTCAAACTTGGAAATTTGAAAGATGTGCAGGCGACGCACACATTCGACGACGAAGAAATAAAAAAAGAACCCGTGGCCGAAAATTTCGAAATAAAAATTCCTGCAGAAACAAAAAAAATGCAGGTCGACGCGCTCAAAAAACTTTTGCTCGAAAAAAAATCAGACGAACCTGGCGCGAGTTCCGTCAAAATTTTTATCAACGAGCAAGAAATTTTACTGCCATTTTCTGTCGTGGTGAATGACGAGCTCGTGACAAAAATTTCCAAAATTTTCGACTAAAAAATTCGTGTCACACAAAAAAATATTTTTTGTTATTCTGGTGTACGAATCACAACTTTTTATTTTTTAATCCATTTTCCATGAAAAAACTTTTTTCAATTTTGGTTGCGAGTGCGATTTTTTTTCCGTCGTTAAGTTTTGCGTTGGATTACGATTTGTACCGACTGCCGATGCGAGAATCCGGTGAGTCGCTGCGCGAATATTTTCAGGCAAAATTAAACGATCGAAATTTAAAACAACGATACCGTGAAGCACGCCGAGCAGAAATTCAGGCGCAGTTTTCACAGACAAAATTGCCATCAGTGGCAGAAATTTCACCAGAGGAAAAAAATCCAATTTCCACCAAGTTCGAAGTAGAGCGCGACGCGTGGAAAAATACGCAACCAGGAGTCCGAAAAATCCGTGTTCCGAGGAGAATTTTGCGCGACAAAAATCCGAACGAAGAAACGTGTGGCGTTTCGAATGTGTCGAGTTTTTGTCAAAATTCTTTTCAGCCAAAACAAGGAGCTAAAATTCCCAACAACGTACAAAAACCGTTGGTGGATTCCTTGTCCACGGGGATTCAAAAAGTAAAAGCACGGCAAAGTGAAGCGCAAAAACGGGCCCTAAAACTCCGGAAATTTAATCCTTTTTTGAGAGAAAATTAATTTTCGAAATTGAAAAACAAAAAAAAGTTCGTCCGATCGGGTGGGCTTTTTTTTAATAAAAAAGAATTTTTTGAAAAAAGTGTCACAAAAAGTTTTTTTGTCAGTTATGTCTTTTGTCTATTTAGTTTTTTAATCCACCCAGTTATGAAAAAAGCTTCGATTTCATTTTCCCAAATAATTCTCAAAACAAACAAATTGACAAAAATAGCAAATCGTGCTAGTTATGATTTTGTAAAATCTTTTCATATTCTTTAATACCCAATTCTTATGAAAAAATTATTTTCCGTTTTTCTTGCGAGTGTCGTGCTTTTGCCGACATTTGCGTTTGCTCTCGATTACAGTTCTTACGATTTGCCATCGCGGTCAGCGGGCGAATCAATGCAGAGTTATTTTAAAATTGAAGAACTCAGCAGCAAGCTACTGAGATTCTTAAAACAATTTCGTTTGT
>JABGQW010000015.1 GCA_018648585.1 bacterium | reverse complement strand
GGTAAAATGTTAGAAATTCTTAAAAATAACTCGCTGTTCTAGGCTTGACCCTAAAAAATTTATAAAAATGGGTGGATTTGGATCAGAACGAGTTTTATTTGATGTCGGATTTCATCGAGTTGCAGATTCATTGAGTGATTTGGAAAAAGCAGAAATTTCGGTCAAAAATCATCCGGAGGCAATTCCTGCACGTTTTTTGAAAAAATTAGATTCGGTTTTTCCGTTCTGGGATGCGGGAGGAAATGTTGTTTGTGCTGCGCCAGTTAAAAATGAAAAAAATAAGACGAGTGGATCCGTTCGTGATGTTCTGGAATTTGTGGTGGAGGCAATCTCGAGGGCGCCTTTTTCGAGGCTTCCGCACATTCAGTGACGTATTTTTTGCATCGTTTCGACGCGCTGCGCGGTGAGTTTTGATGTGCCGATGTCTGCGCGGTGGTGAAAGTTTCCGCTAAATTCTGCAATTTTTTGTTCGCAAATTTCGTTCGCGCGTTCCAAATTTTCTCCAAATCCCACGATTCCGATCGCGCGACCGCCGGAGATTTTGACCGCCTCGGATGGATTTTTTTCTGAAATTTTTTCGACGCCCGCAAAAAATGTTCGAAAATTTTCGCCGTCCAAAATTGCGGGAAGTTCGATCGTGCCGCCTTTTTCTGGATCGTCAGGATATCCGGGAGCGCACAAATATTTCTGCACGGTGGCGACGGAAGTGAATTTCAGTTTGCCGATTTTTTCCAAATTTCCTGCGCACGCGGATTCACAAATTTCTAAAAAATCTGACTCGAGTGTGCACAAAATATTCAACGCTTCGGGGTCGCCCCATCGCACGTTGTACTCGATGAGTTGCACGCCATTTTTTGTTGCGATGAATCCGCCGTACAAAAGTCCGACAAATTTATCACCGGCTTCTTTCGCCACGGCGTGCATCGCGCGAACGGTGATGTTGTGCGCTTTTTCCAAATCAGATTTTGTCAAAAATGGCAGCGACAAATTTTCATCTGAAATTACGCCCATTCCGCCGGTCTGCGGCCCGACGTCGTTTTCGCCGACGCGTTTGTGATCCTGGCACACGCGGCAGTCGAGTACGGATTCTCCGTCGACGATGGAAATCAAACTAAATTCAACGCCGATTAATTTTTCCTCCAGCACGACGCGTCCAAATTTTTCGATCGATTTTTTTGCAAAATCATCGGCGGTTTCAAAATCTGTAAAATGATCACCGGCCACGAGTACGCCTTTCCCTCCCAGAAGTCCGTCTGCTTTGACGACGACCTGTCCGTTCCATTTTTTGAAAAATTTCGCTCGAGTTGGATCATCTTTTTCCATCGAAACTAAAAAATCGGGGCACGCATCCGCGATTCCATTATTTTTCAGTAGATCGCGCGTCCAACTTTTCGAACTTTCGAGCTGCGCATTTTTTCGCGTCGGCCCAAAACACGGAATTCCAATTTCTCGACAAAAATCCGCGACACCGGCAGCCAGCGGAGCTTCCGGTCCGGGAATCACGAGATCCGCGTGAATTTTTTCAACCAGATTTTTCAACGTTTCAAAATTTTCGAGCGAATCGGTCAGCTCAATTTTCACTCCTAAATTTTCAATTCCAGGATTCACTGCTGTGGCGAGATTCCAGATTTCAGGATTTTGCGGTGATTTCAAAAGTGCGTCACAAATCGCGTGTTCGCGACCGCCGTTGCCGATGACAATTATTTTTTTCATTTTCTTTTTGTGCGAAAATATTTCCGCGGAAACCACTTCCAAAAATACCAGTATGCGGCGATTACGACAAGTGCTGCGATTAAAATCTTTCCGTCTTTTTGTGCGGCAGTGAGCAATGGTTCGCTCAAAAAATATCCGCTGAGCGTGACCACCGTTGCCCAAATTACGATTCCGAGAAAATTAAACGGGAAAAATTTCGTTCCGCGCATTCCGGTCGATCCCGCTGCCAGTGCTCCAAACGGTCGAAACGTGGTGATCATCGAAATTGCGAGAATCGTGAATGTTCCGTGTTTTCTTTGAAAAAAGTTTCGAAATTTTTCCAATCGGTCTGCCGACGGAAGAAACCACAAATGATGGTTTTGTGCCCATTTTTGGAGTCCACGTTTTCCAGCAAAAAATAAAATCGCGTTTCCCGTTTGTGCTGCGAGGACGGCTGTGATGAAAAAAATCCACACATTGGATTCGGGGACTGCTCGACAAAAAATGGCTGCGGAAAAAAGTGCGATTCCGTTCGGAAAAATTGGCATTCCTGCGTCATCGATGAAAATCATAAATCCCATCGCCCAGGGGCCAAATTTTTGCAGCAATTCTGTCATTTCAAAAAAAATTTCTCCTGAATTTTAGAGAAAATTTATTTCACTGCAAGTTTGGATTTCACATCATCGTGTCGTTCATTTTCAAGATTGGCAGATAAATTGCCATCAGCAAAAATCCAACGCCGATCGCCATCACCACCATGATGAATGGTTCCATTAATTTTGAAATTGTTTTGATTTTTCGATCCAGTTCTTCGTCATAAAAATCAGCAACTTTATTTAAAATCGATCCCATCGAAGCAGTTTTTTCTCCGATCGCGAGCATTTTTACCAGCATCTGTGGAAAAAGTTTCGGATCGTCGGAAAAGTTTTCAGAAATTTCGATTCCGCGAGTGAGATCGTCTGCTGCGAGCAAAAATTTTCGTTTGTACACGACATTTCCCGCGACGTCGGATGCGATGCGCAGACTGTCGATGATTGGAACGCCAGAAGTGATTAAAAATGAAAAAATTCGAGTGACGCGACTCAGCACGATTTTTTGCGTAAATTCTCCCAAAATCGGAAGCGACAACAAAAACATCGTCCAGTCTTTTTTTCCCTGTGGTGAATTTTTCCACATCGTGAAAAGTACCGTGACGGCTGTGACTCCGACGAGAAGTAATCCCCATTTGTGAATGAAAAAATCGCTCATCGCCACCAAAATTCGTGTTGGCGTGGGGAGATTTTCTGATCCTGCAAAAAGTTCCGTCAGTTTCGGCACGACAAAAATCATCACCACGATCGCTGCCAAAATCATAAATCCAATGACAACGATTGGGTACGTCATCACGCTTTTTACTTTTTTCCCGATCATGTCCATCCGTTCGTACTGCATCACAAGTTCTTTCATCACTTCGTTGAGTTTTCCGGATTTTTCTCCAGCGGCGATAATTGACGCTGTTGCTTTATCAAAAACATCGTCGGTATTTTCCATCGCTTGAGCGAGACTGTCGCCGCTTTCGATCGATTGTCGCATTCCCCGAATAATGGTTCCCATTCGTGGATTTCTTGATTGTGTTTCCAGCATTCGCAGTGCTTCTGCGACCGGAATTCCTGCGTTGAGCGTTGCTGCCAACATTTCAAAAAAGAGTAATTTTTCTTGTAATTTAATTGGAGATTGTGCGATGACCCACTGATTCAGCTGATTGTACAAATCCAAAAGACTCGTGCCATTTTTTTTCGCAGAGTTTGTCGAAAGACCGTCTTGCCGAATATCCAGAATAATTTCCTCCGTGTTTTGAGGTTTTTGTGGTTTGAGCGGAATTTTTGGAAGTTCCATTTTTTAATTTTTCACGAGTTTGTAGACTTCTTCGAGCGAACTCAATCCCTGCGCGGCTTTGATCAATCCATCTTGTTCCAGCGTGATCATTCCTTCTTTTTGTGCGATTTTTTGGAGTTCAAAAGAGGGCAGTCCCTGCAGAAGTCCTTTTTTAATTTCTTCGCCCATGTCCAATAATTCATAAATTCCGATTCGTCCTTTGTACCCTTTTCCTTCGCATTCATCGCATCCTTTTGGATTTGGAGAGAAAAACATCGGATCGTTCAAAAGATTCATGTCAAATCCTTCGTACGGCTCAAAAACATCGAACGCTTCTCGCATTTTTCTCTGCGCATCGGCGCTCGGTGGCGTTGGAATTTTACATTTTGGGCACAATCGGCGCGCGAGTCGTTGCGCCATAATTAAATTGACAGACGCGGTCACCAAAAAATCGGGAACTTTCATGTTCAAAATTCGCGTGATTGTCTCGATCGCAGAATTTGTGTGAATTGTTGAAAGCACGAGATGTCCGGTGAGCGACGCTTCGATCGCGATGTCAATCGTTTCTCGGTCTCGAATCTCTCCGACCATAATTATGTCTGGATCTTGTCGGAGCGCGGTGCGCAGTCCGTTTGCAAATGTGTACCCGATGTCGGAACGAACCTGACTTTGATTCAGTCCTTCCATTTGATTTTCGATCGGATCTTCAAAAGTCATAATATTTACCTCCGGGCGATTCAGAACGCCCATCGCGGAGTACATCGTGGTTGTTTTTCCCGATCCAGTCGGACCGGAGGTGAGAATAATTCCGTTTGGTTCTGCGATCGCAGCTTCAAAAAGTTTGGCGTTGTGCCCGATAATTCCGAGATCTTTGAGCGCAGGAATTTTTTTTGATTTGTCGACGAGACGCATCACAATTTTTTCTCCGTTTGGAGTGGGGAGCGTGGAAACACGCAAATCCGCTTCGGTTTCTCCCACGTACGTGGTGATGCGTCCGTCCTGTGGAACTCGCGTTTCGTCGATTTTCAAATTCGACATAATTTTAATCTTGGACACAATTCCCGGATGCAGATTGAGCGGATATTCCACGATCACGCGCAAAACTCCGTCGATTCGGATGCGCATTCGAGTGAAATTTTTGCTGGGTTCGATGTGAATATCCGAGGCGCCTTTTTCCAGCGCGTATCGCATGCACAGCTGAATCATCTCCGGAATATTTCCGGCGACAATCATTTCTTGAAGTTGTTGGAGTACTTTTTCTGGCATGATTTAATTTTGTGAAAAAAGTGTGATTCGAAGTGTCGTTTTAAAAATATTTGTTTTTTCTTTTTCGGTGGAAATGTTGAGCGATTCGATGTGAATTATCGGCAACAAATTTTCCATTAAATATTCGTAAACTTCCATTTTGACGCGCCCGGTTTCTTTTCCCGTTTCAAAATCTGTGGTGAGTTTTCCGGTTTGTAAAAAATCAATAAATTTCTTGAGATCAGTTTCAGTGGTGTTGCACGAGATCGTGAGTCCGGTGCGCGCAACTTTTTCATTTTTCAATTTTTGTGTTCCAGAAAAAGAAAGATTTGTGATGTCGAGTGTTGAATTTGGATCGAGTAATTGGAGTTGAAGTGAGTACAGTTCCAGCACTTTTGAAATTTTTTCGATGTCGACGGTTTTTGGCAACAACTGATTTTCTTCGATCATGTACGGCGCGGAAGTCGCGTCAAACTCGGATTGCAACATTGAAAGTTGTTTTTTTGCCGCTTCTTTTTCATTTTCCATCGTCGTGATTTCGTGTTCCATTTTGTCGAGCGTTTTTGTTTTTTCTTGCCACTGTTGCGCCATCGGAAACACGCGAAAAATAAAAAAGAGCAGCGTGGCAACAATCACTGTCGACCAAAAAATCATTGGAACGTTGTTTTGTTGTTTTGAGGGAGCAGGATTCATCGAAAATTAATTAGGAATGGAGAGCGTTCGTTTCGGCGGATTTTTTTCTGTTTCCGCGGATTTTTTTGCGCTGAGCCAGGTGAGATATTTTGAAAATAATTCGTCCTGCGGATCAACTTCGTCGGCGGTTTGATAATCGAGTTTGACGGCGTACTGCATTTTTGCGCCATCGGTTGCGTCTTCTTGTTTTGAAAAAGAATTGAGTTTCCCATTTTTTAAAAATGGAAACGAGTTCACCATTTTGACAAATTCAAGATTGAGATAAAAAACATTTCCCAACAATTCTTTTCCCGAAACATTGAATCGAACGCCGTTTCGATCCACGACGATGTCAGAAACTTCGATTTGTCCGGCGCGTCCCGAAATAATTCCATTTTCATCGGAGTACGCGCGATCGTTGAAAAATTCTGCCATCCGTGGGACGGCTTCCATCATTCCAAATTCCAAATTTCCGGTTTCGTCAGTTTTGTCAAACCACGTGAGTTGCGTGTCACGAAGTACATTAATTTCTGGAGAAAAAACGGTGTATTCTTCGTTCTCGAGTTTTTGTTTGATCGAATCTTTTTCTTGATTTTGTTTTGTCACGGCGGCGATGAGAATCCGAACACTGCGCTCGGTCTCGCGATATTTCATTCCCAGGTTTTTTGAAATTCCAAAAGTTGCGAGCGGATTTTTTATTTCATTGAGATTCAGTTTGAGCCAATAAAAACTTCCAATCGCGATGACCAAAAACACCACGCTCACTTTTCGTAAAATATTTTGTATTTTTTGTGATTGGGCGCGTTTTTTTCGCAACGCATCGCGCTGCTCGGCGGAAAGTTTTATTCCGAGAATTTTTTGTGCGCCAGTGTTGGAATTTTCCACCGGTTGTGGTTTTGTTGGCGGCGTTGGAATTGTCGTATTTTCAGAAACACTGAGCACAGCTGGTGTTGCGCCAGGATTTTGATTTTCTCGGGCTGGCGAAACATTTCCATTTTTTGTGGGAATGATCGGTTCCGAAGAAAGATTCGCGGGAGAAGATTTTGGATTCTCTGGCATTTTTGAAAAATTTTATTTTTATTTTCGATCTATTTTACCAGATTCTAGCAAAATTGGAAGTGAGAACGCGAGTTTTTTTCGTTAAAAAACCGTCGATTTTTTTAACCGACCGTTTTAAAACACAACTCGTTTTGAATTTTGACTACTTTTCGTAGCGCACAAACGGTAACAATCCCATAAAACGTGCGCGTTTGACCGCCGTCGAGAGTTGTCGTTGGTGTTTTAAACAAACGCCGGTGTGAAATCGACTTTGGATTGAACGGTAGTACGTGATGTACTGAGCGAGCACTGCCGCGTTTTTGTAGTCAATTTCTTTGACATCGTTTCGGCAAAATGTGCAAATGAATTTTTTTGGTCGTGGAGGCATTTTTCAAAAAATTACGAATTATGAATTTTCAAAATTAAAGATCGAGCGACGCATCGTCGAGAATCGCGTCAAATTTGCGATCAACCGAATCCTTTTTTTCTTCCGTTTTCTCGGTTTTTGCTGGCGCTGCGGTCTCTTTTTTTACGGCTGCTCTTTTTGCGGTGAGAGTTGCTTTTGCTTCCACCGCTGCGATTTCCGCTTCTTTTTTTGAGGCGGCTTGATTTTCCAAAAGTTCAGAATATTTCACGGGATTTTCTAATTTTCCGGTGACGGTGGTCAGTAAAAATCGGACAAGTTTTTTGTCGATGTTCCACTCTCGTTCGAGTTCCGTGATTTTGTTCGGATCGATTTCAAACTGCGTGACAAAATAATACCCCCATTTTTCGCCGTGGATTTTGTACGCGAATCCTTTTGCGCCCCAAAAATCTTCGAACGTGATTTTTCCGTCAAGTTCGGTGACGCGATCGAGAATGGATTTTTTTGCCTGCGCTGCGGCGTCCGCTTCGTTCAAATCGTTGGCAAGAATTGCCATCACTTCGTATTTTTTCATGCTTTTCGGTCGGTTAAAAAATAATTTCCGGCCCTCGCGTTTTTTTCACCGGAGAGCAAAGCGCTGGGATTTTACGAGAAAAGTCGTACTGCGCAAGTTTTTTTGACACTTTTTCTCAAATCTGGAAAATCAACGCAATGAATTTCGATGGATTTTATCTCGTGGACAAACAACCGGATTGGACAAGTTTCGATGTGTGTGCGCGAATGCGGAGAATGTTTTCCACAAAAAAAATCGGGCACACCGGAACGCTCGATCCGTTTGCGACGGGGCTTTTGATCGTCGCAGTGGGGAAATGCACGCGACTGATTCCGTTTTTGGTGCGGGCGAAAAAAACGTACCGAGCAAAATTTGTGTTCGGGAAAAGTTCTCCGACGCTCGATCCGGAATCCGAAATTTCAGAAGTTTCGACTCCAAAAATTCCGACGCGGGAAGAATTTCAAAAAGTTTTGGAACAGAATTTCACCGGAAAAATTTCGCAGATTCCGCCGGAGTTTTCCGCGATCAAAATTTCTGGAAAAAAATGCTGCGATCTCGCGCGCGCCGGAAAAAAAGTGGAAATTCCGCCGCGGGCGACCGAAGTTTTTCGGATAAAAATTTTGGATTTTTCGTGGCCAGAAGTTTCGCTCGAACTCGAAGTTGCGGCAGGATTTTACGTTCGTGCGCTCGCGCGGGATTTGGGAAAAAATTTCAAAACGGCTGCAATTTGCACCGAACTTCGCCGAACTTTCATCGAAAAAATTTCCGTCGCGGACGCGCTGCCGCTCGAAAAATGTGCGACACCGATCGATCCGAAATTTATTTTGACCAAACTTTCAAAAATCGAAATTCCTGCCGGGCGGACGCAGGATTTCGTCGCGGGGCGCGCGTTTCCGTGGTCGGGGCTGGAGGGCGACAAATTTCTCGTTCTCGTCGGCGGGCGCACGATCGGGCTCGGCGAAATCTGCGCGGGAAAACTGCAGCCGCGCGTGGTTTTGTGAAATTGAAAATTAAAAATGACGAATGAAAAATGATGGAATTTTTTTGAAATTAAATTTCAACTTTCCCCCCCCACTCGTCGACGATCGCGATTTCTGGTTCGAGTTCGACTCCGAATTTTTCTGCGACAATTTTTTTCCATTTTCGCGCGAGTGCGACGAGATCGTCCTGTTTTGCGTTTCCGAGATTCAGAAAAAAATTCGCGTGTTTTTCCGAAATTTCGACGGCGCCGATCCGATCTTTTTTCGCGCCAGATTTTTCCAAAAGTTTTCCCGCGGTGAATTTTTCGCCGGTGTCCGAAAAAGTCCCGCTCCGCGGATTTTTGAAAAAACTTCCGCCCGATCGCCCCGGCGGATATTTTTGCCAGCGCTCGTTTTTCAAATTTTTCACTTCTGCTGATATTTTTTCAGGATCGCCGATTTTTTCAAACCGCAGAACCGCGCGGGCGACGCACCAGTCCGGATTTTTTTTGAAAATCGACGAGCGATAATTCCAGTCGCAGTCGCCGGATTTCAAAATTTTCAAATTTCCCGCATCGTCGAAAAATTCCACCGCGGCGATCGCGTCGCAGATTTCGCAGCCGAACGCGCCGGCGTTTCCGCGCACCGCGCCGCCGATCGTTCCGGGGATTCCGCTCAGATTTTTCAAATCCTCGAATCCGGCGGCGGCGGATTCCTCGACCAAATTTTGCAACTTTTTTCCCGCGTTGATCGTCCAAAAGTTTCCGCGTTTTTCGACCGATTCGTCCGTCAAAATAAAAATTCGTCCGCGAAATCCTCGATCGGAAAAAACACAATTTGATCCGCTGCCGAGCACAAATTTCGGAATTTTTTCCGCGATCGTGTCCGCCCAACTTTCGCGCAGCGACTCGCGATCACCGATTTTCCAAACTTCGTCCGCGACGCCGCCGATCCCGTAAAAACTGAGTTTTGCGAGTTCCTGATTTTTCGAAATTTCTGCGCCCATCGCGGTGGATTTTTTCACAATTTTCAAAAAATGTCTACAATCGCCGCGTGGAGAAATTTTCCAAAGTTTTCGTTGCCGGAACATTTGACGGATTGCACGCGGGGCACCAGTTTTTTCTCTGGTGCGCAGCACAAATTTCAAAATCGCTGGTGGTCGTCGTGGCGCGCGATTCGACCGTTTTGAAACTCAAAAAACGAGTTCCGAAATTTCCAGAATCGGAACGGCAGGCGCGAGTTTTTTTTGAAGATTTGCCGAACGCGTGCGTGCGGCTCGGGCGCGCGGACGGCGATTTTTGGCAGACACTTTCCGAGGAAAATCCGGATGTTTTGTTTCTCGGGCACGATCAAAAATTTGACGAAGTTGCGGCGCGACAAAAATTTCCGCAGCTCAAAATTCTGCGCGCGGCGGCATTTTCACCAGAATTTTTCAAAAGTTCGCGATTCCGCTAGAATTTAAAAAATGGAAAATTTTCGAAAAATTCTCGTCCGAAGTTTGAGCGAGGGAATCGTCCAGCTCTGGCGAAATAAATTTTTGTCGATCACGACGATCGGGCTCGGAGCGCTGATTTTGCTGCTGTTGAATTTTGTGTTCGCGATTCAATTTTTCGCCACAAATTCCATCGATCAGCTCGAACAACGTGCAGATTTTTCCGTTCCGATGCGCGAAAGTGTGGATCTTTTTGAACTCGACGCGCTCAAAAATGATCTCAAAAATTTCGATGTTTCGTACGAAATTTTGTCGGCGGAATATTTTGAAGATTTTTCTCTGCCGCAGCGGATGCACGTGCAATTTCACGATTTGAATCAGGTGCGCGACGTTTTGGAAATTTTCAAAAAAGCGCGGTACGCAGAAGTTGTCGGCGGCTGGGATCGCACGGGAGAGCAGGAATTTTCGACCGTCGTTCAGAATTTATTGCGGCTGCGAAAAACAGTCGAATCCGCTGCAAAAATTCTCGCAGGATTATTTCTCGCGGGAGGAATTTTGCTCGTGATCAACACGTTTCGAATCGCGTTGTTTTCTCGACGACAAGAAGTTTTCGTCGCGCGGTTGGTCGGCGCAGATCGCGCATTTATTTCCGGACCATTCGTGGCGGAGGGCGTTTTTCTCGGTCTGATTTCCGCGCTGCTGGCGATTGTCATTTTCATTTTTGTGCTGCGCGAAATTTCGGTGTTGCCGGGGGCGAAAATTTTTCTGCATCTGTGGAACGATGTTTTTTCGTGGGAAATTTTGGTTTCTGGTGCGGTCGGCGCGCTCGGCGCGTGGATTTCTGTTCGAAAATATTTGACCGGAAAATTTGGCGCGTGATCGGCGCGGCCGGATTTTTCTCGAAAAACTGAAAATAAAATGGGAGAACAAAAAACGCTCGCGATCCTGCTGCGACGCACGTTGCTGGCGTCCGACGATGCGGCGCTGGAATTTTTTACGCCCGAGTGGGGAAAAATTACGATTTTTGTGAAAAAATTTTCGCGTTCAAAAAAACGAGCGGATTTGGATTTTTTCCGACTTTTGGAACTGGAAATTTTTCAGGGACGAAACTCAAAAACACTTCGAAATGTCAACACGCAGGCTCTTTTTCACGGATTTTCAAAAAGTTTTGCTGCGTCCGAATTTGGATTTTTTTCACTTTCGCGGATCGCAAAAAATTTCGAAGAATCACCGCAACCAGAGATTTTTTCTGAAATCATCAAACTTTTTTCGGCGTTCGAACCATCGCAACTTGAAATTTTCGATCTTTTTTTTCGTGGAAAAATGTTGGTGTGGTCGGGAACTTTCCCCAAAATGTCTGGAAAGTTTTTTGAGTTTTTTCGGCGTGCGACGGTTGATGAGTTTTTGGAAAATCGAGAAAATTTTTCGCCTGAAATTTTACTTGAAATCCGAGAGCTGATCGAGAAAACAGAAAGTTTCTGTGAATAAAAAATAATTCCAGTCTTTGTGCAATAAAAAATAATTGACGATTCGGCTTTTGGGGTACAAAATTTGTTCAGAAAAAAGTACAAATTTTGTTCAAAAACATGAAAAAGTCTCTCCTCGTGCTCGTCGCAGGGTTTTTATTTTTTACGTCTGCACAGGCGCAACCGCTTCCACCAGAAATAAATGTAGATTTTCAGGTGAAAAATGTTTCACGGCAAAATCAGGACGGAACGCAGATTTCGGCGCGTCCGGGCGATGTTTTGCGATACGAAATAAAATTGTCAGAAAATCAGATTGCTGAAAATGTTCAACTTTCGGTGGATGTGGCAAATCTTTTGTCCGTGGCTGAATTTGTGAGCGATGGTGGGGGAGTGGTTCAAAATGGGGAATTGGTATTTCCGACATTTTCCAGTGCAGAAGTGTGTGGCACCGATTGCCCCGAGTGGCAAAAAGAATATTCCTTTTTTGTGCGCATAAAAAAAGAATGTGCGTCTGCGACAAACATTTCCGTTCAAATTGAAAATTTAAAATTACAAACGGTGTTGGATTGCGAACTTGTAAAATCTGGACCGAACGGCGTTTTTATAGCAGTTGCAGCGATGATGTTGTTGCTGGGGTACGTTTTTCTCGGCCACCGCAGTGAAAAATTATAGTGAGTGTCCCATTTTTTCTTTCGCGCGACGGATTTGTTTTTTCAAAGAATCTTGCAGTCCGTCGGCACATTTTTTAATATTTTCTGCTTCGGTTTCTGCGTGAAAAGTTCCGTGCAGCGGACAAATCATCGTGGCGCTCGATTCGAATCGATTCCCGGAAGAATGTTTGTTTTTTGCTATTTTTATGGTGAGATTGATGGCATTTTTGTCGGCAGTGTCGAGTGTGGAACCGAGGAACTTTTTGAGTGGCTGGAGTCTTTTTTCAAAATATTCTTTGTCTTCCTCAAAAAAAGTCACGTCGCCGGTTTGAAAATGAAACTGCATATTTTGAAAAGTTGAAAAAGTTTTTTCAAAAAGTCAGGCGTTTTCCTGAAAATTTTGAAACCAATTCAATTTTACCCGAGTTTGTAATTTCACCAACTTTTTTCGCGTTGATTTCGCCGTCTCGTTGATTGAGTGCGGCGCAGGTTTCCTCGACATCTTTTTCCTCGCAAACGAGCAGCAGTGCGGTTCCGCAGTGCCACGTGCGGTACGCTTCTTCGTCGTCCAGATTTCCAAGCTTTTTCAATTCTGCGACGGCCGGGTGCGGATCGTGCAGATCATCGAATTTTGCGCCCAGGTTTTTTTCTGAAAAAATTCGCGGAACATTTCCCGGAATTCCGCCGCCGGTGATGTGCACCACTCCCGAAATTTCAAATTTTCGCTCGGATTCAAAATCGCCGAGAACGGCGTCGAGGACGATTCGGTGAAAAGTTTTGCTCGGTGTCAGCAAAATTTCGCCCCAGGTTTCGCCGCCGCGCCAACTGATTTCGTGCCAGTTTTCGCCGAACGTCCGCTCGCAGATTTTTCGTGCGAGAGAAAAACCGTTCGATCGCAGCACGCGTCCCTGCAATCCGACGATTGCCTGGCCAGGACGAATATTTTTTCCAGTGATGAATTTTTCTTTTTTTACAATTCCGACCGCGGTTGCGTTCCAAATAATTTTGCTCGCTGCTCCGGGAACTTCTGCAATTTCTCCGCCCGGAATCACGATTTTTTCTCGAACGCACGCGCGGGCGAGTCCCGCGGTCATCGTTTCGATCACGTCAAAATTAACGCGCGGCACGTCGAACGTGTTTGTCAAACTCACGCATTCCGCGCCCACGCAGATCGCGTCGTCGCAAACCGTTGTCAGCAAATCTTCGCCGATCGTGTCGTATTTTCCCAATCGTTCCGCGATTTCGGATTTTGAACCGGTGCCGTCGTCATTTTGGATTAGCAAAAAATTTCCAAAATCGAGTGCGCCGGCGAATCCGCCGTCGATTTTCATCGGTTCGCCGATGCGTCCTGCGCGCGAGGAAAATGTTGTTTTTGCATTTTTGTACGCGGCGCGACTCGCTTTTTCTCCGGCAGAAATATCCACTCCAGATTTTGCGTACGTGAGTTTTTCGTCGTTCATTTTTTTTGAAAAATTATTTTTTGAAAAGAATAATTCCGAGATTGTCCCCAAAAATTGCGTGCATATTTTCCAGTTCCTGAATTTCTGTTTCTCCGAGTTGCACGAGCAGCATCGGTGTTTCATTTTCAAAATTGATCGCCTCGAACGGAGGAATCGCGAAAAAGTTTTCCGCGAGTGGAAACGTGCTCACGAGTTTTGGATTTTCAAATGTTGCCAAAAAATTCTCGATCAACCGTTCGTCGTGTTCGCCGAGTTTTTTTGGAATCTGCAAAATTGGTGATTTTGGCAGAGTTTGTCGAACGTGCGATAAAAACATTGCGCGGTTTTTCCAGATCTCAATCGTGTAAATTCCAGATGCAGCAAACAGCAGTGAAAAAATGGCGATTGTCGCGATCACCCACGTTATCGGGAGTTTTTGCGAATCATGAAAAATGTTCGGCTCGGTCAGTTCGAACGCAAACCGGCTATCGTGCGTGAACTGCGAAAAGTTTTCTTCCAGTAATTTTACCGTCGAATCGGCGAGCCGTTCGGCGTGTCGCGTTTCGCGACCGGACAGTGAAATAGTCCAAAAAACATTCAGTCGATTTTGCTGTCGTCCGGAAAGTTTCCGTTTGAAACCAGAAATCAGTACTTCGGATTTTTTCAAAATCTGATCGCGAAATCCGGGATCTTTTGCCCAGCCAGCAACCATTTCGGCAACTTTTTCCGCGTCCTCCACTCCGGGATTGACAAACGTTGCTTCCGCACCGCCGATGGGGCGCACCGAAAAATAAATGGTCGTTTTTGTCGTCGGAGGGAGCAGTAAAAATAGTGCGATCAAAAAAATTGAAATTCCGCTCCAAAACCAGAAAAACCAATTTTTTCGTCGGTCGATCGGCGCCAAGAATTCAGGTAAATTCATCAAATATTTGGCAAAGAAATTTTGCCGTTGGTTTGCGCGCCACGGCCTTCAAATTCAACTTTTTGCAGCAGTTCCTCTGTCACTTCTGGCGTCGGATATTTTCCGTCAAACATTCCAGTGTGAAAACCGTCAACGGTTGGATTTCCTGCGCGTGCTGCTTCGACGAGATCTTCCACTTTTTGGTAAAAAAGCGCGTCTGCGCCGATTACTCGACAGACTTCTTTTTCTGATAAATTATGCGCTACGAGTTCGGATCGCGTCGGGATGTCGACGCCGTACACGTCGGGATTCCGCACGGGCGGCGCTCCGCTGGCAACGTACACTTTTTTTGCGCCGGCGGCGCGACACATTTCAATAATTTTTTTCATCGTATTTCCACGGACAATTGAATCATCCACGAGCAAAATATTCCGATTTCGAAATTCCAACTCGATGGTGTTTAATTTTCGGCGAATTGATTTTTGTCGTTGCGATTGTCCAGGCATGATAAATGTTCGGCCGATGTACCGATTTTTTACCAAACCTTCTCGATATTTTATTCCCAAATCTTGCGAAATCTGCAGCGCAATCGGGCGGCCAGAGTCGGGGACTGGCATCACCGAATCAATTTCCAAATTAGCGGCTTTGATTTGTTTTGCCAGCGAAGATCCCATTCGCAGTCGTGTTTTGTACACCGAAATTTCGTTGAGCATCGAGTCGGGACGCGCAAGATAAATATATTCAAAAATGCACGGAAACAGTTTTCCTTCCGCGCACTGCTGAGAAATCATTTCCCCGTCTTTTGTGATTAAAATTGCTTCGCCGGGATTCACGTCACGAACGACTTCGTACCCGAGTGTTTTGATCGCTACGTCCTCCGAAGCAAAAATCCACTCGGTTCCTTTTGTGGTTTTCTTTTTTCCAAAAACGAGCGGACGAATTCCGTACGGATCACGAAACGCAAAAAGTCCCACTTTGTCGATCAACGAAATGACGGAGTACGCGCCGGTGACGCGTTTCATTAATTTTTTTGTTGCAGCAAAAACAGTGTCAACATCGGAACGTTTTGGAGCTGCTTTTAATTCTTGATAAATTTTATCGGCAAAAACATTGAGAAGAACTTCTGTGTCGGAATCTGTGCGCAGGTGGCGTCGGTACGTGTTTTGAATTCGATCTCGTAATTCGTTTGTGTTGGTGAGATTTCCGTTGTGAATCAGGAAAATTCCAAACGGCGCGTTGACAAAAAATGGCTGAGCTTCTTCGAGCGATTCTGAATTTCCAGCAGTTGTGTAGCGGCAATGTCCTAGTCCAAAACGACCGGTGAGATTTGCAATATTTTTTTGTGTAAAAATGTCGATGACGAGTCCCGCACCTCGTTGTTCGCAGAATTTATTTTCATCAAATGTCACAATTCCAGCAGAATCCTGTCCGCGATGTTGCAGCATCATCAATCCATCATAGGTTTCGATGATTGCATTTCCGGCTGGTTTGCTGACGCCAATAATTCCGCACATTTTGAAATGTTTAAAAATTGAGAGCACGTGGATTCTACGAATTTGTCAAAAAAATGCACACTTTTTCTTAATTTTTTTGGAGCTCATGTTTTCGTCGCCGCAGGTCTCGCACAAAATTCGGATCTTTCATTTGATCGTACAGTTTTAGATTTGAATCGTAGCTTCCGTCGGTGTAGCCAAGTTGTCGTGCTGATCGCCATTTCACCCCTGTTTTGTACTCCCAAACCTGGTACACTTTTACATCCAACGTGTCGATAATTTTTTTCGAAATCTGATTTTCTTCCAGCGCATTTTTATTTTTGTCGTGAAGTTTGTTCCGATTTTCAATGATGTGCATCAGCGCGTACTGCGTCAAATCGTCGCGGAGATCGATGTTGAAATCGGAAATTGTTTCCAATATTTCTTGATCGGTTTTTGCGGCGAAAATTTTCTGCCGTGCGATTTCTGTTTGATCGACGAGTGTTTCGGATGATGTGTGTGGCATCACTTTTTGTGGGAAATTTTTATAAAAATCTTCAATTTCCACCAACAACACATCGGTTTGGTACGAGAGTGCACTTTGATTTGTGGCGACTTCCTCAGACTGTGGAATTTCCACAGGAGTTTCTTTTGGGGCAGCGTTTTTGAGCGGTGGGACAGGAGGAGCGATTGGTTCTGTTTGTTGCAGAATTTCCACGTTTTTCGTCGATTCTTTTTTCAAAAAAACATTGACAAACAACACCACGCCCACCGCGATGCACAAGACAAGAAAAACGGGAATTAAGTTGCGTTTCATGTAAAAAATATCACACGAATTTTACGTGAATTTTGATTGGGAGCTCAAGGAAAACAGCTCGAAGTTTATACTTGATTGTGTTTAAGAAATATTTTATATCGCACGCGAAAAACTCAGGAGCTTGCTCCTGAGATGGAAAGCGTAT
>JABGQW010000023.1 GCA_018648585.1 bacterium | reverse complement strand
GTAAAATGTTAGAAATTCTTAAAAATAACTCGCTGTTCTAGGCTTGACCCAAATTTTTTTCACAATTGAAATTGCTTTTTAATTTTTTGAGCAACTTCTTCTGCAGACAGGTTTGTGTTGTTGATTCTGATGTAATTTTCTTTTTTTATCTCACATTGTTTTGAATTTAATCGATGTTTTTTAGCAGAATTTTTTAGTTCTCGTTCAGACCATTCAATGTTTTTTTTGCTTGGTTTGTGGCTCAGTCTGTGGGGGTGCTTGTTGCGTTTAATTCTTTGATCAAAATCAGCTTCTAATTCTACAAAATAAATTTCACCGTTGTGGCCTTCAAAAATACGACAAATTTTGTCGACATAATCCCAATCCGCTCGTTGATCAAAATCCCATAAATAAGTAAAAATTAATCCAGTTTGATCGCTTTTGGCAAATTCCTCAAATATTCTTTGACGAAAAAGATCAACAAGTTCTGTTCCGACTGGTGACTTTGATCCATACCCAAAAAAAGGAGCAACGAGCTCAATTGTCATATGATTGTGAAAAAGTTTTAATTCGGTCGTTTTCTCTATTTCATGCCCGACGGTCATCTTTCCGACTGCCTGAGGGCCGAATATTAAAACAAACTTCATTTGTGAATATTTTAAAATTTACAAAATCTTTTTTCTTCGCATCCAACGCACGAGCAGCGTTCCTGCGGCGATCGCAAAAATTCCCAGACACGCGATGACCGCGACAAATGCGGCGTGATTTTTTTCGACGGTGTTCAAAATATTCATTCCAAAAATTCCGACGATCACCGCCAAAAACGAAAAAATCGCCGTGATCGACGTCAGCAGCAGATCAAATTGAATGATCACATTTCGGCGGCTCGACAGTTTCAACGTCATAATTTCCTGCGTGTCGTCGATGTTTTCGTTGAGCTCCGTGATCCGGTTAAAAATGTCCTCGATCTGCTCGAGCGCGTTTTCGAGCACGGATTCAATTTCGTCGGTGTCGTTTTGTTTTTCCGAAAAATACAATTCCAAAAGTTCCTCGTCGTCGTCCAAAAGTTCGTCCAAAAGTTCGTCCAGCTCGCGCGCATTTTTCCCGAGTTTTGAAATCTGTTTTTTGACCGCGAGCAATTTTTCCAATTTTTCGTCTTTCAGATTCACGCGCAAACTTTCCAAAATAAAATCTGCCGCGCGCAGCAATTGATCGTACTTGTTTCGAGTTTTTTCCAAAATGTACTGCAGCGCTGCTTCGAGCGCGACGTGTTCGAACCGCGATTTTTCGCGCGAACGAATTTTCTCCAAAAGTTCTGGCACAAATTTTCCGCTAATTTTTTCACTTTCCAGATTAAAAATCAGCACGCTTTTTTTGCCGATCAATAATTTCACCGACCGAAAATTGACGACGATCGCGCTGCCGCGACGAGAAATTGTCGGCATTTGGCGCAGCGACAAAATCGGTCGCAGATCGCGGGAGTGCGTCGCAAACTGCGTCGAGAGCTCGCGGCGAGAAATTTCTTTTTCCGTGGAATTTCCGGCGATGTCGATTTCGAGAATTTTCATTTTTTCAAAAAAGTGAGTTTTGCAGCGCGGCCTCCATTTTGAGTCCGGCGGGTTTTTCGTCAAATTCGATTTCGTGTCCGCGCAGATTTTTCGCGTCGATCGCGACAAATTCTGCCGCGGGCGGATTTTTTCCTGTTTCGAAATTCGTGCGGATCACGACGAACGAACCTTTCCACGCGACGATTTCGCCGCTGATCCAGTCGTTTTCTGCGAGTTTCACGACGTGCGGTGCGGCGGAGATTTCCCGCGTGTGATAAAAATTTTCCCAGCAAAAAAATTCTGGTTCGGGCAACAAAAAATTTTCAAAATGTGGCGACTCGGCGAGCGCCGATTTTTTCTCCGCAAAAATTTGTCGCAGCTCAGTTTCCGCCGCGTCCGCAGAAATTTCCGGCCGCAAAAAATTCTGTTTTTCGCTCGATTTTATTTTGTCGGCAAATCCCGATTTTCGCACGAGCGACTCGATCTGCCGGGCGGCGATTCCGTCGGGAGTTTCCGCCACAAAAAGTGTCGCGTGGCTGCCCTGCTCGAGTTGTCGCATAATTTTTCGTTCCAATTTTGACACGCCGATTTTCACCAGATTTTTTTCAAAAAGCGCAAAATACACCACGTGTGTTCCGCTGATTTTTTCCAAATCGCCGGGCGCGAGCGACGATTCGTTGAATCCGTCGAACGCGGTGAAAACGAAATTTCCCTCGATCGCGCGGCAGTAGTCGCATTTTGGTTTTCCGGTCGAATTTTTTGGGCACGGTTTCCAAATTCCGTTTTCCACGCTGCCGGCGCAGCGCACCGGGCTGCAGATTTCCAACGAAATTTTTTCGCCGATCGCGAGCGGTTTTCGTCCGAATTTATTTTCAAAATTTCCGGACGTTCCCGCGCCCTCGATCGCGCACGCGTTTTCATTTTTCCACCGGAAATCGTACACCAGAACTTTCATTTTTCGTCGAAAGTTGTACCATTTTTGCGATGTCTGTGCAACGCTCGCTGTCAAAAAAAAATTGGGTTCCGCCGTCATTTTTTTCAAAAAATACCGAAATTCCAACGGTTGAAAATCTAGAAAAATTGCAGGAAATTTTGCTCGCGGCGCGCGGACTCGATTCGCACGAAAAAATTGAAAATTTTCTCTCGCCGTCATTTTCAGATCTCGCCGATCCGTTCGAAATGTCGGGAATGTCGGCGGCGGTCGACCGGATTTTTGTCGCCATCGAAAAAAAAGAACGCATCGTCGTTTTTGGCGATTTTGACGCGGACGGAATCACGTCGACGGTGATTTTAGTCACGGCACTCCAAAAATTCGGCGCGGAAGTTTCGTACCGAATTCCCGATCGAAACGCGGAAAGTCACGGACTCAAAACTTTTTTCATCGACGAATTGCACGAAAAAAAAGTTTCGCTCGTGATCACGGTGGATTGCGCGACGAACGACGCGCGCGAAATTTCGTACGCAAAAAAATTAGGAATTGACGTGATCGTGACGGATCACCACGCCGCAGAAAAAGAACGATTTCCGCACGACGCGGTGGCGATCGTCAATCCGCGACTCGATCCGCCGGATGTCGCGTGGTCAGAAATTTCAGGCGCAGCGGTCGCGTGGAAAGTTGCGGCGGCGCTCGCGCAGACAAAATTTTCTGCAAAAAATCCGCCCGATGCGGCAGAAAAAATTTCAAAATTTCTCTGGCCACTTTTGGAAATCGCGGCGATCGGCGTGGTTGCGGACTGCGTGGATCTCGTCAAAGAAAATCGAATTTTTGCAAAATTTGGGCTCCAAAAAATGCGCGAATCGTCGTGGGATGCGGTGCGGCGATTGGTTGCGGACACGAACCCGACCGAAGAAACGATCGCATTTTCCATCGCGCCGCGGCTCAACGCCGCCAGTCGGATCGGCGACGTTTTGGTCGCGCTCCAACTTTTTCTCGGCGACAAAAAAGAAAATGTCGTTCGTCTCAAAAAATTGGAAATGTGGAACGACGAGCGTAAAAAGTTGACCGAAATTTCTGTCGATCAGTCGCGAACGCAAGTTGTGCCGGACGCGCCGATTCAGATTTTTCGCGGAAATTGGAAACCGGGCGTGCTGGGATTGCTTGCGTCGCGGCACGTCGAGCAGCTCGGCGTTCCGGTCGTTGCGTGCACCGATCGCGCGGATGGAAAAATCGCCGCGAGTTGTCGCGCGCCGGAGGGCAGCTCGATTGTCGCTGCGTTGCAGGCGTGCGGAGAACTTTTCGAAGTTTTTGGTGGGCACGCCGGAGCGGCAGGATTTCTCGCGCCGGGTGAAAATTTCTCCAAAATTTGCGACGCGCTGATTTCTCATTTTTCCACAAAAAAACCGCCGGAACTTTCCGTTCGGCTCGACGCGTGGGTCGATTTGGAATTGCTCGATTTTTCGCTGCTGGATTTTCTCCATTTTCTCGCGCCATTTGGAGCGGGAAATCCGCAGCCGATTTTTGGGCTCAAAAAATTAAAAATTACGCGAATTTCTCCGATGGGCGCGCAAAAAAATCATCTCCGAATTTCGGTTGATTCCGGATCGCAGCGCGCGGAACTCGTCGCGTTTTTTGCTGGGCACCTGATTTCAAATCTTTCGATCGGCGACGAAATTGACGCGGCGGTCACGATTTCCGAAAATTTGTGGAACGGAAAACGTCGGCTGCAGTTTCTCGTCGTGGACGCGCGGAAGTCGGTTGCGAGTTGAGAAAACAACCTCCTCGCCCGGGGAGAAAAATGCGTTCCGGAAAAAAACAACCCCCTCGCTCCGGGAGAAAAATGCGTTCCCAGAAAAAAACAACCCCCTCGCCCCCTTGTCAGGGGGAATGCGGGGAAAGTTGGAAAAAAGTTGAGAGTTGAGAGTTCAGAGTTGAGAGTTTTAAAAAAGTTCAGAGTTGAAAGTTGAGAGTTGAAAGTTTAGAGTTTTGAGTGAAAAATTGAAAATTCAAAATGATGGATTTGTTGTTCGATTCCAAAACTTGGATTTTGATTTTCGCGGGAGTGGCGCTGTCTTTTTGGGGCGGAATTGTCGGCGGATCTGGATTTTTGACGCTGTCGGTTTTGCAACTTTTGTGTCCGGGAATTTCGTTCGGAGCGCTCGTCGGAAACCAAAAAATGGGCGGCGTCGGACGAGGAATCGGCGGACTTTTTTCGCTTTGGAATCACGTGAACTGGAAACTCATTTCGAAAATTGTGCTGGTGGCGCTCCCCGGAACAATTTTGGGCGCAAGTTTTATCGCGCATCTCGACCAGCGTTGGCTGATTTTTGTTCTCATTTTTGCCGTTTTTTTGGCGGAAGTTTTGCCACGATTTGCCGAAAAAATTTCAAAATATCATTTTTGGTCGGCGATTTTTTTGCTCGGATTTTATGCGGGATTTCTCGGCGTGGGATTGGGAATTTTTTTGATCGCGCTGCTGCGATCGCAGATGCCGGCGAAAAAAAATATTTTTTCCATAAAAATTCAGGTGCGCGTTGCTTTTTTTGCGCTCAATTTTGTCGCAGTTTTTATCCATTTTTTGCACGGAAATTTAATCGCGGCAATTTGGATTCCGCTGATTTTGGGAAATTTTCTCGGCGGGTACTGGAGCGGGCACGTGATGAAAAAAATGCAGCATTTTTCGGGAAATCTGCAAAATATAATTTTGCGGGCGACATTTTTGCTCGCGCTCGCGGTTGCTGCGTGGCGATTTTTTTGAAAATTCATTTTTTTATTTTTAGGTTTTTGAGCCCGGACTTTGTTCGCTGTTTTTTTCGCCAAGTCCGGGCTCTGTGTTTTTAAATTTTTCATTTTTAATTTCTCAAATTACACTGTGTTCGATGAAACACATTCTTTCGGCGGCGCAGTTTGATCGAGCAGAACTCGAAAAAATTCTCGCACTTGCGGCGCGGATGGCGGAAAATCTCAAATCCGATGGCACCCGACTCGCGGACGGAAAAATTCTCGCGACACTTTTTTACGAACCGAGCACGCGGACGCGACTGAGTTTCGAAACGGCGATGCTGCGGATCGGCGGGCACGTGATTTCCACGCCGGACACAAAATTTTCTTCCGTCCAAAAAGGCGAAACCGTCGAGGACACGATCCGGATTTTGTCCGGATTTGCCGACGTGATTGCGATGCGTTCGAGCGAAATCGGGTTTGCCGAGCGCGCGGCGAAAGTTTCCGCGGTTCCGATTCTCAACGCCGGCGACGGAGCGGGCGAGCACCCGACGCAGTCGCTGCTGGATTTGTTCACGATTTCGAAATATTTTTCGCTCGACAAAAAAATCTGCGTCACGTTTGTTGGCGATCTCAAATTTGGGCGCACGGTGCACTCGCTCACGACCGTGCTGCGAAATTTTCCAAATGTGCAGCTGCGATTTGTTGCGCCGGACGAACTCAAAATTCCCGAAAAATATCGGCAGCCGGCGGACGAAATTTTCACCGAAATTTCTCCCGAAATTTTGAAAACCACGGACGTGCTGTACGTCACGCGCGTGCAGGAGGAACGATTTGCCGATCGCGCGCAGTACGAACGGCTGCGAGACACGTTTATTTTTGACGCAGAAAAAATTTCCCAACTTCCCAAAAAATCAATCGTGCTGCACCCGCTCCCGAGAATTAATGAAATTTCGCCGGAGGTGGACGCGCTGCCGCAGGCAAAATATTTCGAACAGGCGCGGAACGGCGTTCCCGTGCGGATGGCGCTGATTTCGTACGTTTTAAATTTGATCGGATGAATTTCAAAATTGAAAATGTTCGCATCGTCGACGCGTCGCAGGACACGACGGGCTCGGTCGTGATTTCTGACGGAAAGATTTCTGAAATCCGCGAATTCTCCGTGCCGTTCCCGACCAAAATTTTGATTCCCGGGGCGGTCGATCCGCACGTGCATTTTCGCGATCCGCCTGATGATTTGGAAACGGCTGCCGAAGATTTTTTCTCCGGAAGTTCCGCCGCGGCGGCCGGCGGGGTGACGACGATTTTCGAAATGCCGAACACAAATCCGCCCGTTTTTTCTGCAGAAATTTTATCTCAAAAACACGCGATCGCCGCGCAAAAATCGATCGTTCGGTGGGGACTTTTTTTCGGTGCGAGTGGCGAAAATTTATCCGAAATTTCAAAAATTTCCAGCGTTCCCGGCGTAAAATTGTACGCCAACGACACGACCGGAAAATTGCTCGTGGCGCAGGAATCCGCGTGGCGAGAACTTTTTCAGCTCGGAAAAAAAATCGTCGTGCACGCCGAGGGCGAAACATTTCTCCGGCTCGCGGAAATTTGGAAATCCGAAAATTTTCCGTGCGCGCTGCATCTGGCGCACACCGCGCGTGCGATCGAAGTTTCAAAAATCCGCGAACTCAAAACCAAAACGTCGCAGATTTCCGCAGAAGTGGCGCCGCACCACCTTTTTTTCACCGAATCGGATGTCGACGGCGGCTGGCTTCGAATGAAACCCGAGCTCGGAATCGAATCCGATCGCGACGCGCTCTGGGACGGGATTTTCGACGGAACGATTGATTTTCTCGCGAGCGATCACGCGCCGCATCCGATTTCCAAAAAAAATTCAAAAACACCCGCGTTCGGCGTGCCGGGCGCGCAGTTTTCGCTCCCGCTGATTTTGTCTGAGTGGCTGCGTCGCGGCTGGGATTTGCGGCGGTTCGTCGAATTTACCAGTTTGCGCGCGGCAGAACTTTTCGGCATTTCGCGGGGAAAAATTTCTGTCGGAGCGGACGCGGATCTCGCGTTGATCGATTTTGAAAATCAGAAAAAAATTTCCGAACTCCAAAATTTCTCGCGCTGCGGCTGGACGTCGTACTCGAATTTCAAAATTCCTGTTGTCGAAAAAACGTGGATCGGCGGCGTTTGCGTTTTCCAAAACCAAAAAATTGTCGCGGGAGATTTCCGCGCGGGCGAAGAAATTTTCAGTGAAAAAAGTTCGGGTTGATCGTGCGCAAAATCATCACGGACGAAAACAATAAAATCATGCTCAAAATCGCCTGCATAATTCTGGTTTTCGCGGTCGTGACGCCCTCGGGATTTGCGCCGCCGACGATAATTTGAATCCCAGAAAAAACAATCACCGCCACGCAGACGAGCCCGATCGCGATCGCGCCAAATCGGTAAAATAAACTGACGTAACTCATAAAAAGATCGATTCCGTTTTCGCCGCCGACGCTGCGGATCGTGCGGCCGTCGCCGATCGGAATTCCTTCCTGGAGATCGACGCAGTATTTTATCGGTTGTTTTTTGACGTTCACGTCGCTCCACAAAAAATTGTGTCCGTTCGGATTTATGATGCAGGATCCCTCCGAATGGTACGGACCGGCGGCGTGCGCCGTGCCAAGAATTCCAAAAGTGAGAACGAGTGCGAGAAGAAATTTTTTCATTTTTACCAGAGAAGAAGATCGAGGAAAAACTGCACGACCGCGTAGCTGCCGAACGCCATCAGGAGCCCGAGCACCGTGTACAAAAAAATCTGTTTTCCTTTTTGCAGTTGCTGTTCGTTTCCCTGCGAAATAATCATAAAAATCGCCGCGACGACCAGCATCAGCACCGCGAACGTTCCGAGGATTTGCGCGACCAGCCGGATAATTTTATCAAAAAGATTCACACGCGTTTCGCCGTCGCCGCCGATCAAAACGAGTTTTGATTCGTCGCTGTCTTTCGTGGTTTGGCTGAGGTTTTCTGTTGCGCGCAAATATTTTGAAATTTCCAAACCGCTGATTCCCTGGATCGTGCGCTGGAGATCGAGCGCCATAATTCGCTGATCGATAAAATCGAGATGCAAATATTCTGCGTCGGCGGCTTCTCGTTTCGTTTTGAGTGTGCTGAAAATTTCTTTGATTGTTTTAGCTTTCTCTGGCATTTTAAACGCTGGCGTAAAATTTGAAGTGTCAAATTCGATGAGTGCTTTGGTTTGCGATTGCGCACTTTTGAGTTCGTTTTGCAGCGCGGTGAGTTTTTTTGCGTCCGATTCTGAAATTTTTGCTTTTTCTGCCGGTTTGGCAGGCGGTGTTGTCGCGGGCGGAGCCGTTTTCAGCGCATCGATGTGCGTGGCGATTTCGGTGTGTTTTATTTTTCCGGGGTTGTTGCCGTCGTAAAAAAGATCTTGAATTTTATTTTCATAAAAAGTGGAAGCATTTGTTCCATCAGAACGAAGTCCTTTGAGCTCGAACCAGTTGTTGATTTTTTCCACGTGTGCTAGTTCTGTTGACCCCAAACCCAAAAGTTTCGTATTCAATTTTTCGGCTTTTTCCTCGACGATTCCGATTTGTTTTTTGAGATTTGTCAGCGCGTCGAGTTCTTTCGTTTTGACGGATTTTTTTTGGGTTTCCCGTTTTGCGCGCAGCGCTTCGATGCAGCAGCCGAGCAGATCGGATTTATTTTCAATATTTTTTTGAGTTTCGCCGCATTTCAGATTGGTCGGATTTTTTTTTGAAATTTCTTTTTCATCCAAAAAATTTTGGTACGGATCGGTTTTAAAATTCTCAATTTCGGGAAATCGTTGCAGCAAATTTGGCGCGGGACACGCAAGATTTTGGGGAGTAACTTTTGGCACGTCGGTGAAATTTGTGCGTCCGTCAATTTCTCCCCAAAAAGTTGTGATGAATGAGTAGCGCGCATTTTCGTTATTTTTGTACGGCTCTTTGGCTGATGTTTTTGGATCGGCGCCGTGATCCAGATTTTCGTACGCAGAATTTGAATCGAGCGTGTAAAAATACACGTCCGTGATTTCGTTTGAAGCTGCGTGGCTCATTCCCGCGGCGAGCAGGAAGCAGGAAACAATCACGAGCGCAAGAAATTTTTTCATTGAAAATTATCATGAAATTCTACCACAAAATTTCCAAAAATTCAAGTCTGGTGCAGCAAAATCACGTGAATCGTTCGTGGAAAATTTTTGTTCCGGGCATTTTTTCTTTCAAAAATTCGACGGTTTCCAGCACCATCGAGCCGTTTCCGCAGACATAAAATTCCGCCGTTTTTCCAAAATTTTCCGTTTCCAAAAAACTTGTGATCCGGCAGTGCGACGCGATTTCTGCGAATTTCCCAAAATCATCCGATCGTGAAAATCCGAATTTTGTCGCCACCTTTTTCTCCGCAAAAAATTCGTCGAGGTACGCGAGATCCGCTGGCTCGCGGCCGCCGAAAAAAAGTTTCATTTTTCTCGGATTTTTTTCCAAAAGTTCTTCGCGAATCATCGATCGGAGCGGCGCGATTCCCGTTCCCGTGGCGCAAAAAATCAGTTCCGCGTCAGAATTTTCCGAGCGCACAAAATTTCCAAATCCGCCTTTTGTCCAAATTTTCGTTCCCGGAACCGCCGCGTCAAAAACGCCGGACGCGATTCCGCCGGGAATAATTCGGACGATGAATTCCAAAAAGTTTTTTTCGCTTGATTCTGACGCGATCGAGTACGCGCGCCAAACCGTGGATTTTTTTTCCGCCGAAAAATTTCCAACGTCGAATCTCATCGACACAAATTGTCCCGCTTCAAATTCAAATTCCGCGGGTCGCACGAACCGAAATTTTTTCGTCTCGTGTGCGACGATTTCGACCGATTTTAACTCGAGATTTCCTTCCCAGATTTTCATTTTTTTTCAGGAAATTTTTTCAAAAGTTTCCCCATTTCTACCGGATCGACGTATGTTTTTGTCTCGCCGTCGAGGATGACGATCGGCCCGCGATCACACAATCCCTGGCAGGCGCAGCGTTCGATTTTTACGTCGAGATTTTTCGAAGTTATTTCTTGTTCCGCGCGTTCCGCCACAAAATCAGAAAACCGTCCCGAGCACGCGCGACCAGCACAGATTTTCACAGTCGATTTTTTCTCCGGCATCAGAGCGAAAACTCGTAAATTTTATCGTCGGTCAGCACGTTGACTTTTTGTCCGGCGTCGTCCACGACAAAATCGCGCGCGTTTGGCAGATCAAACAAAATTTGTTTTTTGTACGTCGCAAATCGGTCGCCTTTTGTAAAAACCAAAATTCGTGAATTTTCCGGATCCAAAACGTACAAAAATTCAAGTTCTGCCGAGGTGTACAATTTCAAATTTTTTCCACTGAAAGTTTGACTCGGAAGTTCTCGAAACGAAAATTCTTGTTTTTCGCTGCGAAACAATTTCTGAATCGTTCCGTCGTCCGACAAAATGTAAATCGCTCCGTCGATCGAAAAACTCACCGCACGCGATAAATCGGTGCCCTGGTTGTACGCTGTGGCGCCGGAGTAGTTGTCGCGCTGTCGTTCGTATTTCCAAATTTGGTTTTCTACCGGGTCGAGCATGTACGCGTACCGACCGTACGTTTTGAGATCGATTCCCGATTTCCACGTCGTGTCGCTGGTGTTCATCGGCGACAAAACGCTGTTTCGGTACTCGACGACGCGCGGTGCATCCGTCAAAAAGATCAGCGTGTTTTGATCTTCTCGCGTGGCGGCAGCGATCACGTTTTCTTTTTCGGTGATCGGCAACCCTTTTTCAACGATGTTGCGGACCGTTTTGTAGACACTTTTTAAATCGTACGCAAACAAATTTCCGCGCAACTCGAGGAGCCCGACCGACGAAATATTTGAGTTTTTTGTCGAAAGATCCGCGAGCAACTGCGCCTGCGTTTTTCGCGCATTTTCCACCTGCAATAATTTATCCTGAATGTCCGCCAACAAAAATTGTGCGTCCGATCGGAACGTCGTTTTTTTCGCATTCAAAACAATCTGAACTGCGCCCTGTGCTTTTTCCAGCCGTTCGCTCGCGGAGGTGCGATCGCCCTGGATCAAAAAGCTGTCGGCTTCCTGCAGTGCTTCGCGCGCGATCGAAAGTTTTTCGCGCATTTCAGAAGTTGCTGCGGATTCGTACCCGCTGAGTCCGCGAACGCCCATCACGACGATGAAAATTCCAAAAATTGCCGCGGCAATTTTCATCAAATGTTTTCGCGCCGGAAGTTTTCCGGCGAGATTTGGGAGATTGACGTGAAATGACATTTTATCGCGAAGTTGTGGCGCGGAAGATTTTTCTTCAAAAATTTCTGTCGGTTCTTCGACTTCCAAATCGAGCGACGGGAGTTCGTCATCGATTTCTTCTTCAAATAATTCCTCCGCAAATTCGGTCTCGGGTTCTTCGATTATTTCGGTTTCTTTTTCTACGAGTTCTGCTTTTTCATCCTCAAATTTTTCTTCGGATTCGGCTGTCGACGGCGCTGCTGTTTTCGGTGCAGAAACGCGCGACACCATTTTTGACAAAAATCCGCCGGCAGAATTGGAACTTTTTTTCCCGACGCCGATCGCGGTCACGAGCAGCGAGTCTTCGGATTTCATCGAAAGTTCGTGTCGCAGCCGTCGGCAGGATTCGTCAAATTCGGATTGCAAAAATAATTCTGCCAACTGCGTGTTTGTGATCGAGTGCAGCAGCCGCGAATTCGACAAAAGAACTGAATCGTCGATCGCCACCTGTCCGCTCAAAATATTCAAAAACAAATCGTCGCCCGATTCGACGGTTTCCGAAATCTGCGAAACGGTGGATTGGCGCACGAGGTACGCTTCGGCGTTGCCCGACTGTGTCAGGTACAGATTTTGAAAATCAAAAAATGCCACGATCACGTCGGGAGTATTTTTGAAATTTGATCGATTTTTTTTCGTTTCGAGATTTGCCGATTTGAGCGCTTCCTCAAATTTCTGGTACGGATCGGTGAGATGATTCGCGTTTTTTAGCGTGTCCACGATCGCCCCAAAAACAGATTCTGCAGCGGCACGCGGATCTTTGTCTGCTTCATCGAATTGGCCCAAAAAATATAATTCCTGGCCTTCATCGAGCGTTTCGTGAAACGCGAACGAAGTATTTATTTCAGAAGTTTTGGTTTCGAACGTGTGGACGGCAAAAGTCATTTCTCCAAAATTATTTCCTCCATTTTGGCACAAATCTTTGAAAATCAAAAAAAATTTGCAATTTATCAGTCTGTTTCCTACGATTGACGGGATTTTATTCCACTTTTTAAAACAAAAAAAAATGAAAAAATGGATTGCCTTCGGTCTCGGGCTAATTCTTTGCGGACAGACGTTTGCGATTACCCTCGGCAGCGATGTTTCGACTGGCATGGAGTTTTCTGAACAGATTTTGTACAAAAATGCGACAGATTCTGTTTCACATTCAGAATTCAACACGATTTTGGGAGTTCTCCGCGGAATTTTTAACGATGGCGGAAATATTGGAATTGGCGCGATTCCGAACTTGAATTACGCGTTTGACGTGAACGGGAAGTTGAGCGCAGACGAAATTTGTATCTCGGACGATTGCCTGTCGAGCTGGCCGGCTGCTGGCGGAACGGATTCTTTTGAAACATTGAAAGCAACGTGTGCGGACGGAAACCTTGTAAAAAGAGGGGCAACAGATTGGGAATGTATTCCCAACGCGGTTGGAACTTTGACAGATGGAAAATGGTGCACGAGCGATGGAACGGTTGTGAATTGTACGGAAGATGCGCCGACGGGTGGAACGAGCGGAAGTTCGTTGTGGACGCCGGACACTAACATTGGTCTTGTTGTGCCGACAATTTTACCTGGAATTTCTGGGGCGAATGTGAATTTGGGAACGGGGAATCTGTACCAGGACAATTCGGAAATTACGCTTTTGGTAAAAGACATTTCTTGCGCTTCGGAACAAAAAGTGGTGTACGATCCGGCAACCGATGAGTGGGTGTGCGTGCACATCAATCCGACGACACCGCCCAAGCCGACTGGCGTGGGACTTTCGTGGGATCAATCGACTCAAAAATTCACGCTGAATTTCACGGATTCAAATGCAGCTGCGACAGAATATCCAACGACGTCGTACGAAATTATTTTTGAAAAAACCGGTGCATTTTACGATTCGAGCACGAGTACGATCCACACAGGATTTACTTTTCCGACGGGAACAGTCGAGGCAGATTTTTCAGGAATCAGTCCGATGATGGCAGAGAGTTTGATCGGGACAACTATTTTAAAATATGAGTCGATCGACTCGGCATTGACCACGCAAACACTTGCGTTTGCACACGCAGATCCGGGTGTTTGGAAAGCTCGCGTGCGAGCGATCAACGCGTACACGGAAAGTCCGTGGAGTGGCGCTTCGGATGATGTGGCCGTGATCGGACCGAGTTTGCCAGCGAAAGTTACATTTGATGCGACAAACGGAGCAGTGGTGTGGCCAGGATCTTCAACAGTAAACGAGCCGGTGAATTCTGGACGATTTGGAATAAATTGGACGGACGCGGGAGTGGGACAAGTTTTGCCGATTTTGTCCTACGAAATCGAAATTACGCCAACGACAACGGCGGATGATATCGACACATATTCAGAACTGTACGAATGGATTTATGGTTCGGGAGTGTGGATATCTGCGGTGGAAACTTCGTCGAAATTTTACACATTTTTGGATGCGGTAAATTCGTGGGTTTTCCCAACGGCGAACGCATTTGTGTCTGGTCAGATACAAGGAACGGGGCAGGCATATCCGGGGAGTTATTGTGGAGATGGCATGTGTAGTACAAATGAAACATCGATTAGTTGTCCGAAGGATTGTCATGTTTTGACTGTGCCGTGGGTTTGTGGCGATGGATCGTGTGAAGACTGGCTCGGGGAAAATTCGACAAATTGTTCTGCTGATTGTACGGGTAGTTATGCATGTGATGGCAATGGAACGTGTGATTCTGGTGAAGATTTTACAAACTGTCCGGTGGACTGTTGTTTGGATGGATCAAATAATTCAAGTTTAGGAGCTTGTGATTCTGCTTCGAATTCGAGCGTCCAAATGAACGCGGCGTTGACTGCGAAGGAAGGTACTGACGAACACAACTTTTTTACACAAGGAATTTTGGTGTCGGACGGCGATCCGGCATTGGTTTTTACTGTCGATGGAGGAAATACTGATTTTGTCACGCCGGAACTGGTGAGCGGAGAGTACGATATTCGAATCCGTGCAAAAAATGCGATGGGGTACGGCGCGTGGTCAGATGTTAAAGCGGGAAATAATATTTTTGCAAATAATTTGTTGATGGCGCTGGGAATTCAATTTCAGCAGGTGGTTTCAGAAATGGAACACGCGGTGATGTCGGCGACTCAAACGAAAGTACAAACAGTGCAATCAAATGTCACGGCGTTGGAGTCAGATGTGACAAATTTGGACACAACGGTCGTAAATTTGCAGTCAGATGTCACAAATGTGGAGTCAGTGGTGTCAGATTCGATTACAGATATTACAAATTTAGTTGAGACAGTGAATTCTATAACTACGGTGAATTCGAGTTGGGGAATTCCGCAAATAACTCTACAGGAAGAGATGAGTCCTTCGAGTCCGTGAGTGGTTTTTTAGTTTTCAATAACCGGTTTCTGCTGCTGCGGGAACCGGTTTTTTTTTGAAAAAATATCTCGATCGTGAAATAACGAGAATTTTTGGTTGGCAGGTGCGGTAGGAATACTCACTCATTTTATTCGTTCGTGACTTCGTATCGAACCTACTGGATTCGCTTCCTGCTGCTTTCGGTAGATACAAAAACTCCCACAAACCATATGGATTTATGGGAATTTTCGTTTTGGCAGGGCGTAGTGAACGAAGTCAGAACTTTTTTCTGTGCAAACAACATCGTTTCTTTATTAGAAATCTATAATTCTCTTCAAATATAAAGACCATTATGCATTATTATTCCTCTAATTATTTCCTTCTTCAGCCAATTTCTTTTTGCAACGGTTATAGCCTTCGGAAAAAGCTATTATCCATTCTGTCATTCGTATTGTTTCGATAAACGCACCATCAATTTTGTTTATCATTTGTATCATTCGCGGATCAATCCCATCAACAGGAAGTTTTCCACCGGGAGCGGTTATCTTTTTTGATTCCAAGTTTGTAAAAGGTTTTGCTATCTCAAACATCTCTTTAAAAAAAAGCATCAATACCTTCAGATATTTCTTATCAAGAGCTAATGCCCCAACAATAAGATCATCCAAGTCCTCAGAAATAGAATCCATTCCGCCGAATTTTTCAGGATCTTTAGGCATTTTTTTCTAAATCAGAAAATACTATTTTCCTTCCCAAAAGGAGATTCATGATCAGCATAAAAACCCCGAGTCCGAACAAAGCAGTCTCAATGGGAAATGTCGAAAGAAATTGTTTCCCCACTGTTATGTACAGAAAAAAGAATCCAGCAACAATTGATCTGGTAGTAGCAAGAGCAGCACCTTTTGTTTCTTCCACGAGAATATGGTTCCAAACAGGATTGCTGATTCCTAAAAAAAACTGATATATACCAAAAATAATCGCAAGAAGTATCCAATTAGATGTATAGAAACTTGCTCCTATAAGTACAATTGCCTGTATCCCCGAAGAAAGAACCCACACTTTTCGATACCCCCACTTGTCTGCAAATATATAGGCGTATTTTGAAGCAAACATAGAAAATACAGTCGCTCCTGCTATTATTATTCCAGACCAATAATCAATCATTCCTGCCATGGCAAGTGTTGGGAGAATAACAATTCCTAGGAATGTCACCCCACTTCCAAGAGATCTATAAAGAGTAAAGAACCTTAGTCGTGGATTGAGAAAAACATTTCCTAGAGCTACTTTTGCCGTATTTATATTTTCTATAAAAAAAGATTTTACGCTCTGTATCTTTTTCTTTATTTCTACACTTTTCAGTTCCTTTGTTAGGAAGATCAATAGTACAGCAAAAAAAACATCGAGTCCTGCTAAAATCTTATATCCCGAATCACCCCAGTGAAAAAGAATTAACGAAGCTAAGAGTGGAGTTATGAGTGTTGCGAGTTCTCCGTAAAACATAAACCCTCCTATTACTTTTCCAAACTCTTTTTCCCTGCCAGCATGAGATAAATTTTCAGCTAAAAACGCTTGTCCTGTGCCACTCCAAAAGGCCCAATACAAAGCAGCAAAAAACGCCGCAACAGCAAACCCCCAAAATGATGGAAATGCAAAAATTATAATAGTTCCAAGTAAGTTAGCAGTCACCGAACACATCAACGAAAATTTTCTACCAATAGTATCAGCCAATACCGATGTTGGCAGTTCTAATAGAAAAATAAGAAATGTTGAGATATTGGATAAAGAATAATTTGAGGAAGAGAAAGTCCCGTATATTTATAAAACATAGTAATGATGGGGATTAAGAACGTAATCCCCGCAACTAGGTTTATCCAACCCTGAATTCGAATATTTTTTTCAGCTATTTCTTTCACAAGAAAATTATGTCATTTTTCGACAAAAGTTCAATCTCACTATGTACCACATTTTTAAAAACCCTTATCAAAGAGTTTAAAATGATCTTTAAAGAATATAAACATAGGGTCATGCCTAGAATAGCGAAATAAAAAATGCTAATCTGTAGTCATGATGAA
>JABGQW010000025.1 GCA_018648585.1 bacterium | reverse complement strand
ATCGCAACGAAAATCTTTATGCTAAAATGTTAGAAATTCTTAAAAATAACTCGCTGTTCTAGGCTTGACCCATTTTTAAACCTAAAAATTTTTATCGTATGACAGACGGGGAGAGGAAACTCAAGGTGGTGAAATCGAGCATCGAAACAATGCTCGGAGCGATCGACAGCGAAGACTTTTTGGTGGCAGTTGAACTATGTCCAGAAAAAAAAGAAACGTTAGCTTTGTTTTTTTCGAAACAAACGGAAACCTGGTATTTTAAAAATGCAGGAAAAGACACGCTCTGTTTTTCTTTGGCAGATGGATTCGAATTTTTTGTAATAGAAAATGGAAATCCAGTCAAAAAAAGCTACGTTCCAGAGAGCTTTGTAAGAAGAGCGGAAAAATGTTTGGTAGCGTTTATTTCAACAGAAAAAAAAGCTGTCGGCACTCACAAACTTGAGAAGCAAGAGTAAGATTTTAAATTTTGATGTTATTTCCCTCGAATCTAATCGATTCGGGGGATTTTTTTCCAAAAGAAATTTTCATCTGCTAGACTAAAATTGTATTTTTTTACGCCCCCCAAAATGCATGGATTTGTCACGATTATCGGTGTTGTCATTTTTATTCTTCTGATCAGTCTCAAACAAATTAATCAGTACGAGCGCGGAGTGATGTTTACGATGGGAAAATTTGTCGGACTCAAGCAGCCAGGATGGCGAATCGTGATTCCCGTTTTTCAGTCGATGCGAAAAATCGACATTCGAACAAAAGCCGTCGATGTTCCGGATCAGGAAGCGATTACAAAAGACAACATTCCCGTGCGAATCAACGCGGTGATTTATTACCGAATTTCTGACGCGGGAAAAGCCGTGCTCGAAGTTGAGAATTTTTTCTGGGCGATGAGCCAAATGGCGCAAACAACGATGCGAAATGCGGTGGGCGAAGTGACGCTCGACGAATTGCTTCAAAAGAGAGACGCGATTTCTGAAAGAATTCAAATCGTGATCGACAAAGCGTCCGATCCGTGGGGAGTAAAAGTGGAATCGGTCGAACTCAAAGATGTGATTATTCCTGAAAATTTGAAACGCACGATTTCAAAAGAAGCCGAAGCCGAGCGCGAAAAACGCGCGGTGATCATCAAAGCCGACGGAGACAGAATCGCAGCAACCAATCTCGCTGCCGCGGCAAAAATGTTGCAGACTCAGCCGGGCGCGATGCATTTGCGTACACTGCAAGCCGTCAACGATTTGTCGTCCGATCAGTCCAACACGACGATCTGGATGTTGCCGATCGAGGTTTTGGAGGCGGCAAAAGCGGTCGGAAAATTGGCACAAAAATAAAAATTGTGCCGGGAATTTTTCGGTTGAATTTTTAGATTTTTTTGTTCTGAAAAAATTTGAAGTTGACGCAATTTTCCGCGTTCGGTACAGTTGGGGCGTTCTTTTGTTGGTTTCAAAAAATCCCGTCGAGCAGCCATCAACTGCGACCCCGCTGAGCGGGGCGGGAGCGGAAAGAAACCCCGCGTTCGGGGGATTAGAATTCGTCGTTTTTCACGTTTTGAGCGTCATCAAAAATTAAGTTGTCCCGCTTTTTTCGCGGGGAAACGAGCTGGTACCGTCCGATTTTGGGCGCTCGTGGAAAATATTTTTTCACGTGTTTTTCAAAATGTGCCGAACTCAATTCCCGCAACCCGATCCAAAAAAATCGATTCCCGCGCTCGAGGAAGAAATTTTAAAATACTGGCAAGAAAATCGTATTTTCGAAAAAACGCTGGAATCTCGCGGCAAACATCACGAGTTTGTGTTTTTTGACGGGCCGCCATTTGCGACGGGGGATCCGCACTACGGACACATTCTCACTGGGACGATCAAAGATGCAATTCCGCGGTACTGGACGATGAAAGGGTACCACGTGGCGCGAAAATGGGGCTGGGATTGCCACGGCGTTCCGGTGGAATTTCAAGTGGAAAAAGAACACAAAATCGGTGGAAAACCCGGAATCGAAAAAATGGGCGTCGGCAAATTTAACGAACTCTGCCGCTCGGTCGTGATGCGCTGCGCAGACAATTGGGAAAAAACGGTCGATCGGATGGGGCGATTCGTCGACTTCAAAGACGATTACAAAACGATGGATCCGGAATTTATGGAATCGGTTTGGTGGGTTTTTTCTGAACTCTGGAAAAAAGATTTAATTTACGAGGGCGAAAAAGTCATCGCGTACTCGCCGAAACTCGGATCGCCGCTGTCGAATTTCGAAGCGAATTTAAATTACAAAAATATTTCGGATCCGGCGGTGACCGTGAAATTTGAACTTTTGGAAAACGAAAAAAAATCCCCCCAGCCCCCTTCAAGAAGGGGGGAGGGAAAAACATTTTTGCTCGCGTGGACGACGACACCGTGGACACTCCCGTCCAATCTCGCGCTGTGCGTGAATCCGAAAATTGAGTACGTGAAAATTCCGTGTCCGGTTTATTGGGACCGGGAGGGAAAAGAAACTTTTTTGAAAGGATTTTGGAAAACACCGGGACATTTTGTGGCAAATATTCCAACGGAAAAAACAGAAACTTTTATTGTTTCGGAAAAGTACGCGCTCGCTCATCCGCAATCATTCGGAGGGAAAACGAGTTCGGTGATGAAGTCAGAGATGTCTTCGTTTGAAAAAATTTCAGGAGAAAAATTGCGCGGAGCAGATTACAAACCGCTGTTTCCATTTTTCGAAAATCACGAAAAAGCGTTCCAAGTTTTGGGCGACGGATTTGTGTCCGCGGACGATGGAACCGGGATTGTGCACCAGGCGCCGAATTTTGGGGAGGACGATGCGCGGGTGTGTTTTGAAAACAAAATAAAACCGCTCGATCCGCAGCCGATCGACGAATCGGGATTTTTTGATGCGACAATTCCCGAACTTTCTGGGAAATATTTTCGCGACGATCTGGAAGTTCCCGAGTCAAAAAATGAAAACGCGAACAACTGGGTTTTGGAAAATCTGGGCGACAAAATTTTCAAAAAAGAATCTGTCACGCACAGTTATCCGCATTGCTGGCGCACGGACTGCGCGCTGATGTACCGCGGAATTCAGACGTGGTTTGTCGATGTGCAGAAAATTAAAAAAACGATGTTGGAAAAAAACCAGGAAATCAACTGGATTCCAGAACATTTGAAAAATGGCCGTTTCGGAAAAATGCTCGCGGACGCGCCGGACTGGGCGATTTCGCGAAATCGGTTTTGGGGAACGCCGATCCCCGCGTGGCGCTGCGAAAAATGTGGAGAAATTCATGTGATTTCGTCCCGCGCCGAACTCGAAAATTTGACCGGAAAAGAAGTCCCCGATCTGCACAAACATTTTGTCGATGAGTTGGTTTTCGGCTGTGAAAAATGCGACGGAAAAATGCGCCGAATCCCGGAAGTTCTCGATTGCTGGTTTGAATCTGGGGCGATGCCGTACGCGTCGAAACATTTTCCGTTCGGAGAAAATTTCATCGAACGAAACGGTGAAAAATTTGAAATTCGGGTTGGCACGGCGGCGGAATTTAAAAAAGTTTGGAAATGGAAAACCGCGAGTAAAAACGGGAAAAATGCTCTGGAAAAATATTTAAAATCTCCGGCGGAAACGCTGTTTTTATGTTTTTTAGGAAATCAACCAGTTGGGCATCTTTTTGTGAAAAATATTGGAGAAAAAAAAGTAGATTTTCACACGCTTGAATTTGACGAAAATTTTCGCGGGATCGGACTGGGAACAGAAATTTTCAAATTTGCGGAGCAACATTTTTGTGAGAAAAATTTTGAAATTGGAACGATTGGCGCGTATTTTGACGAGGAAAAAAATCAAAAACGGTACGAAAAATGGGGATTTCAAAAAACCGAAAAAGAAGAATTTTGTGAAATTGCGAAGAAAAAATGTTTTATTTTCGAAAAAAAATTAATTCGTAAAAATCAGGAGAAGAAAATTCAAACGTTCAAATCCGCCGATTTCATCGCGGAGGGCCTCGATCAGACGCGCGGCTGGTTTTATACGCTGCACGTTTTGGGCTGCGCACTTTTCGGAAAAAATATTTTCAAAAACGTGATCACGAACGGAATTGTTCTGGCGGAGGACGGCCAAAAAATGTCGAAATCGAAAAAAAATTATCCCGATCCAAAATTGGTTTTTGATCAGTACGGAGCGGATGCCGTGCGGTTTTATTTGTTGTCGTCGCCGGTTGTGCGCGGAGAAAATTTCAAATTTTCTGAACGAGGCGTCGCGGAAGTTTTGAAACAAGTGATTTTGCCGCTGCGGAGCACGTACCAATTTTTCTCGACGTACGCGAACATCGACGGCTGGTGCCCGACGAAATTTGTTTTTGTGCGGCACGGCGAGGGCGAGCACAACGCGCAGCGAGTGTATTCTGGGGCGGTTGAAAATCAGCACCATTTGACTCCAAAAGGAAAAAAAGAGGCGATCGAAACCGCGAAAAAAGTTGGGAAATGTGATGTTTTGATCGCGTCTCCGTTTGTTCGCACGCGCGAGACGGCAGAGATTTTGAAAAAAGAAACAAAGTTTTCCGGCGAAATTTTGACGGACGATCGGGTGCGAGAGGTTTCGTTTGGCGAACTGGAGGGAAAATCGTTGATCACCAGCCCTGAGCGAATTGCGAACAAAACCACCGAGCAGCCCGCGGAAGTGCAAAAACGGGTGGTGGAGTTTTTTGAAGAAATGGTACAAAAATATCCAGGAAAGAAAATCGGAGTGGTCACGCACGGCGCGCCGATTCGTGGGCTGGATGCGCATTTGAACGGAATCGAAACACTGGAAGAATTTCTGTTTTTGCCGATGGCGCAGACGGCGGAAGCAAAATATCGGTTTCCGCTGCCCTCGACGAAAAACGAACTCGATCGTTGGATTTTGTCGGAGTTGCAGGCGATTTTGCAAAAATATCGCAAAAACTTTGACGCGTACGATCTGGAGGGAGCGTTGCGAGAAATTCCGCGATTTATCGACAAATTAAATAATTGGTATTTGCGGCGAAGTCGCCAGCGATTTTGGGCGAGCGGTGTCTCCGCGGACAAGCAGTCTGCGTACGAAACACTGCACTTTGTTCTTCTGAATTTTGCAAAAATTTTGGCGCCGGTGTGTCCGTTTTTCGCCGAACAACTTTTTCAAAATTTGGGCGCGGAATCGTCGGTGCATTTGGAGTTTTTTCCGCGTTCGCAGGAAAAATTTATCGACAAAAAATTGGAGAAAAAAATTGAGATTTCGCGCGAAGTGGTGCGGCTCGCGGCCGGAGTTCGTGCGCGACAAAAAATAAAACTTCGACAACCGCTGGCGAAATTGCAATTTTGTACGACGGAAAAAATTGATCTCGATTTGGAGGTGATTGCAGCAGAGGCAAACGTGAAAGAAGTTGAAATTTTATCAGAAAAAAAGTTAGAAAAAATCGCAAAAAAAATCGTCCGCGTGAATGCGCGAATGGTTGGCAAAAAGTTCGGGAAGAAAGTGCAGGAGCTCATTTTGCTTGGAAAAAATGGAGAATTTGAAACGCTTCCGAACGGAACGATTTCCATCGCGGGAGAAATTCTGGAACCGGGAGAATTTGAACTTGGATTTGAATCCGCCGCCGGAGTCGAAGCGGAAGGTTCGGCCGTGGCGATTGTTGTTTTGGACACTGAAATTAATGAATTTCTGCGGATCGAGGGAATCGCGCGCGAAGTAATTCGTGCGATTCAGGATTTGCGAAAATCAAATAATTTCAATCTTTCGGATCGGATTGTCGTTGAGTTTTCGACGCACTCCGAGCTGCTTCGGAAAGTTTTTGCGGAGTTCTCGCATAAAATTTCAGACGAAGTTTTGGCGCTCAGAATTTTCGAAGGAAAATTTGATGACGGCGATTCGGTGGAAATTGAGAGCGAAAAAGTTTCGTTCAAACTTCGAACAAACGGGAACTCGATGGAGGCTTGATCAGTGCAAAAACGATCGCATCCCGGTGAGGACAGTTGCAATCCCGAGTTCATCGGATTTGGCAAAAACTTCCCCGTCACGAATCGATCCGCCCGGTTGAATAATTGCGGCGATTCCTGCAGCTCCGGAGGCTTCCACTGCGTCGGCAAATGGAAAAAATGCGTCCGAGGCGATCACCGCGCCGCGAGATTTTTTGCCCGCTTGTTCGAGCGCAATTTTCATCGCGTCCACGCGCGAAGTTTGTCCGCCGCCTTTTCCGACGAGCGCCTGATTTTTGACGACGACGATCGCGTTCGATTTCACAATTTTCACGATTCGCCACGCGGTTTCGAGATCGTGCCACTGCGAGTCGGTTGGTTTTTTTTCGGTGGCGACCTTCAAATTCCCAAAATTCGGCATCGCGATGTCGGCGTCCTGCACGAGTGTTCCGCCGCGAATTTTTTTGACCGCGAGATCTGAGGTTTGTTTTTCAAATCCTGGCACGCGCAGCACGCGGAGATTTTTTTTCGTTTTCAAAATTTCCAGTGCCTCGTCCTCAAAATCTGGTGCGAGTACGATTTCGTTGAAAAAACTCACGATTTTTTCCGCGATATTTTTCGTCACTTTTCGGTTGAGTGCGATGATTCCGCCGAACGCAGAAGTCTGATCGCCGTTTTCCCACGCGCGATTCCACGCGTCGTCGATCGTTTTTCCCATCGCGGCGCAGCAGGGCGAGGCGTGTTTGATGATGTCCACAAACGGCTCGTCAAAACTCATCGCGAGTTCGAGCGCGCCGGACGCGTCCTGAAAATTATTGTAGCTCATCGGTTTTCCGTTCAAAATTTCCGCCGCCACGAGATCGGCACCGGTCGAAAACGGATCGTTCAAAATTACGCCGGATTGGTGTGGGTTTTCGCCGTACCGCAGCGGCATTTTTTCCGCGTTTTCCGCCCAAAATTTCGCGATCAAAAGATCGTAGTGCGCGGTCATTTCAAAAACTTTCGTCGCCAAAATTTTTCGAAACCCGAGCGAAATTTCTCCAGAAGTTTTCAACTCATCGACAACTTTTTCATAATCTTCGGGATCGACAACGGGCGCACAAAACTCAAAATTTTTCGCTGCGGCGCGGATCATTGACGGTCCACCGATGTCGATCTGTTCGACTTTTTCCTCAAAAGTTTTGGTCGCGTCTTCGTAATTTTTTTTGAACGGGTACAAATTCACCACGACGAGATCGATGTTTTCAATTTTATTTTCTCGACAAAATTTCTGGTGCGCGTCGCTGTTTCTCAAATTTAAAATCCCACCAAAAACCTGCGGCGTCAGCGTTTTTATCCGCCCCTCGAGTCCCTCAGGAAATCCGGTAAAATCTGCAACTTCGAGCAAATTTTTGACGCCAGATTTTTCCAATTCTCGAAAAGTTCCGCCGGTGGAAATAATCTGAAAATCGAGTTTTTCCAATTCCTGCGCAAATTCCACGATGCCTGTTTTATCCGAAACCGAGAGAAGTGCTGTTTTTTTCATCGCAGAAATTGTAGTCATTTGTTGAAAGTTTGAAATATTGACGATTTTATTTTATAATTTTTTTAGATAAAAATAAAGATTTTTTTTGAGGGGGAATGTTTACGAGAAAATCATGGAAAAAAAGCAACCGTGCGAAGTCGATTTCACAAAAACGACGCCACAGAAAGTGGATGAAATTTTGGAACCAGAAATGTTTAAAAAATATCGCGAGGCGGCGAGTGGATTTGTGCTTGCACTTCGAGAAATGTTTGATTTCAACAAGTTGGGAAAATTTGTTTTGGCAGACAAAGCACTCACTTTTTCCAGGATGAATCAAATTCGCGACGCGTCGTTGGAAAAAATTCACGCCATGGATTCGTCGGAGTTGGATATTTTTTTGGACGAAACGGTTCGTGTTTTGGAATTTGTTTTTCAGACGTTGCATCTCGGTTTGAAAAAAGGAAACACGGGAAATTATTTGGAGGGATTGTACGGACAATCGGTTGGGATCGAGGATCTTCGTTCTTTTTTAAAAATAAAAAGATCTTCACTTGAAGAATCAATGCATGAAGTTTCTGAATTTTTTAAAAAATGTGTTTCAATTTACGATGGCATTCGCGTGCGAGAAAAATTAATAAAATGTGCAAATGACGCGACAACTCGATTGAAAATAATGAAAGAATATTTTGGAAATGCGCACTCAGATGAGCAGTTGCTCGCAGCGGCAGAAGCACATTTTGCGGTGCCGCAATTTACAAAAAATGAATTTTTTCAGCGGAAAATGGACCTTTTTTCCCAGGGAGCGGAACACCTGAACGTTTGAGAAATTTGGATTTTGTTTTTAAAAAAGTCTCCCGGGGGAGACTTTTTACAGTTTGAAAAATTCATCAAGTACTTTTATGGAAGTGCATCTACTCCAATTTTTTTGAGAATTTTTGAAAATGCAGGAATCCATTTTTTGAGTAAGTCCATTTCGCGTGCTTTGTTTTCCTCGGAATCCGGTCCGTGCGCTACATTGAATGAGATATTTACAACGTCTTGTCCATATTTAATAAACATTGCGCCACGGATTGTTTGGGTTCCGCGAGGAAGTCCCAATTTATCACACCATTCACCAGAAATGGGAATTTTGGCTGCCTTTTGCGGATCGGTTTCTCCGAGAATCGCGCGGAATGCTTCCTGCGCAGAGATGTCGTCGTCTCGTTCAAGCTCCAATATTCGCAATCTTGCCGCACTCATATTTGTGCAGGTTTCATTGAAAAATTTGCTGCTTGCCAAGTGTTCGTACCAGATCGCGGATTGTTCTGTGGTAAATTTGTGTGTGATGATTTTTGAGATTGTGAACCCCGCAGCTTCAATCATTTTTTTTACGTCTTCTTCGAGACGTCTTCCAACACAACCACTTTTTAGGATTGTGAAACTTAAATTTGTGATAATTGCCATACCTTTCCTTTTTGTTTTTGATTATTTATTTATCCAAACGGAAGAGCGATGGCGCACGCGTCACCCTTCGTCCGCTTGGATTTGTACTTGATGATTTCAAAGATCTGTCGTCTCTGCGCGCCCCGAGTTGCGGGAATGCATGAGAACGCGCGCGTTTTACGCTTTTTGAGAAAATTGTCAATTGAGTTGTGTTTTTAAAAAAAATATACTGTAAAAAAATGAACATTTTCCTTTCGCTGCTGCCGATCGCAATTTTGGTTTTTTTGATGGCGCGGAAAAAATCAGCGCCTGCGCATTTCGCGTTGCCTGGCGCGGCGATTTTGATGTTGGCGATCCGTGGATTTTTTTTCGAAAACTCGCTCAATTTTCTCGCGGCCGCTTCCGTTTCCGGATTCTTGACAGCGTTGACGCCGATTCTCGTGGTGTGGGGCGCGGTGTTTTTGTTCCGCACGATTGAAGTTTCTGGCGCGATGGACACGATCAAAAAATGGCTCGATTCGGTTTCCAAAAATCCCGTCGCGCAGGTGATGATCGTGGGTTGGGCATTTTCGTTTTTGATCGAGGGCGCGAGCGGATTCGGGACGCCCGCGGCGCTCGCGGCGCCGATTTTGGTCGGGCTCGGATTCCCCGCGTGGCGCGTCGTGGTCGCGTGTTTGATTTTCAACACGGTTCCCGTCTCGTTCGGCGCGGCCGGAATGCCGACGTGGTTCGGGCTGGGCGGGCTCGGGTTTTCGCCGAGCGAACTTTTGGAAATTGGACATTTTTCCGCACAAATTCATTTCGTCGCGGCGCTGGTGATCCCATTTTTCGCGCTGTCGTTTTTGGTTCCCGCGTCCAAAATTCGGAAAAATCTCGGATTCATTTTTCTCTCAATTCTCGCGTGCGCCGTGCCGTACTTGATTTTTTCAAAACTGGGAACAGAATTTCCGAGTCTGCTCGGCGGCGCGATCGGGCTGCTGATTTCCGTTTTCATCGCGAAAAAAAATTGGGGCGGCGAGCGCTCATTTTCCAAAACGCCGTCCGGAATTTCCTGGCAAAATTTGCTGCGGGCGACGTTTCCGCTGTGGGGCGTGATCGTGATTTTGGTCGCGACGCGACTGGATTTTCTCCCGTTCAAAAATTTTCTCACCGCGGTAGCGCCGGCAGTTCATTTTCAAAATTTTTCGATCTCGGCGGGCGGCGTTTTGAGCTGGTCGCAGATTTTTGGTGAAAATATTTCGTGGTCGCACGCAATCGGGTACGTGCCGTCGTTTGTGCCATTTTGGATTGTTTCAATTCTGGCGTGGTGGTGGCTCGGCGTGAAAAAAACGCAGCGGCGATCGGTTGTGCGGGATTCTTTGCGAAGAGTTCGCAAACCAGCGATCGCGCTTTTTGGGGCGTTGATTTTGGTGAAATTAATTTTGCTTGGCGGAAATTCTCCGGCACAAATTTTGGGGGATTTTTTCGCGAATTTGGCGGGCGCGAGTTGGCCGATTTTTGCAGCGGGACTCGGGGCGCTCGGTTCTTTTTTCTCCGGATCGAACACAGTTTCAAATCTGACGTTCGGTGGAATCCAGACTGCGGTGGCGCAGTCGGCGGGAATTTCTCCGGTCAAAATCGCGGCGCTCCAAAATGTCGGCGGCGCGGCGGGAAACATGATTTGCTTGCACAACATCATCGCGGCGTGCGCGGTTTTGGGATTGGAAAACGCGGAGGGGAAAATTCTCCGAAAAACGATTCTCCCGCTCGTGGTGTACCTCGCGATCGCGGGAATTTTCGGCGTTCTTTTTTGAATTTTTCCGTTTTTGTGTTTTGAATTTTATCGGCGGAATTTATTCCGCCGCCTGGGAATGAATTCCCAGGTTAAAAAATTGGGATTTGTGCTACACTTTTTTTGATTTTTTAATTTTTTTCACATGAAAATTTCAAAAATTTTGTCGATGTTTTTGTTCGGACTTTTGTTGTCGGGAGTTGTTTCTGCGCAGGAAGTGGAAACCGAAACGCCCGCTCCGATGCTGATTTCCGAAGAACTGGCGACCGTGGAGGAAGTTCCGGTTGCGCCCGTTCCAACGCTGTTTGAAGATGCGCCGAATCCGATGCTGCGAGAAAAAATGCACGAAGATTCTGGCGATTGTTTTTTTTCCAAAATGGGAAAACACGGAGATCGGGATGGTAAAAAAATGACGAAATTTCATTACGGTGGAGCGATGATTTTTTTCAAAGTTTTGCACGGCGTGGGAATGTTGATTTTCCTTTTTTTGGGCGCGTTTGTGATTCGCCGCGGCTGGAACTTGGGCGCCGGTTCGTGCGGAAAAAAGAAAAAATAAGAGGCCACTGGCATTTTTTTGAACGCAGAAAGTTTAAAATTTCGAACTGAAAAAAAGCGGCGCCGAGTGGTGTCGCTTTTGTGTTTTGGATTTTATCGGCGGAATTTATTCCGCCGCCTGGGAATGAATTCCCAGGTTAAAAAATCAGTTGGACGTGGTGTTTTTTTCCTAAAAAATCAGTACACTCACGCGTGATGGAACTCTCTCAGATTTTATTGATCGTGATCGCGGTGGCGCTGGGCGGATTGATTTTTCTTCAACTTCGGCCAAAAAAAACAGACGATCCAAAAGTTCTCGAAGAAATGAATCGTGATCGCGAAGTGCGATTTCGCGAGGCGGAATCTCTCAAAAATGAATTGCGGAGCACGCGGGAGGATTTGCAAAAACAGTTTCATCGGGTGAATCAAACCGTCGACACCAAACTTTCCGAGTCCTCAAAACAGCTCAACGAGCGGCTCGACAAAAGTTCGCACGTGATCGGGAATCTTCAAAAAGAACTCGGGAAAATGGGCGAAATTGGCGCGAAAATTGAAAATCTCGACAAAATTCTCCGCGCACCAAAAGGTCGCGGATCGCTCGGGGAGCAGACGTTGGAAGAACTTTTGAGCACGACATTTCCGGTCAGCATGTGGGGGCGACAGGTGGCGATCGGGCGAGTCGGCGTGGTGGACGCGGTGGTGCGGACTTCGAGCGGACTGATTCCGATCGACGCGAAATTTCCGCTGCCGGCGTTTGAAGCGCTCGTGAACGCGGACAACGAAAAAGAGCGGGACGAGGCGCAGCGCGAGTTTCAAAAAAATGTGAAATCGCGAATCAACGAAGTTTCAAAATATATTCAGCCGAGCGACGGGACGCTGGATTTTGCGATTTTATTTCTCCCGAACGAAAATATTTATTACGAAGCGGCGATTCGATCGGTGGATTTGTCGGAGTACGCGCGGACAAAAAAAGTTTTGATCACCGGTCCGAATACGATGTTGTACGTGCTGCAGGTTTTGCTCCAAGCGTACCAGTCGCAGCAGTTTGCGCTCAAAGCGCGCGAGGCGCTCGCGCAGCTCACCGGTGTCAAAAATCAGGCGCAAAAACTCGACGAAGCGATTTCTGTGGTCGAAAAACACATCGGCAACGCTGGCGCAAAACTCGGCGATGTCAAAAAAGAAAACGAAAAATTGCAGACAAAAATCGAAAAAGTGACGGAGTTGGAGGACGGAATTTCTGCGCCAACTGCGGAGCCAGAAAAATTACTTTAATTTTTTTGCAGCAATCCAAAATCGAAAAATGGCGACAGATTTTTTTGGCGGTACCGAAATTCCACGACTTTTTCTCGCCCACCAGATTCCCCGATCGCGCGAATCGTCGCTTCGTGCGGCGGCATTTTTTTCGGCGCGTTTGCCGAAATTTCAAATGAATTTCCAGAAAGATTTATCAGCGAAAAAGAACAGTTTGGTTTTTGAAATCCTGCGAGAAAAGTTTCGATCGATTCAGAATTTTCGCCCGTCGTGGATTTTGAAATCGCAGTTTCTCCCGCGGTTTTTCCGAGCAGCGCGGTGGCAGAATTTCCGTCGGAGTTGCACTGAATTTTCCACTGCACCGAATCGTCCCAGTTTTTTTTCGGCGAAAAAGAAAAATCGCGCACCGGTTTTTTTTCAAAAGTTTCTCCCAAATCGATGTCGCGGCGGAGCCAGAATTTTGCAGAACTTTTTGGCGCGAGCGTAAATTTAAAATTTTCCACGAGATTTTGGATTTCGAGTGAGACGCTCGTGTTTGAAAAATTTTCTGCACTCAAAATTTCTGTCGGTTCGAGATTTTGTGTCGGTTCTTTTTTCAATTTCAAAAGTGCGAGCTCGACGCCGGATTCTGCACCGAAATATGATTTTTCACTCAAAATCAAATCGGACGAAAAATCGAGTTCGCGCATCAGCGCGCGGGAGAGTCCGAGCCCGACGGTCAAAATCAGTCCGCACAAAACAATCGAGATCAGGAGCGTCGCTCCCGAGTTTTTGCATCGAGTTCGCATTTTTATTTTTCCAAAAAATTGGGCGATCATTGGTACGTTCGAGAAGAAATTGTCGTCTGCAACAAAAGTGGTGGAATTTTTACGTGGTTTTTTTCTGCCGATCCGACTTCGAGAATTATTTTGACGCGCGGCTGCGTTTTCCCAAAACTTCCCGGATCGGTGCTCGGAGTCAGCGCGAATGTCGCATTTTCCACGGCAAAAATTTCAGAAAAAAGTGGCTGATTTTCAAACCACAAATTTCCATCGGAAAACTCGATCGTGAGATTTTTGAGACACAATTTTGAGGCGGAATTTTTACATTTTTTATCCAAAAAATCGATCGGATGGCTGCGAATTCTGTCGCCGATTCTGATCATCGCAAAATTCATTTCCCGCTGCAGTTGCCGAGAGAGATCGATTTTGCGACTGGTTTGCGTGAGCGAAACGTAGCTCGTCATCACCGCCGACAGCACGATTCCCGACACGACGATCGCGACCAAAATTTCGATCAGCGAAAATCCCGGAATTCGCCGGAATTTTTTTTGCAGAAATTTTTGGAAAAAGTTTTTCATTTTTTGCGCCAGTCGGTGAGAATGTGGGAAAGTTGCACTTGATCTTTTCCGCTGCGGAGCGACCACTCCACGGTGCAGGTAATTTTTACTTTTTCTTTTCCATCAAATTTCGTGTCCCAGCTTCGATCAAATTTCGTTTTTTTGTCGCCAATTTCTACAAGTTTTTCGTTTCTCATCGCGGTCATTTCTTTTTTCAAATCAGAACAGCTGGCCGTATTTTTTCCAATTCCAAATGCGCAGTTCCACGGAAGATGCTGGCGCCAGGCGCTGTCGCGGACATTTCTCGAAACTTCCAAACATTCCTGCGCGAGGTACATCGCGGTGATTTGGTCGCGGTTGCGTTCGCTCGCGGAGCTCGTCACCCACATCAGCCCGACGGTCGCAGACAGCGTCGCCGAAAGAATCACGATCGACACGATCACTTCCAGCAGCGCGTATCCCGGATTTTTATTCTTCATCGGCGTCAGAAAAAAATCGCGAAATCAGTCCGGAGTTTTTGAAAATTTTTAAATTCACGCGGTCGCCGCCAGATTCGATCGAGACAACTTTTTCCGATTCTTGTTTTTCCAATTCTTCAAAATCTGCGTCGCCGAACGGCGGTGAAAATTTCACTTCAAATTTTTCTCCAAATTCCACGCCGGATTCGAGCGCGAATTTTCCGATCTCGCATTTTTCGTCCGTGTCGCATTTTTCCGAAAAAATTTCCGCGCCGTTTTCCGCGCCAGAAATCGTGACAATTTTTCGCTGCGATCGCGCTGTCGAAAATCCTGCCGCGAGCGTTGTTTCCACGATTTGCACAGAATTTTCCAATCGTGTCGCGCGCTGAAATCCGCGGAACGAGGGCACCGTCACCGCCGCAAGAATCGCCAAAATCGTGATGCTCACGATGAGTTCGATCAGCGTGAATCCGGCAGAGAATTTTTTCATCCGGTAAAAACTTGCTGCATTTTGAACACCGGCGTCAAAATTGCGAACGCCATAAAAATCACGGCGCCGCCCACCAGCACGATCACAACCGGCTCGATCAGCGTGGTGATATTTCGCAACTGCGCGTCGATTTCCATCTGGTACTGGTCGGCTGTTTTTTTCAAAATTTCTGGAATCGAGCCCGATTGTTCCCCGACTTCCACGACTTCGCCGAGCACCGGATCGAATAATTTTTGCTCGCGAAATCCCTCGTGCATTTGTTTTCCGTCGCGCACCATTTTTTCCGCGTTCAAAATTCCGTCGCTGATCACCGAATTTGTCACGACTTTTGACAAAATTTGCAGCGCTTTTGTCACCGGAATTCCAGAGGCCATCATCGTGCTGAGATTCCCCGCGACGTGCACTGTTTGAATGTTGTTGATCAGCGGTTTCAAAATCGGCAATTCCAATAAAAATCCGTGCCACGCTCGTTTTCCCGTTTCCGAGTTTTTCCAGTTTCGAAACCAAAAAATTCCCGCAACGACGATCGTGATCACCAGCCACCACGAGTGCTGCACAAAATGGGATGCGCCGATCATAAATTTCGTGATCGCGGGCAACTCGCTCCCGAACGATTCAAACAGCGTTTCAAACTTCGGCACGACAAATCCCATCACGACGCCGATCGCCAGCACGATCGCGCTCAAAACGACACTCGGGTACATCATCGCGGTTTGGATGCGTCCTTCGAGTTCGAGATTTTTTTGAATTTGCACCGAAATTGTGTCGAGCACGTCTTCGATTTTTCCGGTGATTTCGCCGGAGTACACCATTTTTATTTCGGATGTTCGAAAAACCGTCGGATATTTTCGCATCGCCTCGGAAAACTTTTTTCCGTCCTCAGTCATGTCGTAGTTGATCGTGTCGAGAATCCGTTTCAATCGCAGATTGTGCGTGCGCTGGCTCAGCATTCCGAGCGCTTTTGTAAATCGGATTCCGGAGCTGACGAGCAGCCGCAGTGAATTAAAAAGAAGTCCTTTTTCTTTCATTTTGACGGGAGAATGATCGATCAAAAAATCGTTCAATTTTTCCCACAGCGGAGCGCCCGAGCGATCGGTCACGCCGTAAATTATTTTTTTGGTCGAAACCGGTGGCGTCGTTTTCAGCTCAAATTTCATTCGAGTTCTTGCTGATAAAACGAGTACAGCGACACTGAGAGCTGGATGACGCCAGAATTTGGTTCGGTGTTTTTGAGTTGGCCGAGATTTTCCAGTCCCAAAAATCGTTCATTTTCTTCGACCGCGCGAAGAAAATTTTGAACCTGGCTGCGCGTTCCTTTGATCGAAAATGAAGCGTTGATCTGCGGGGATTGAACTTTTTCGTTGTAACTTTTTGAAAAATTTAGTCCGTCAAACTCAAATCCCAATCCGCGAATAATTCGGTACAGATCGCGAATGAGACTTTCTTGTTCTGCGGTCGGTGGGATCTGGCGTTCCGGAGATTTCGCAACGGTGGCCTGCGTTGCCGGTGTCATCAGAAGTTGCAGTTTTCGAAATTCTTCCACTTTTTTTTCTTTTTTTGCCACGAGAAGCTGCTGATCGGTTTGCGTTTTTTTCACCGATTTTTGCAGCGGCACGACGCCGAATCCGACGGCGAGCACGAGAACAACGAATCCCAGAATTTTAAAATTTTTCATTGTGGGAGGTTGATGATGAATCGGAGACTGAAATCAATCCAGTCAGAATTTTTTTCTGCCGAAATCGTTGGAACGAACGGTTGGTGCGCGTTCACGTCGGTTTTCATTTTTTCCAAAAACTGCGTCAAATTTGAAATCGAAGTTGCGCGTCCCGAAATTTTCACTTCGCCCTCCGGTGTCGAACCCAGTTCCAAAAATCGAATGTCGGAGGATTCGTACCGCAAAATCGCGTTGATCAGCGTGGACCACCGAATTCGGTACGTTTCGGCACGCTGGAGAATTTCGTTCGCGCGCTGTTTGTCGTCGACGTTGTCCGCCTGTTTGATCGTTTGAATTTGTGCCTCGACGCGCCCGATGGAATTTTGGATTTCAAAAATTTCCCGATTGAGATTGTGTTTTTTCCAGCCCAAAACTCCCGAAAACACAGCAATTCCGATCGCTGCCAGAATTAAAAAAGCAGAAAATCCGTCCCATTTTTTCTCTGCTGCTGGCGCGCGCGCCGCAGGTTTCACGTTTTCCATCGAGGTGGGGTTGGTGTTTGTTTGTTAAATTGTAAATTTTTTTTTCGTAAATCCCAAATTTTTGCTACATTCCGCGCGATGGTTTTCAAATTTTGGGGAACAGATTTCGGATCGCTTGCGATTGGACGCGCAATTTTGAAAAAAAATCCGGCCGCCGAGCTTGAATTTTTCGTCGGAGATTCAGAAAAAAAAGAAAAAAATGCGACGCACGAATCGGATTTTTGGGCAGACGCGATCCGGGAGATTTTTCGCGGGGTGACGCGATTTGGCCGAGTGGCAATTATTTTTGACCGAAAAAATTTAATCGCAAAAAATTTCACGGAAAAAATTTCCGTTGACCCAAAATATTCTCCGCAAGAAAAAAGACGCGGAGAAGCGACGCCAAAAATTTTCCCGACGCCGGTTTCGATTTTAGCGCAGATGGCGAACGAAGGGTTTGCTGATTCGGTGGAGTTTCGCCGGCTCTGGCGCAAGTTTCTCCGGCCGCTGCGGCACGCGCACGTGGACACGATTTTTTTTGCCGAGGCGATTTTTGCCGAAGAAAAAACACGGCAGATTTTGCAGCAGATTTGTGGAACACAGATAAAATGTTTCTTTGTGACGGATTTTCTTCCAGAGAACTTGTTTGAAAAATCAGAAAAACAATCGATCAAAATTACGACCGGAGACGACATTGATTTTACTCGCGAGCGTGCGGAAAAAATCCTCCGCACAAAATTGGGGAAAAACAGTTTCGAGTCGCGAGTTTCGAGTTGAGAGAAAAAGTTAGAATTCAGTTTCAAGAAAGTAAAGAAGGCGCTTGCATTTGCAAGCGCCTTCAAGATCTTGTATGAAACGTTACCCATTTTCTTTGGCTAGTTCTTTTGCCTTCTTGAATTTTTTTGTTGCATTCGGATAGGCTCGCTGGAAAAGAAATGCTCGGGCCTCAAACTCAAGACAGCCTAGCTGGTCTGCAATTGATGTTGCTCCCGGGGTGTCGTCTCCATGTGCGGTTTCAATGCGTAATTTTATTTTTGCCTTTTCGGCAGCTTCAAATTCTTTCCACCTGCTGGGCGAAATTTCCTTATTTGCCAAATGCTCATATTTTGTTAGCCAAATTATTAGTGCATTTTTTTCACGCACGGAGAGCATCGATACGATAGATTCTACAGAGGAGGGAAACTCCGCGTAGAGCTTTAGTATTTTTTCAACAGGGAATGTCTCTTTGAAAAAATCAGGGAGTTTTAAGTCCGACCATCCTTGCTTTGGACTTGGAATTGTTCTTGTTAAAGAACGAAAGCCACTTACTTCAGCGGCAGAGAGTCCCAGATCGCTAAGACCTTCTTTTATTGGACGGAATGTATCTTCGGCCTGTGTTTTAATGTACTCCTGAATCGCTTCTTTTTCGATCGCGGTTTTTTGGAGTTCAAAAGTCTTTTGGGTAATTGCTCTTTCGTCTTCCGTTCCTTTTTTCTTTCCTGCAGCGTAACTTTCTTTTTTTGCACTTTGCATTTCTTCGTCAGAATATCCACCGCAAGCGGAGAACAATCCCAGAGAGATAATCAATAAATAAAAAATTTTCGTTTTCATAACTTAATAAATATTAGTGAGTATTCAATTTAACTTCTCTCCTGTCCGTAGTACGAGCAGAACAGAAGCTAAATTGACTCACTTTTTTTGGGTAATTTTTCAAAGATCTTTTTCCCGCCGCCGTAACTTTTTTTGGAAAGTTCGAGAACGAGAACGTTTTAAATTCTAAATCTTTTTTTTATTTGTCAAGTTGCTGGTTTGAATTTCCACGAATTTTGGCGAAATGTGCCGCGTTCAAAGTTCGGGTTGGGATGACGAAAATCCCGCACGGGGAGTTGATTTTCCGTGATTTTTTTGGTACAATTTTACGAATGGCAAATTCTTCTTCGGGTTCAATTTTGAAAATCAATCGTGATTTTCAAGAACGCGCCACGCGGGAACGCGCGGCCAAACTTGGATTTGAGTACGTCGATGTTGCGGAATTTCCGATCAATTTGGATATTTTGAAAATTATTTCTGCAGAAGAATCAGAAAAAGCAGAACTGTTTCCGTTCGAAAAAATTGGAAAAAAATTGCGCGTGGCGATCGTCGAACCCTCGGCCGCCGAAACGAAAAAATTATTTGCCGAACTCCAGAAAAAATACGAACTCGAAGTGTACATTTGTTCGCGCGACGGATTTGATCGTGCGCTGAAAAATTACGACGTACAGATTTTGAAAAAACATTCTGTCGCGGTTCGCGACCAAGTTGAAGAACACGAAACAAAACTGGAATCCACGCTGCAAAATTTTGCGGAACTCGAGAAAAAAATTTCAAATCTCCCGGCAAAAAGTGCGCTCGCGGAAATCGAAGTGGAATCGGTCGCGATCGGCGCGAGCGACATTCATTTTCAACCAGTCGTCGACGGCGTGGTGCTCCGGCTGCGGGTTGACGGAGTTTTGCACGACGCGCTCCGACTTTCTCCCGAAATCGCGGAATCGCTGATCTCGCGCATCAAATTCGAATCTGGGATGAAATCCAATATTTCCGACGCGCCGCAGGACGGGCACGCCGCGATCCGCGTCAACGGCCGACTCGTCGATCTGCGTGTTTCGACGCTGCCGACGCCGACGCTCGAATCGGTCGTGATGCGAGTTCTCGATTCGAATCGTGGAATTCGGACTTTTTCCGAACTGGGATTTGCGCCGCACGCGGAAGAAAAAATTTTGAAATCGTTGCACCAAAAAAATGGAATCGTGCTGGTCACTGGGCCGACTGGATCGGGAAAAACCACGACGTTGTACTCGATGCTCGCCGAACTCAATTTACCGGAACAAAAACTCGTCACGCTCGAAGATCCGATCGAGTACCACCTGCCGGGCGTTTCGCAGTCGCAGGTCAACGAAGACCGCGCGTACAATTTCGAAACAGGATTCAAATCGTTGCTGCGTCACGATCCGGACGTAATTTTAGTCGGAGAAGTGCGGACGATCGGCACGGCGCGACTTGCTTTCGAAGCGGCGCTGACCGGACACACGGTGCTGTCGTCGCTGCACACAAATTCTGCAATCGGAGCGGTTTCCCGCCTGCGAAATATGGGAATGGAAAATTACAACATCGCGCCGACGGTCAACGCTGTTTTTGCGCAAAAACTCGTGCGCCGAGTTTGTCCGCACTGCGCGGGCGAGCAGCCGATTTCTGTGCTCCAAAAAGCTGCGGCAGCCGAACTTCAAAACCTGCAACGCATTTTTCCCGACCTCAAATTTCCTGAAAAAATTCCTGTCGCGGTCGGCTGCGAAAAATGTTCGAACACGGGATTTCACGATCAGATCGCGATCTGCGAAGCATTTTTTGTCACCGACGAAATTCGCGAAATGATTTTGCACGGCGATTCCGAAATTAAAATTTTACAATTTTTACGCGAAAATTCAGATTTTCTCACGTTGCGCGAGGATGGAATTCTCAAAGTTTTGTCCGGGATCACCACGTTCGACGAGGTGCAGCGCGTCGCGGGAGAAAAAAGTTAAAAGTTGAAAGTTGAGAGTTTAGAGTTGGGAAAAGTTCAGAGTTAAAAGTTTAGAGTTAAAAAAGGAGGGAACTCAGACCTGCGTTTTTTTTAAAAATGATAAAAATTCTCATTCCCGTGAAAACGGGAATCTATTTTCTTGGATTCCCAATCGAGTTGGGAATGAGAAGCTGGAGTGAAAAGTTGAGAGTTTCGAGTTTTAAAAAAGCAGGGAACGCAGATCTGCGTTCCGGAGAATCGGAAAGTTTTTTTTCAGTTGAAAGTTTTCGAATTCCCCGCGAGAATGTCTCGCGATGGGAGAATTTTTAGTGGCGGGAATTTTTTGGCAGCAGATTTTGAGTGGAAATGCGGACGTGGATCATCGTCAAATTTCTCGTCAAACGCCGGTGATCGAACAGGCCGCGGATTTTCAAAAAGAAAAAAATCGGAATTTTTATCTCGAGCGAGCGGCGGCGACGCGTGAGCGAATCGCAGAACGAAAACGTGCGCTGGAAAATTCGAGTTTTACGCGGGAGTTGCAAACGAGTGTTTTTCCTGTGACGGAAAGTTCCAAAACAACGGTTGTGGTGGCGCCGCATCCAGACGATGAAATTTTGTGCTGCAGTCGAACACTTTCTGAAAAAATTGAAAACGGCGAATCGGTGAAAATTGTGTACGTCACCGACGGCGACGCGCTCGCCGACGAAGATTTTTCTGCTGCAAAATCGTACGGAGTTCTTCGCCGAAATGAGTCGCTGCGGGCGGTGCGATCGCTCGGATTGTCGGATCGAGACGTTGCGTTTCTCGGATTTCCTGACGGAAATTTGGCCGACATCGACACGCGTGGAAATGCGCAAAGTTCGTACACCGGACAGCGTTCGAGCGGGCGAAATTCGTATTTTCCAAATTCTGCGTACACGCGGATTCGGCTCAAAGAAAATTTGCGCAAAATTTTGAAAAATTGGGATCCCGACACAATTTTCATTCCGTCGCGAGCGGACGATCACCCGGATCATCGTGTTGCGGGAAAAATCACACGAGAAGTTTTGGAGGAAGAAAAAAAATTGTCGCCGGAAATTTTAAATTACACGGTGCACCGAAAAGAATGTTTGGGGGAGCGGTGCGAGGCGGATCAGGCGCTTGATTTTGAAAAATTAAAATTGATCCGGATGTTTCAATCGCAGCGGCACGATGCGGCGCACGAAGTTTTTCTCGATCAGTTTGCGGCGCAGGCGGAAGTTTTTGAATCTGAAAATAAAAAAACGGCGCAGCTCGACGAAAAATTGCAAACAGAGTGAAAATGATTTTTTTGATCAGCGATTTATTTTTTCGCTTTTAATTTTGACGTGATCCGGTGCCAGATCGGAAAAATTTTGCACCCGAGACAAAATTCAAAAATCGCCTCGGCTCCGGCGGCAATTGTCAGGATTGTGGCAAAAATAAAATAGGCGGTGTTCCAGTTTGCGACTGCGCAAATAAAAATTACGAGCGAAACCCAAAATCCAATTTTTGCGGCAAAAAGTTTTGGACCGGCGTTCACTTTTCGACAATTTTTGAGAACCGCGGCAATTTTTTTCGCGCCCACGCTGCGGGGCGATTTCATTTCCAAAAATCCGAGCAGAAAAAAATCTCCGGCCAGCAGCAGCGGCAAAAACCAGTTTGGCCAAAAAAGAGAAATCACGGCGATCAAAACCGCAGCAGCCGCGTTGATCCGCGCGACGCACGTGTCGGTTATTTTCAACGAAATTGGACAGCCGACATTTCCCATTTTTAAAATTTACGAAATAATTTGCTGTAATTTTTCTTCGTCAATTTTGGGGCCGATTCCCGCGAACCGAAAATTTTCTGGCACGAGCAGTTTCTGCGCAAGATTTTCAACCGCAGATTTTTCGACCGTGGAGATTTGATTTTTCCAGTCTTCGAAACTTTCCAAATCGCGGTACAAAAGTTGATTTTTCCCAAAATAATGCGCGACTGCCTCGGTGTCTTCGGTCAGCAGATCGGTTTTTCCCAGCACGTAATTTTTCGCTTTTTCGAGTTCGGCGTCGCTGAATCCGTTTTCCCGCAAATCATCGTACTCCGCGCGGATCGCGGTGGCGGATTTTAAAACATCGTCGAGTTTTACGCCGGCGCTCGTGGTCAAAAGTCCTGCGTCGGTGTACTCGTCGATCGAGCTGCGGATCGAGTAGCACAACCCTTTTTGTTCGCGCACGTGCTGAAACATTCGGCTCGACATATTTCCACCCAAAATCGTCGACAAAATTTTCAGCGCTGGAAAATTTTCATCGCGTTCCGACAGCGCGCGCACGCCGAATGAAATGTGGTACTGCTCGGTTTTTTTCTCTCGAATTTTAAATTTTCGCGTGCCGAGCATTGGATCAAATTTTACGGGTTCGTGCGATTTTTTCCACGCGGGCATTTCGAAAAACTTCTCGACCAAATCGATCGATTTTTCATCGACCGCGCCGGCGAGCGTGATTACGAGATTGTCTGGCGAGTACAGATTTTTCTGATATTTTTGAAATTGTTGCTGTGTGACATTTTTAATCAGTTCGCGGGTTCCGATCTGGTCGCGTCCGAGCGGTTGATCGCCAAAAACAAGCCGTTCAAAATCCCAACTGATTTGGTACGTTGGCATGTCGAGGTACATCGCCATTTCTTCCAAAATCACGCCGCGTTCGTGGTCAATTTCTTGCGGTGCAAATTTCGAGTTCAGTAGCATGTCCGACAGCACGTCGAGCGATTTTTCCAAATTTTGCGCGCCCGATTTGACGTAATATCCGGCGTACTCTTTTCCCGTGAACGCGTTGAATTCGCCACCGAACGAATCCACTGCTTCAGCGACGGCCTTCGGCGTGGAATATTTTTTTGCTCCCTTGAAAAACATGTGTTCCAAAAAGTGTGAAATTCCAGCAACTTCAATCGTTTCGTATCGCGATCCCGCTCCGGCGAGAATCAAAGTTGTGACGACCGCAGTGCCGGGCATTTCGACGGCTTGAATCCGAAGTCCGTTTGAGAGCGTGCGCGTGTGGATCTGCATTTTTTCCATTTTAGTTTCAAAAAATTCTCTCGGAGTGTAGTGGTTTTTTTAAAATTTGCGAACGGCGAGACTTGACAATTTTTCTAAAAAGTTGTACAAGTCTTCCGCGGATGAAAAAATGGATTTTCGGAATTGGCTTGTTGATTACCTGCCCCGTGTTGGCGAGCGGCTTGCCGCACGCCAACTTCTCGGTTTCGCCCCACCTCGGTGGGGCGGGATCGACTTTTACGATTGACGCGACGGATTCGCGCAATTCCGCTGGAAATTCTGGCGGAATCGAAATGCGCTGTCAGGTTTCTCCGACGAGTGGATGGACGCAGTTTTCTTCGCGATTGACACTCGATTTCTCACCGAAAAACATCGGATCGTACACGACAAAATGTCAGATCCGCGATCGCGAAACGCAGCTGATTTCCACGACGTACCGCACGTACAAAGTCATCGATGTTTTTCCGCGGAGCGCACAGATTTCCGTTGAAAAAACGCAGGCGTACGTCGGGCAGCCGATTGATTTCACTCTCGTGATTTCTGCGAGTGCCAGTGAAAATATCAACGAAGTTTTGGCACGCTGGGATTTTGACAACGATGGAAATTGGGACACCGGCTGGTCGCGCCAAAAATTTGTTTCGCACGTTTTTGACACGGCGACGACGACTTCTCCGCGCGCTGAAATTAAATTTTTTGACGGAGAAATTTTAGAAATCGAGGGAATTGTTCCCAAAAAACGAACGTTGCTCGGTTTGATTCTCCCGCGGTCGCGTTGGTCAAAATTGAAAATCGTGTCCACGCCAGTCGTGCCGCCGATCGTGGACGTTCGTCCTGGAATTTCTGGATTCACCGAATCGACAATTTTCACGTTCGACGCGAGTCGTTCGCGTGTGCCGGCGCTCGGCTGGCTGGAGTGGAGTTTCGACGGACAGCAGTGGAATCGGTCTCCGCGCTCAAAAATTGTGACGAATAAATTTGATTCGCCTGGAATTCACAAAATCCGCGTTCGCGCGTGTTTTGGGTACGCCAACCCGTTCTGCGAACAAACAGAACTTTCTGTTGATTTGGAGCCGGATCCGGTGGATTTTTCTGCCGAAATTTTTGTTCAAAATTTAACCAACATGTCTCATTTTGGAAATACGAATTCGTCGATTGTTTCCGCCGAAGTGGGCGACGATCTGCGATTTTCCGCGACGCTGCGCAGTACGCCGGTTCGTTCCCAAAAATATCAGTACCGCTGGGCGGTTTTGCAACTCTGGAACGAAGAATCAGACGTTCAGTTTCAAAAAACCGAACGTCAATTTACACGGTGGAAAACCGCATTTTCTTCTCAAAATCACACACACACGATTTTTGATCGCACGGGAGATTTTCTCGTCACGCTCGAAATTCGAAACGAAGATTCCACGGTCGTGACGCAAACGCGCCGGATTCGGGTGCAACAAAATACGATTCCCGTGGGTACGATTTCGCACTCGCCAGCGCAAATTTACGTCGGCGATCGCGTGCGATTTTTTCCGAAAAATTTATTTGAAAATTCTGAAAATTCTTGGAATTCGACGACGAGTCGGACGCTCGAAGTGCGATTTGATCTGGACGGTGACGGAAAATGGGAAAGTGATTTTCGTTCGTCCAATTCTTCCGAGTGGATTTTTTCTAATCCCGGAGAAGTGACCGTGCGGATGCAGATTCGAGATGCGGGAAAAAATGTTCGAACCGTGCAAAAAACAGTTGAAGTTTTTTCAATTCCCGCGCCGCAGGCAACGGTTTCCATTTCCAAAAAATATCCGCGCGTGGGCGAATCGGTCATTTTTGATGCGCGAGCGAGTGTTGGAAAAAATCTTAAATTTTACTGGTCCGCTCCGAACAAAACTTCAAAAACACTGCAAACGGTTTCCCCGACAAACACAAATCTTTATTGGCAGCAGCGATCAAACTCGCGATCGGGTGCGCCAGCGGCGATTCGGGGCGCAAGAATTTCTCGAACATTTTCGGCCGCCGGAGAACACAAAATGTCCCTCTGGGTTGAAGATTTGCGCGGCGAAGTCAGTCAAATATTTTTCTCGGTGTTTGTGTACTGAGTTTTTTCTTTTTGAAAATTGTGGGCGCTTTTTTGCAAAAAGTGTCGAATTTTTTAGTTTTCCACAAAAAAAGAAAGAAAATTATTTGTTCATTTTTATCCGCAGGACAACGCCTTTTTTTTGTGTCAATGGTTGCGTCAGGAGTAAAAAATGTGCACATTTTTCAGTTTGTCAAAATGTGAGTTTCCGTTCTCTGGGAGCGAGTTTCGGTGGGTCGGGTTACTCAAGTATTTTTCTTTCTTTTTGTCCACTGGAAATCCTTGCGTCCCCCTAAAAATCCCGTCAAAATTTTCTGTGATGGATTTTCGAAATGTTACGAAATTGGTGGACGAAATTCTGGAGCACATTCCGTGCCCGCGTTGCCGTCAAAAATTGACTGGTGCGGAGCTGGATGTGATGTCGGCAGACGAAGAAAGTTTGGCGTTTCAGTTTTTTTGTCCGCACTGCGATGCGCGGGTGACGATGGAGGGGCTTTTGAAAAAAGATCTCGACACGCGACCAGAGCGCGTGCAGCTGCCGATTGTGCCGATTCGCGTTTTGTCGCCAGAATCCGTTCGTGGGATTTCCGAGCAGTTGAATAATTTTCACGGTTCTGACATTCGAGAGTTGCTCAGCGATGGGGGAAATTGAGGGGGAGTTTAGAGTTAAAAGTTAAGAGTTCAGAGTTCAGAGTTTTAAAAAAGTTAAAAGTTAAGAGTTCAGAGTTTTTTAAAAAGTAGGGAATGCAGAGCTGCGTTCCGAAAAGTTGCGAGTTTTTTAAAAACAAAAAAAAGCAACCCCCTTGCCCCCTTGTCAGGGGGAATGCAGAGAAAGTTTTAAAAATTCAAAAAAGTTGAGAGTTTTGAGTTGAGAGTTTCGAGTTTAAAAATTGTCAAAATTCTCATTTCGTGGCAAGCTGCGGTTGATTTTTTGGAAAATGAAAAAATTTTTTTTGTGTGCGGTGGCGCTTGGCGGGTTGTGGGTTTTTTCTGGTACGGAATCTGGAAAAATTGTTTTGGACGGCCGACTTTTTCAGGCGCGCATTTTTTTTGAAGATTTTGTGGGAAGTCAGACGGACGCAGAACGTGCGGAACTTTTGGGGGGGCAGCACGAGGATTTGCAACAGGTGTACGAGTCACTTGTTGAAAATTTGAAAAATTTACCGGAAAAACTTCAGGCGCTTGATCTTTCACCGGAAGAATTTGAGCGACAGTTGGTCGAAAAAAAAATTGAACTCGAGACACAAAAAACAAAAATGGAAGAAAAACTGGTTGATTTGGAGCAGCGATACAAGCAGGCGAAATCAGCGGCAGAACAGCTGCAGGACGCGATTCGAAAAATTCGCGAAGGTGCCGAGCAGAGTCGCGACTCGTTTCAAGAATTTCAGGATGCGGTGAAATAGAAAAAGTTTCGCGTTGAAAAAAACAACCCCCTCGCCCCCTTGTCAGGGGGAATGCAGGGAAAGTTTTAAAAAGTTTAGAGTTTGAGAGTTCAGAGTTCAGAGTTCAGAGTTAAAAAAGTAGAGAATGCAGATCTGCGTTCTTTTTAAAAATAGTAAAAATTCTCATTCCCGTGAAAACGGGGATCTATTTTTCTGGATTCCCAATCGAGTTGGGAATGAAAAAAAACAACCCCCTCGCCCCCTTGTCAGGGGGAATGCAGGGAAAGTTTTAAAAAGTTTAGAGTTTGAGAGTTCAGAGTTCAGAGTTCAGAGTTAAAAAAGTAGAGAATGCAGATCTGCGTTCTTTTTAAAAATAGTAAAAATTCTCATTCCCGTGAAAACGGGGATCTATTTTTCTGGATTCCCAATCGAGTTGGGAATGAAAAAAAACAACCCCCTCGCCCCCTTGTCAGGGGGAATTGAGAGAAAGTTTCAAAAAGTTGAGAGTTCAGAGTTCAGAGTTCAGAGTTAAAAAAGTAGAGAATGCAGATCTGCGTTCTTTTTAAAAATAGTAAAAATTCTCATTCCCGTGAAAACGGGGATCTATTTTTCTGGATTCCCAATCGAGTTGGGAATGAAAAAAAACAACCCCCTCGCCCCCTTGTCAGGGGGAATTGAGAGAAAGTTTCAAAAAGTTGAGAGTTCAGAGTTTAGAGTTCAGAGTTAAAAAAGTAGAGAATGCAGATCTGCGTTCTTTTTAAAAATGGTAAAAATTCTCATTCCCGTGAAAACGGGGATCTATTTTTCTGGATTCCCAATCAAGTTGGGAATGAGGAGCGGGAGGAGTTGGGAATGAGGGGGGCGGTGCGTTTCTTTTGGAAGAAAATGGATTTTCAATCGAGTTGGAAATGAAGAAGTGGGGATGATTTTTTATTGAGAAAAAAAATCAAAAAAAGATGTAACAAATTCTTAAAAAATTCGTTTCAATAAGCGGCTCGGGGCGATTGACAGTTTGTGTTGATTCGGTACGATGCCAGTGATCCAAAGTGCGTCATTACAATGTCACACTTGCGCTCTGCTCGCGGGATTATGCGACAGAGCAAGGATTAGGGCTCTTTGACAGATCGTCAAACTTTTTCTCAACTGGTCTGAAATGACCACATTTTAATGGTGCCAAAATGGCACTTTTGTCATTTTTTTTGTGGATTGTCCACCGAAAAATGAAATTTTATCGTTTGCTCGGGCTCGATAAAATTCAGTTTTTTTTGTCCGGGCCACCAAAAAATGAGATTTTTCAACTTTTTCATAAAGTTCAGAAGTTTTTTCTGAACACCCACTTTTTATTTTTAGTTTTTAAACCCTTAGAAGATGAATATCTTTAAGAAAGGGATCGCCTCATTGGCATTGGCTGGGATGGCGTTTATGATCGCACCTGCGACCACATTCGCGTATCTTGGTTTCACTGATGAGTCAGAAATCCCATCATGGGCCGAGGAAGCTATCGGCGAACTTATGGACCAAGGAGTTCTTTCAGGAAACGATGACGGGTCATTTGCCCCAAGTCGTCAGCTGAACCGAGCCGAGGTTGCCAAAGTTATTGTTTTAGCTTCAGGTGTTGAACTCGATACATACGGAGGACCTCACTTCCCAGACGTAGCAACTTCTGCATGGTTTTACGATTACATCGAAACTATGTACAACTACGGATGGATTGACGGTTACCCAGACGGAGCGTTCCGTCCTGGAAACGGAATCAACCGAGTTGAATTGGCAAAAATGGTTATCAACGCGTTCGAGATTGATCTCGACACGACTGGTGGCCCTCACTTCAAAGACGTAGCAGCAAGCGATTGGTTTTATACCTACGCTGAAACTGCGTACAACAACGGACTGATGTCAGGATACAGCGACGGAACTTTTGGTCCCGCAAATCCTGTGACTCGTGCAGAAACGGCACGTGTTGTTTACGATTCTCAGTTGGTTGTAGCAGCTCCTACCGGCCCAGCCGAAGGAACGCTTGAGGTGGTAATCTCCAACGATACTCCTCGCGGAACAAATGTTCCATTTAACGCAACGAGTGTTCCCTACACAACTTTCGAATTTACAGCATCTGATGATTCAGATGTTGAAGTTGCAAACTTGACCGTGACTCGTCTCGGTTTGGGAGACAACGACGATTTCGACAGCGTGTGGATGGAAATTGACGGATTCAAAGTCGGAAACGACGCATCCATCAACAACGACGATGTTGTTCAATTGCGTTTCAACCCACCAATCGTGGTGCCAGCAGGTCAGACTTTGATGGCTGATATCGTGGCTTCTTCGAAATACGGAACGAATGATCACAATATCGGACACCACAACCGATTGGCAGTCGTCAGCGCTGATGATCTCAGCAGCACGGCAGCCAACGTAGTCGGAGACTTTCCACTCGAAGGAGAAGAAATGGAAGTTGCAGATTACGAAGTGTCAGAAGTTACTTTCTCAGCACTTGGATCAAACACCAACATCGACGTTGGAGACAACTTTATCGAGATTGGTAAATTCCGAATGCAAAATAGCTCAAACACCAACAAAGATGTTGAATTGCGAGCTGTTACCTTCAAAAACGACGGAACGGCAGAAATCGAGAATATTCTCGAAAATGTTGCTTTGTACGTGAGCGGAGAGCAGGTCAGTGCCGAAACAATCATGGACGGTGATTACATCACGTTCCGATTGGACAACGGTGTGACTGGTGGATACGTCATCGAAGACGGTGACTCACGAATCTTCTCAATGCGAGCAGATATCGTCAGCGCCGAGGACGGAGACAACATCAACTTCAAAGTGGACAACTACGAAGATATCGTGGCGATCGAGATCGGCACCAGCTTCGGAGTCAAAGCAATCGGAAATGGAGATGGATATTCTTTTGCTTCAGCGACAGGGGCTACATCTACGGGTGTGAGCTGTACAGCAGAAGCAGCAGAAGACAATTGTGCTCGTTTGATGGCTTACACCATCGACAGCGGAGACTTGAACGTGTCTCGAGATCCAGCATCTCTCGGAAATCAGGAGTACGCTCCCGGATCCAACGATGTTGTTTTTATGACAGCACGTATCGTCGTTGACCAGCCACTTTTGTTGGACGGTGTGACGGTTGAGTTGGCAGATTCTTCGGGAATCGTAGACACAACAGTGTCTGGTGCAACAGTGACGGCTTTTACTAATTTGAATACTTATTTTGACAACTTCCGATTGTTTTTGAACGATCAGCTCGTTGACAGTGAAAATAATTTCACGAGTGCAAGCACCACTCCAAGTATAACAGACGCAGTATTGGCTTTTGATACTACGTTTGAAATCGCGGGAGCATCAATCATGAAATTGGTTGGTAATATTACTTCAGACGCAGTGACGGGAACAAGCATCAAAGTGAGTTTGAACTCGACGGATTTCGAATCTCCAGAGTACATCTCGACCGGAGATCAGGTTCCGACAGATCAAATGTTGGGATCGGCAGTTGCTTCTTTTGTGGAAGTGCAGGTTTCAAGCATCTCAATCACAAAAAGTGACGGACTTTCCGGTGGAAAAATCGTCGCGGGAGTGGATGATGTGACTTTTATGGAGTTTGTCTTGGACAACAATGATTCAGGAGACGTCAATGTGACTTCTGCATCGATCCAAGGAGTTGGAACAGGAAGTGCGGACACCTACACGGAGTACACCGCGGCAATCTTTGTCGATGGAACTCAGCAGGGATCAAGCAAAAACCTGACTTCAGCTGGAGCAGCAACATTCAATGATTTGTCTGTTGTGATTCCATCCGCAGGACAAAAAGAATTTACAGTTGTCTTCAACACGATCGAAGCTTCGGCAGGGGTTGTGTCGGAAACTCTTGCAACGGTCGTTGCAAATAGCGCAACAGCAACAGTTGCTGATGCTACTTTGTACGAAGCAGACGAGGATGTTTATTTGACGATCAAAAACGCAGCAAGCGCTGCGGCAACAACCTACACTGTTTTGGAATCAACAACTACAACAGAGAACTTGACTACAGCGACTGGGACGACTCTTACCTTCGATTCCGCAATTGGAACCGCAGGAACAGCGGGTGCGACAACATTGACGATCTCTACAGCAGGTGCAGTAGGAGATAAAATTACGCTTACTGACGACGCAGGAAGCACAATCTGTGTTTTGACTTATGTTGCAGATGGTGTTATCACCGACCCAACGTGTGATGACGGAGTTGCAAGCTTGCAGCTTGGAGCTACTCCAACTGCGGCAGAACAAGGAACTTACCTTCGAGCAGCATTGGCTGGACTTGGATATACGGTTACAGGTGCAGGAGCAGCAGCAATTCTCACCGAAACAGCTTCACCATTTATCACAGGAAATGTGAACTCAGCAGAGGTTGGTACCGTGGTTGTTGGAGATGCAAATGGTACGGTTGGAGTTGAAACCGACGGAGTTACCGCATTGAATCTCAAACACACAATGCAAATCGAAGTGACTGCGGTGGACGCAGACAATGTTGAGAATGGACAAACCGTCTACGTGTACAATGGTTCAGCGTTGGTTAGTGCAACGGCCTTGGGAGGAAATGAATTTGAATTGGTGAATTCAGGAAGTTTGAGCGTTGATCTTGGAACGACCATTTACGGAGATGTCTTGGTAGCAGGTACTCAAGACGTAGAAGTGATGCGTGTTCGATTTAACGCGGCTGATGATGAAGTTCAGATCAGAGATTTGTACTTTACGAATTCAGTTGGAGGAACTGATATTGGTGATCGCGTAGATTTCAAGCTTTATAATGCTGCTGGACAACTTGTTCAGACAAAACAGATGACAGGCGGAGATCTTCACTTCCAACTCGGAAATGCGGATCGCATCAGCGTTCCAAAAGACGAGTCGACATACGTGTCAATCAAAGTGAGTGTTCGCGATATCACTCAGGCTGATCAGACAGGAAAACGACTTACTCTTGCGTTAGATACATCTGAGCAAGAAAATGGAGTGGAAGCAGTTACGGCTGCTACTGGATCTGATTTGGCAACAGCGAATGTCACTGCAAATTCTGTCACCGGACAAGAGTTTGTCGCATACCGAACAGAAATGTCGGTTGGACACGCAGCAACACAGAATTTTAGTGGAACACCGCTTGCGGCTTCACAAGAAATTTACCGATTTGTCGTGACTGCGGATAGCGCACGTCAAATTGAATTGGGTAAATTGAAATTCACAGTGAATCTTGCTGGAATGAAAGCTTCAGCAGATGCTGTATTCGAAGTAAAACAAGTGAAAACGGACGGAAATATCGACAATACTGCGGTTGTAACATCTGCGATTGCAGATACGTACACAGCAGCTGATGATATTACTGGAACGGTTACGGTCACATTCGCCAATCAGAAATTGTCTGCTGGTGATTCTCGAACGTACGCACTTCTTATGAATAATACGGAGAATACAACAGCAGGAACGCCTGCGGCTGATGATGATACAGTGTCTGTTACTATTTCAACCGATAATTCTCATGCCGGTGCAACAACACGTGCTGCAGCAGCAGGAACTGTTGTGTGGTCAGATGAGTCTTCAACTTCTCACTCAGATACATCTGCTGATTGGTTGAACGGATACTTGCTCAATATTGACACGACTGCAAAAGTAAACAGTGACTAATTTTGAGATTTAAAAATTCTCAAAAAGAAAAGTAAATTGTTATGAAACAGGAAATCCCCCCGCGAAAGCGGGGGGCGAGCAAAAAAGGCCGGTCTCGAAGAGACCGGTCTTTTTTTTGTGCGGTGGTTTTTTTTAAAACCGAACCCGGGTTCTAGATCCCGGGTTCAAAAAACAACGAAAAATGTCAAGGGAGGTGAGATGAACAAATGATTTGTGGAAAAACCGAACCCGGGATGAGGAAGGAAACCGAACCCGGGATCTAGATCCCGGGTTCAAAAAACAACGAAAAATGTCAAGGGATGTGAGTGGGCGAACAAATGATTCGTGGAAAACTAGAACCCGGGATCTAGATCCCGGGTTCTAAAAAGTTGACGACAATTTTTCACTAACATACAATAATTAGGATGCCACGTAGAATATTGGAAACGGAACGGTTTTATCATATCTACAACCGTGGATACAATAAGCAGCAACTCTTTTTTGAGGATCGAGATTTTCAGCGATTTGGGGAAAATATTATTCGATATCTTGATTTGTATCCGTCGGTTCGAGTTTTGGCGTGGTGTTTATTACCAAACCATTTCCATTTTTTAATATTTGAAAAACCAACTCCCAATTCAAAAATATCAGAATTTATGAATCGCGTTCAACAGTCGTACGCTGCATTTTTCAACGCAAAATACGGTGATTCTGTAAAAAAAGGAATGAAACAGCCAGTTTTTGAGGGGCGATTTCAAGCAAAATTGGTCGACGATGACGAATATCTCGCGCAGCTCACGCAGTACATTTTGCAGAATGCGGTGCATCATAAAATCGTTTCAAATCCGCAAGATTGGGAGTGGGTGAGCGAAAAAGCGGATTCGGCTCAGGCGCTGGAAGATTTTGAATCGGTGTTTGATTGATCGAACCCGGGTTCTTTGGTTTTCCCGCCGCGCGCAAAAACCACCGCGTGAACTGCTTTTGCACCAGATTTTTTCAGTACTGCGGCAGCCGCATCCAGTGTTGATCCGCTGGCGACGACATCGTCGACCAGTACGATTTTTTTCCCTGCCAGATTTTCTCCGCACCAGAAAAACGCATCGTCAAGATTTTTTTTGCGAGCAGATTTTCCCAGTCGTGCTTGCTGGTGCGTGCGACGAACGCGTTTTAAATCAAATTTTAATTCGAACCCGGGATCTAGATCCCGGGTTCGGTTTTCCAAAATCGCTCGTGCGAGCACGTCGGCTTGATTAAATCCGCGCCAAAGTTTCCGTGTCCAGTGCAGGGGAATCGGCACGAGAATCGCATTTTCTAAAAAATTATCGGGAACGCGCTCGACAATTGTTTCTGCAAAAATTTTTGCCAACGCTGAAAATCCGCGAAATTTAAAAAATTCTACCGACTTTTTCACCACCGGATCGTAGTACTCGGTGGCTGCAAAAATTTCATCGAGATGTTGAAATTGCGCTTCGTTCTGGGGCGCCGGTGGAAACTGGCGATGTGTTTCACACAAAAAATCGCCCGCGCGGCCGCACGTCAGACATTTCGCCGGGAAAAATGCGTCGAGGAGCCAGGATTGCAAACAAAATCTTGTGTCGCAAAAATTTTTCTCCGGATCCTTTTCCGGGAATGATTTTTTTTGAAAACACATTTGAAAAAATTTACTGCCGCGGCAGTGTAAAATGTTGTGTGTTGTTGTCTGCCGCAGGATTTATCATCAGCGTGATCGATTCGCGGATTTTGGCGTAGTTGAGGTAACTGATGAAATCCAGTCCAAAAATACGTCCGACAATCGTCACAAACGTGAAACTCAAAATTGTGACGACCAGTCCCACAATCGCGTATCGGATCGTGTTGACGGCGGTTTTTATTTTTTCTTCGTTTCCACCGGAGAGAATAAAATTCATTCCACCGATGAAGATGAAAACAGCCGCGAGTCCGGCTGCGATGATAAATGCGATCGGAACAAACATTTGTACCAAATCCATCAGCGTGTAATTTCCCAGATGCGCAACTGTGTCGGCGGTCGCGTTGAACGGAACACCGCCAGCGGTGGTCGGGACACCGCCAAAAGCCGGAGTCGTCATTGCATCCGGAGGAGTGGTGTCGAGGTACTGAACTGCCGGAACCACACGATCGTCGCCCATTTTAAAAACAATCTTAAAAAGTCACGAAGATTCTAGCACAATCGAAAATTATTTTTCAACTGGGTCTTGAATTTTTAAATAAAACCGTTTATTTTCTCGCGCAGACATCACGTTGAGAAGCGTGCGAAGCGCGGAAATAGTTTGTCCGTCTTTTCCGATCAATCGTCCCATGTCTGCGTCGTTGACGTGCACTGTCAAAAGCGTGCCGCGATCATCGTGTGTCACGACGACGTCGACTTCATCAGAAGAAGCACAAATTTGTCCAAGAACGTACCGAACAAAATCGAGAGCGGGAAATTTATCATCCATCCAGAAACTAAAAAATTATTCCGTTTTTTCTTCTGCAGGAGTTTCTTCGGCCGGAGCTGCCTCGGCAACTGGCGCAGTTTCAGGCGCAGGTGCGGGAGCTTTTTCTTTTTTTGGTTTTGTGGTTCGTTTTTCAATGAATTTTTCTGCTTCTTTGACGCCATTTTTCGTCAACATTCGCGCGGCAGTCTGAGAAAGCTGCGCACCGTTGGCAATATATTTTTTGATCGAGTCGGCATCAAACACAAATTCGCCTTTTCCTCCATCGGAAAGCGGGTTGAAATACCCGAGATCTTTGGTGATTTTTTTCTGAACTGCGCGTGCTTTTTCAGCAACAACGAGTTTAAAAAAGGCCTGTTTTTTACGTCCAATTCTGGAAAATCGAATCACGAGCATGTGGAAAAATCAAAAATTTGCCACGCGAGTTTATTAAAAAGTCTGTTTCTGTCAAACTTTTTCTAAAACTCAATTTTGAGCGGTTTCAAAAATGCTTGACTTGTTTTTTAAGTTTGTGCTAAAAGAAAAATAGTTCGGTTGTGAATGGATTGGCGCAGAACTTTCTGCGGGCGAACATTTCACCGAAAGTGATCTTTGACGCCAGTTCAAAAAATTAGAGAAAAACTCAAGTTAGATCGACAAAATAACTTTCGCGTGCGAGCGTTTTTTTGTCGATTTGATCGCAAAATATTTTTTCGGCGGGGAAATACCTCATACATCTATTGTGAAAATAAATTACCGTTACCCGTCGAAACTGCGTCAGTTTTTCTTTTCCAAAAATTTTATGACTGACGTGATTAGAGACAGTTCGACTTAGCTCAACTGTCTCTTTTTTTCTTGACTTTTTTTTTGATTTTCGTAAAAAGAGATTACTTCGTTCTGTGGGGTGCAGAAAAAATCTCCATCTCCGCTCGAAAGTTCTTTGATAGCTTTCTTTCTGATTGGTCGGTGTGATAACTCCCGCGTGCGAGAGTTTTTTCACCGGCTTGTTTCTTTTTTGAGATTTCTTCACAAGTTGGTGATTGTTTATTGTTTTATTTTATAAAGATGTCGAGCAAACATAAATTTTTAGGTTTGGTTGATAGATTATTCGAGTGGCAATTGCTCGGCATCTCCTGCTTTTGTTTTTATTTCAAAAATTAGAAATGAAAGCTTTTTAACTATTTGACCGGTTGATGCATGTTGCGTCTTCCGGTCTTTTTTTCTTTTCCGTTGAAATATTTTTCGGACGCGGTACACTCGGCACGTCTTTTTCGAAATTTATGAACGCATTTCGCATCGAAATCCAGAACCGTGTCGAGGATCCTCGTGGCGCGGCTTTTTCCCAAAAAATCCAAAATTCTGGACTGCCGATCACGCGCGTCGAAACCGCGGATATTTTCACGATCGCACGGAAATTTTCCGATTCCGAAAAAATTAAAATTGGGCAGGCGTTGACAAATCCCGTGTACGAAAATTTCAGTGTTGACGAACCTGATTTCACCCGTGAATTTGACTGGGCGATCGAAATCGGATTTCTCCCGGGCGTCACCGACAACGTCGGGCGCACCGTGGTGGAGACCATCGAAGATCTTCTCAAAGTGAAATTTGATCCGCACGCCGAGGGCGTTTTTTCCTCCGTGTTGTTGTGCGTTTCTGGCGCTGGTTTGGATTTGAAAGATGCCGAAAAAATTGGCTGGATGTTTGCCAATCCGATGATTCAGCGCGTGGCGGTAAAATCCGCGGACGATTTTTTCTCCGCCGGCGGGATGGAAACATTTGTTCCAAAAGTTTCGATTCAAAATGATCATTTGACTGCAGACGAAATAAATTTAGAAATTTCTGACGAGGAATTAATTGAGCTCGGAAAAAAAGGAATCAAAAATTCCGACGGAACGCACCGCGGGCCGCTCGCGCTTTCACTTTTGTACCTGCACACGATTCGCGATTATTTTCGTGCAGAAAAAAGAAATCCGACCGACGTTGAACTCGAATCGATCGCGCAAACTTGGTCGGAGCACTGCCGGCACACGATTTTCGCAAACCCGATCGACGAGCACGCGGAAGGAATTTTCAAAAAATTTATCCGTCGCGCGACCGAGGAAATTCGCCGGAAAAAAGGGAAAAAAGATTTCTGTGTTTCCGTTTTCAGCGACAACTCCGGTGGAATCGTTTTCGACGAAAACTGGGTCGTGTCCGACAAAATGGAAACGCACAACTCGCCGTCCGCGCTCGATCCGCTCGGCGGAGCGATGACCGGGATCGTCGGCGTCAACCGCGATTGTCTCGGGTATGGCCGCGGCGCGCGTCCGGTGATCAATCGGTACGGATTTTGTACCGGAGATCCACGAAAAAAAATCGAACTTTTTCGCGGAAAAAAGAAATCAAATCCTGCGCTGCAACCACGAGAAATTCTCGACGGCGTCGTCGCGGGAATCAACGAAGGTGGCAACCAGTCCGGGATTCCGTCGCCGCAGGGATTCACTTTTTTCGACGATCGGTACGCAGGAAAACCGCTCGTTTTTGCGGGCACGATCGGACTGATTCCGCGAAAACTTGACGGGCGCGATTCCAGTGAAAAATCAGCCGTCGCGGGCGACAAAATTATTGTCGCGGGCGGCCGCGTCGGGGTCGACGGAATTCACGGCGCAACTTTCAGTTCCGAAAGTTTGGACGAGGGAAGTCCCGCGACGGCGGTGCAGATCGGCGATCCGATCACGCAAAAAAAACTTTCGGACGCGGTGATCCGCGAACTGCGCGAGGGCGGATTCATAAATTCCGTGCACGACTGCGGCGCGGGCGGAATTTCCGGAACGATCGGCGAGCTCGGCGACGAGGCGGGCGGATTTGAAGTTTTTCTCGATCGCGTGCCGCTCAAATATCCAAATCTCGCGCCGTGGCAAATTTGGATTTCCGAATCGCAGGAGCGAATGACATTTTCTGTTCCTGCGGAAAAAGCCGACGAATTTGTTCAAATTTTAAAAAAACGCGGCGTCGAATCCACGATCGTCGGAGAATTTACCGATTCGGGGCGCGGCTGCATTTTTTTCAAAAACCAAAAAGTGTTCGATCTCGATCTCGGATTTCTCGCGTCGGGCTGGCCGCGGGAAAATTTGAAATCCGTGCCGCAAGTTTCCGTTTCCGAAAAAATAAAATTGCCAGAAATTTCAGATTTTTCATCCGAAATTTTGAAAATGATCGCGCGACCAAATGTTGCGTCGAACGAGTGGATTTCGCAGCAGTACGATCACGAAGTTTTGGGCGGCAGCGTCGTCAAACCGCTGCAGGGACCGGGTCGTGTCAACGGAACCGCGTCGGTGGTGCGGCCAGTTTTGGATTCAAAAAAAGCCGTCGTTTTATCGCAATCGCTCGGCGCGCGCGCAACCGAATCGGACGCTTTTTCTGCTGCGGCTGGTGCGATCGACGACTGTGTCGCGGCGGCGGTTGCGGTCGGCGCGGACGTGGATTCGCTCGCAATTATGGATAATTTTTGCTGGTGCAGCTCGGACGAACCCGAGCGGCTCGGGCAGTTGCTCGCCGCGGCGCACGCGTGTTTTGAAACCGCGACAATTTTCGGCACGCCGTTCATTTCCGGAAAAGATTCGATGTTCAACGATTTCAAAGGATTCGACGCGGACGACAATCCCGTCAAAATTTCCGTTCCGCCGACGCTGCTGATTTCCGCGCTCGGCGTGATTTCGGACGCAGCGCGCACGCAGACGCTCGATTTCAAATTCGCCGGCGACAAAATTTTTCTGATCGGCGACACGTTTTCCGAGTTTGGCGGGAGCGAATTTTCCGCTGCGCACAAACTTTCAAAATCCGTCGTTCCGAAAATTTCCGCTGAAAAATCACTCGCGCGGTTTCGAAAAATTTTCGCGGCGCACGGAGAAAATCTTTTCACGTCGATCGCGCACGTGGGAATCGGCGGGCTCGCGGCGGCGATTTCAAAATCTTGCATCGCGGGAGAAATTGGCGCGCACGTCGATTTTTCAAATCTCGCGGACGATCTGCGGATTGCGCTTTTTTCCGAATCCAAAACGCGATTTCTCGTTTCGATCGCGCCGGATCGCGAGACCGAATTTCAAAAAATGTTTTCTGACGCGAAACTTTTGGGCGAAGTTTCTGGCACGGATTTGGTGATTGCGGGCGTCGATCCGATTTCAATTTCAAAATTGACGGAGAATTATCGGGGGACTTTTTTAGAGTTTTAAAAAATGAAAATTCCAACACAGTCACAAATTGAGCCAAAGTTGCTTTTAGCGCTTCATTCTCTTGGAGGAAGATCTAAAACAAGCGAAGCGACCGAAAAAGTGGCATCTTTTTTTCCTGAAATAACAGATGCTGATTTTTTGGAAAAATATCCAACCACCGGATATCCAATTTTTAGAAACAGAGTGGCATTTTCTCGGGAAAAATTAAAACAAGCCGGATTATTACTTTCGGATTCTCCTCGTGGGGTTTGGGAGCTTTCTGAAAAAGGAAAAAAAGAAGTTGCGTTATTTTTAAATGATAAAAAGTCGGAATTAAATTTAGCCTCCGTTGTGGAAGAAGAAAATCTGAAGACAGAAGAGCCGGAAGCTTCTCCATCGGAAATTTTGCAGCAGCTTGATCCATTTCAATTTGAACGTTTGTGTGGTCAGCTTTTTGAAAAGTTAGATTTTGAAAATGTCGAAGTTACACAGCGTTCGGGGGACGGAGGCATTGATGGTCGAGGAGATTTGATTTTGGGGCTTGTTCGATTTCAGGTTGTATTTCAGGCAAAAAAATATGCAACTGGAAACACGGTGGGAGCACCAGATGTTCAGAAGTTGGCGGGGGCAAAACAGCAGTTTGGAGCAGAAAAGGCTGTTTTTATCACAACGTCAGCATTTTCTCGCCAGGCAAAAGAGGCTGCTCAAAATTTGAGAATAGAATTAATTAACGGAGATCGGCTCGTTGAATTGTTGCAAAAATTTAAAATTGGATTCGTTGAACGTACTGAGTACGACATTGATCCGGCCTTTTTCAAAAATTTATAATGAAAAAACCAACCGCAATCGTTCTCGGCGGGTACGGAATAAATTCCGAAACCGAAACCATTTTCGCGCTCAACGCGGCTGGCTGCGACGCGCGGTACGTGCACACGCGGGATTTGCTCGATGATCCGAAAATTTTGGACAAAACTCAAATTCTCGTTTTTCCGGGCGGGTTTTCGCACGGCGATCACACCGGATCAGGAAAAGCACTTTCGAATTTAATTCAAAATAATCTCGGCGACGAAGTTTTAAAATTTGTGCAGCGCGACACGTTGACGCTCGGGATCTGCAACGGATTCCAGGTTTTGGTGGCGCTCGGACTTGTACCGGCTTTGGAAAAAAAATACGGCGAACGCCAGGCGGGACTTCTCAAAAATAAAACGAACCGATTTGTCTGCCGGTACGTGCACTTGAAAATGGTTTCGCAAAAATGCGTTTGGACGCGCGGAATTGAAAAGTTGTATTTGCCGATGTCGCACGGCGAAGGAAATTTTTATCTGCCGGATACGCAGCTCGACGCGCTCGAAAAAAATGACCAGATTGTTTTTCAGTACATTGATGCGCACGGAGTTTTGGCCAACGGAAAATTTCCCGCCAACCCGAACGGTGCGGCGCGCGATATCGCGGGAATTTGCGATCCGAGCGGACGGATTCTTGGATTAATGCCGCATCCGGAGCGTGGACTTTTTTCGACGAATTTGCCAGAATTTGGAAAAATGAAAGAACTCGCGCGGCGCGAGAATTTTGAAGTTCCGGAGGAAACGACGAATCGAAAAGTTTTCGAAAACGCTGCGGCGTATTTTGCGTAAAAAACAAAATATTGAATTTTAGTAAAAAAAACTTGTTTTTTTTAACAAAATATGTACCATCGAACTCGAATAATCCCTTTTGAAATGAAAAAATTTCTCGTTCTCGGTTTGTTGCTCGGGTTGGTTTTGACTGGCTGTGAGACACAAGATTTGCAAGCGTCGGTCATCGACAATGATTCTGCATTTTCAGATTTGTCAGAAACGGAACTAAAAACAGTGGCTGAAGAATTTATAAATATCGCGTTGATGCCAGCGGGGCAGGCCGCGACGGTCAAAGAAATGAGCGAAGTTTCAGAAAAATTATACAAACTTGTCGTGGATGCGGGCGGGCGAGAAATCGTTTCCTACATTTCGAACGATGGAAAAGAATTTTATCCACAAGTGATGGATGTCGATCAGGTGACAAAAGACAGAGAAGCTGCTGCGACGGCAGCGGCTGTTGCGGTAGTTGCAGCGGCAGTGGAAATGGAAAAAGTAGAAACGCCGGTGGTGGAAGCTTTTGTGATGAGTCATTGTCCGTACGGGACGCAGATTGAAAAAGGATTATTGCCAGTCGTTCAGACGCTTGGCGATGCGATTGATTTTCAATTGAAATTCGTCAACTACGCGATGCACGGCGAAAAAGAACTCAAAGAACAAATGAATCAGGTTTGTATTTCGAAAGAATCACCAGAAAAATTTAATGAATATTTGACTTGTTTTCTGGAAGCAGACGACGGCGCGGGATGCTTGGAAAAATCAGGATTGGATGTCACGGAGTGTGTTGCAGCGCTCGACACAGAATTCAGCGTGATGTCTGGATTTGAAGATAAAACCACGTGGGTCAATGAACGATTTCCAAAATTTCTCGTCAACGATGCCGATAATTTGAAATACGGTGTTCGCGGATCGCCAACACTCGTGATCAACGGAAAAGTTTCCAGCGCAGGACGTGATCCGCAGAGTTTGATGAACGCGATTTGTGCAGGATTTGAAACGGCTCCTGCCGAATGTGAAATAGAAATGCCAACCGCCGCCCCAAGTCCAGGATTTGGATGGAGCGGAGAAGGCGACGCGGCTGCGGCCGCAGCGTGCGGAAGTTAAGACTTTTTTCGAAAATAAAAGAAAAACCCCGGCAGTCGCTGGGGTTTTTTCTAAAGAATCGATCTTTAATTCTCTTTCAATTTTTTGATAATTCCTGTCCAGAGTTCTTGGATTTCTTCTGCTTGAGAGGCCAGAATGTCAAGGAGTTTGTTCATTTCCTTATTTGTCAGTCGGCTCATTGGTTTGTACTGATCACGAAAGGTGATCATTTCGTTGTTTCCCAGTTGAATAAAAGTTTTCCCCTCAAATGATCCGGGGGCCGCATCGACAAAAAGAACATCGAGCGTAAAATTTTCGGTCATTATGAGCCGGAATTTGCCAGAGGCAATTTTCCATTTTTTGGAATTAGAAAGTGGATAGTGCTCAATCTCAGGAATGGTTGATTTGCTTAATTTCTTTTCAGAAATAATCAACAATTTTGTTTGAGCTTCTGTCGGCAAAAGTTCTTTTAAAAAAGATTTGATAATCCTTTTGTTGTGAGGATTATCTGTCTGAGAATAACATTGATGGAAGTTTTCCATTTCTGTTTCAATCTCATCCATAGTGTTTTGCCATTCCGAACAGCAGTAGCAGTAGGTACCTGATTCGCCCAAATAAGACCAACCAAAATACTGTCGATTACCTGCTGTGTCGGCGTAAATCCAAGCTGTGGTATCATTTTTCTGCTGTTTTGAAAAACGATATTGTGGAATTGAATCCCGCATTACGATTTTCATTTTTACAGAAGTGGGACAGTATTCTGCTTGACCACCACTTTTGACATACGAGTCAAAGGATTGTGGAAGCTGGGGGATACTCACGCATCCGGTAAAGAATGCTGAAATCAAAAGAATAAAAACTAAATTTTTCATAATACAAATTTTAAATTAATTTAAGTGAAACATCCTGAGCTGGAGCAACCCAAAACGTTTCACTCAAATCTGTGAATTAAAATGATCGATATTTCAGAGAACGACTTCTCAGCCTGAAAAAATTCAGATTTCGAAAAGTACAAAGTGTTTTTAGTGCGTTTTCGGTGAATTGTCAATTTTTACTATTTTCTTCTCAATAAAAAAAGACCGCATTTTGCGATCTTTTTTGTGATTGCGACCGTGTAAAAATTACGCGGCGAGTGCAATGTTTTCGGCTTTTGGGCCTTTTTCTGACTGTCCGACGTCAAATGTGACGACGTCACCAGGTTTCAGACTTTCAAAATCAACACCGACGAGATCGTTGGCGTGAAAGAAAATGTCTTTGTCTCCGTCTTCAGGAGTGATGAATCCAAACCCGTTGAGGAGGTTTTTGATTGAACCTTTCATGGTAAGAAAAGGTTAGAAAATAAATTTCGTAAGTTTTGTATTGTAGAAATTTATCGTCTAAACTCTTTAACACGCTACCCACAAGGGCCCGATGATACAAAATAAAATAAAAAAAGCAAGTTTTTTTTTAAAAATAAAATTCTCCTGGCGTTGGATCGTTTTGCATTCATCATTTCGTTCGACAGCAAGTCAAATTACGTAGTTTTAAAAAACAACAAATCACGAGGATTCGTCTATTTTTTTATGGCTCCCGGGGCCGGATGACTTCGTTTTCCTCACTGTGTTCGTCATCGAACCGAACCGATTCGAAATTCCACTTCGTGAAAATAAAAAAGAGTGCTATTCCCGCGGGGGGAACATCACTATTTTTTTATGGCTCCCGGGGCCGGATTCGAACCGGCGACCCATTGGTTAACAGCCAATTGCTCTACCGCTGAGCTACCCGGGATTGTTGTGATTGCATCACTGTTTTTTTCTCCGCGTAAAACACGCTACGTGAATTTTACTTGGGGCGGTTATTTTTTTTCCAAAACACAGATCTCGCGCGCAACGAAACTTTCGTCTCGTGCGTACACAAACGTGTTTTGTGCGCCAAAAAGAGCGAGCGGAGTGTAGCCAGAATTTTTGGCTTTGGCAAATATTTTTTCGGCGATCGATTTCTCACCCGAATTTGTGCGCCAACACGGGAGGCAGAGTGCGATTCGTCGGATATTTTTTCCGTGTAAATTGGCAAAAAATTTTGTCCACAGTTCGACGACTTTTTTTTCATTTTCTGCGATCTGTCCGGGCGTTGGTATTTTTTCAAAATTTTCCCCGAGCCAGCCCTCTGTCGCGATCACGCCGGTGTAATTTCCAAACGGAAATTCCGTTGCTTCTCGCACAAAAAACGTGCCGGAATTTTGGTTGTACCGAAATTTTTCCGCGAGAAATTGAAAATTCTTTTTTGCGCCGTCCAAAAAATTCGAATTTGTGTCGCTGCCGACGCTTCGAAATCCGGCGATCGCGGATTCGCTGCAGATCGTCCCCGAGCCGCAAAACGGATCGAGCACGGTTTCGGTTTTTCCTGGCGCGGCGAGATTGATCAAAATCTGCGCGAGTTTCGGCGGCAGCATTCCCATTTTTGCGTCGCGGAACGGTTTGTCGCGATCGCGCAAAACGTAATTTCGCAGGTTTTGGTTGGCGCAGGTTTTCGCGAGCAAAAACGAGTTTTCCCGCTGCCAGACGATGAATTCGTTCCCGCGTTTCAAAAGTTTTCGATCAAAAATATTTCCCGACGTGAGATTTTTTCCGCCGACATTTTCAAATCGCACCGCGGCAAATTTCGTTTTCAAAAGTTTCAAAAAATCCGGCAAAAACCGGTTTCCAGTGCCCCACGCGGAGACGCCGATTTTGGGTTTTTCCTCGCCATTTTCCAGCGCGATTTTGGCGATCGCGTCCGCCATTTTTTCTTTCGAAAAAAACTCGTCGACAATTTCCGCGATCCGGATCGTGCCGCCGAGTCGATCGAGAAAAATCTGTTCCGGCGATTTTGGCAAATCCCGCGGATTTTCAAATTTCAAATTTTCCGCGAGCAGCAGATGATTTTTTTCGTCCACCAGAATTTCGTCGCAAAAATTTTTCAACTCCGCGCGAGACAGCGCAACATTTCTCCCGAGAACGAACAAATATGTTTTCACGGGGCGGAGCGTACCACATTTTTCAGTCCGGCAAAAATCCGCCGACCTGTCGGTCCCACATTTTTTTGAACCGACTGTTTTTGTCCGCCAAAAGTTCGCGCGGCGAGCCCTGCTCCAAAATTTTCCCGTCGCCGATCACGACGATCCAGTCCATTTTTTTCAGTGTCGAGAGCCGGTGCGCCACCACGAGCGTCGTGCGGTTTTTCATCAAAACTTCGAGTGCGGACTGAATTTTTTCCTCCGATCTCGAATCGAGCGCGCTCGTGGCTTCGTCGAGTACGAGGATCGGTGCATTTTTCAAAATCGCGCGCGCGATCGAAACCCGCTGCCGTTCGCCGCCGCTCAATTTTATCCCGCGTTCTCCGACGAGCGTGTCGTATTTTTTTTCCGTTTTTTCGATAAATTCGTGCGCGTGCGCCATTTTTGCCGCGGCGACGACGTCCGTTTTTTTTGAGTCGAGATTTCCGTATCGAATGTTTTCAAAAAGTGACCGGTGAAACAGCAGCGGTTCCTGTGGCACGTACGCGATTTTTTCGCGCAGATTTTCCTGCGAAATGTTCGAAATATTTTGCCCGTCGATCAAAATCTCCCCGTGGTCGAGATCGTCGAATCGCAGCAGCAGTTTCGTGATCGTGGATTTTCCCGCACCAGACGCACCGACCAGCCCGACGTGCTCGCCGGGTTTTGCGCGGAAATTGAAATTTTTGAGAACGGGATTTTTTTTCTGGTACCCGAACGAGACGTTTTGAAACTTGATTTTTCCGCGGTGAATTTTGCATTTTTCCGGATTTTCTGGATCCAAAATCTGCGGCGTTTTTTCAATAATTTCGGACATTTCTTCCGCGTCCGAAAAAACAGTGTACAGATCTTTGATGACTTGTCCGAAATTCCAAAAATTCACGTAAATTCCGATGAGATACGCTTGTGTGACGACCATTGTTCCGACGGACACCGATCCGTCGAGCCAGCCACGAATCAAAAACCAAAACACAACGGCTTGCAGCAACGTCATCAAAACAGACTGTAAAAAATCTTGTTTGACGTTAAAAATCCACGCCACCATTCGAGCGTCGCTTTCTCGTTGTGTTTGAGAAAACATTTTTTTTCGTTCGTAAAAAAAACGCGCAAACATTTTCACGGTGAATGTATTTGAAACTCCATCGGCGAAAAGTCCGTGCGATTTTGTTTCTTCTTTGTTGCGAATAATTTCGTATTTTCTCCGTTTCAAAGAAAAATAATTCACGACCAAGACGTACAAAATTGCCCAACCCAAAAGAAGAATTGCAATCATGGGAACCAGCGTAAAAAGGACAATTACGGACAGAATGAGGCGCAAAATATTTGGCCAAAAATTGAAATATATCAGATCGTCCAATCGTTCAAAACCACGGACGAATCGTCCAGATTTTGCAATCAAACTTCCGACAAAACTGTTGGCGAAAAATCCAACCGAATGTTTGTGCATATTTTCAAAACACACATTTTGCAAATCGCGCATTCCTTTTACTTGAAAACGTGTTATTAACCAGTCGCCAATTCTTTCCAAAATCGGATAAATTGCAAAATCAAAAACGGTCACGATGATAAAAATTCGAAGTAATTTTGGCCATAAATCCATTCGATTTTCGCCGGAAAATTCTGTAATTAAATCAAAAAAATCTTTGAAATAAAGTTGCACATAAATTGCGCCGGCAATTGCGAGCGCTTTTACAAAAAATTTGAAATAAAAATATCCAGAATATTTTTTAGAAACGTTCCAGTACTGTTTCAGCGTTGATCGAGCGGTTGTTTTCATTTTAATAAAACCACGTAAAACTTAAAACGATCAGTTTGTCAAAATATTACAATTTCCCCAAAAACTTTTTCGTCAAAACTTTTCCTCGTTCGACGCCCGGCTGGTCAAACGCGTTCACTTCCAAAAGTTCGCCGAGCAGCGCGACGGTTCCCTGCCAGAGCGCGATCAGTTCGCCCAAAGTTTCCGCGTCGCATTTTTCAATTTTAATCGTCGCGCTCGGCCGATTTTTTTCCGCCAAACTTTCCGCCGTCGCGCGGAGTTCCGCGTTCGCGATTTTTCCGAGCGGATTTTTTTCAAACTCCAAATTTTCCACAAAAATCGTGAAAAAATCGTCCGGTCCGTCCGCCAAAAGTTGGAGCAGCGAATGCTGATCGGTCGGTCCGACCGCGGGAATCGGCGTGAATCCGTTCCCATTTTTCCCGAGCGATTCGCCGACGAGCTGCGTCCACCACGCGCCAAAAGTTTTCAATTTCGAAATGTACGGAAAATGCACGAGCTGCGATTTTCCACTTTCAAAAATTGTCCGCGCGAGCTGCCACGGCAATCCATTTTCACGCAAAAATTCGTCGCGCATTTTTTTCGCACCGACCAAAATTTCATCGATTTCGATCCCCGCAACTGCGGCCGGGAGCAGTCCGACGCTCGTCAAAACCGAAAATCGTCCGCCGACATTTCGCGGCATTTCGAACGCGGGAATTTTTTTCTCCGCTGCCCAATTCCACAGGTTTGAGTTTTTTTCAGAAATTACGACAAATCGGTCGATCGGCATTTTTTCCACAAAATGATCGCGTAATTTCATCGTTTCGAGCGTGCCGCCGGATTTCGAAATCACGACGACGAGCGTGTTCGGCGATTTTGGAAATTTCGAAACTTCGTCCGGATCGAGCGTGTCGAGCACGTGCAATTTTTTATTCCCAAAAAAATCAGCGAGCAGCCGCGTCCCGAGCGCGGATCCGCCGATTCCGAGCACGAGAATTTCATCGTATTTTCCTGAAAATTTTGCTGCGAACGAATGAAAATCTGCGGTCGATTCGTCCAGAATTTCGAAAAATTCTTGGCCGCGTGATTTAAATTTTTCCATGATTTTGGAAAACTTTTTCTCCGAAATTTTCGCCGGTGCGTGTTCGAAATTAATTTTGATCATCGCTCGCAGTCTACAATTTCAAAAAAAAAATGCCAGAACTGGTGGTGGAAATTTTTCGATTGGAGTAAAATTATTTCCCAATTTTTTTTCAAAATGTTCAAAAATTCAACAAGATCGGCGATCGCGTCCCTCGAGGCGCGCTGGTTTATGGCAGTGATGGCGACGGGCGCGCTGGCGATTTTTTCCCAGATTTTGGGCGTGGCAGCGGGAAGTTTGATGCTCAAATTTTTGGCACTAATTTTCCTCGGGGTTGCTGGTGGAGTCTTCGTTTTGGCCATTTTCGGATTTCTGGCGCGCGCGGTGATCTGTCCGAGTTGTGTCAAAAAAGATTTTTTGCACCCGGTTTCTTCAAAATTTTTTGCGGGAATTTCGATCGCATCTGCGATTTTGTCGACGGCAATTTCCAAAATTGTAATTCCTGAAAAACTAATTTCGCTCGATTTCGCGGTGCAGTTGGCGACGAGTTTGTACTGGTTCGGAATCGTGTTCGGCGTGATCGTGATTTTCTCGGTTTGCGCGATGTTGATTTGCTCTGAAAAAGTGGAACAAAAACACGCGATCGGAATTTGGCTTTTGCCGCCGGTGGGATTGTTCGTCAACATTTTTGCCGGAAATTTTCTCGTGCCGCACTGGTCGGTGTCGTTTTCAGAAAAAGTTTTGATTTTTCATTTATTTTTGATCGGCGTGGCGTTCGTGATTTTCGCGGTGGTGCAGATGATGATTTTTTTTCGAATGAAATTTCAGCCGCTTCCTCCTGCCTCGGTGGCACCGAGTTTTTTCATTCCGCTGGCGCCGGTCGGCGTATCGCTGATCGCGTTTTTTTCGCTCGCGGCGGCGACGGGATCGATTGAGTCGCTTGCGCATTTTTCCGGCGCGATCAAAAATTTTCTCGTTTTGTACACGCCGTTTATTTTGGGATTTGGATTTTTTTGGTTTGGGATCACGCTGATTTTATTTTTTTCGAAATATTTAAAACGCGGAACTTCGATTCCGTTCTCGCTCGGATTTTTCGCGTTCGTGTTTCCGACTGCGGCGCTCGGAATTTCGCTGGCGACGGTTTCGCTTGCGGTTCCGGTGTTTGGGTTTTTGATTTTTGTGGCAAAATTTTTCTGGGTTTTGTCGGTCGGATTGTGGGGAATCACGATCGTGCACGTTTTTCGCGGTATTTTTTCTGGAACAATTTTTCAACGTCCGGACGGGCTGTGAGATTTTTTCAAAAAATTTTGAAAGAAAAAATTTCGTCGCCGCGTATCATCGGGTGAAGCTGGCCACTTCCGCTTTAATTTCAACTTTTTAACTTTCTTGAAAATGAAAACTTCAAAACTCGGCATCGGCATCGCGAGCACCGCGCTCGCACTTTCTCTTTTGGTTGTTCCGACGGCAGACGCATTTTTCGGCGGACACGACAGCGAAAACGGAAATCGCCCAGAAATGACGCAGGAACATTTCGACGAAATGAAACAACTTTTTCTCAGCGGAGATTTCGAATCGTTCAAAACCGCGATGGAAACTCGTCGCGCAGAACGACAGGCAGAACACGAAACGATGCAAAATTCTGTCACGCGTTCGATTGAAAATATTTCAAACGGAGTGATTAAAACAATTTCTTCGACGGACGCAGCGGTGGTTTCAAAAATCCAGGAGCACAAATCTCGTTTTTCTGAAAACGACGATCGTCCGCAGCACGAAAATGCGAATCGCGAAATTGAACTGGCGGCGAACGGAGTGCAGATCACAATTACTTCGGACGACGCAGCTGAAGTTTCAAAAATTCAGGAGCGAGCCGCGCAGTGGGAATCGGGAGAAAAAATGAATCGTGGAAAAAAAGGAATGAATGGTGGTGAAAAAACAGGACGCGACGGTCGCGGAAAAAATTTCCAAAACCGCGGAATGCGGGACTCAGTCGCAGAATAATTTCAAAAATTCATTTCCAACAAAAAACCCCGCGAAGAACAGCGGGGTTTTTTTGAAAGAAAATTTTCTCCGGTGCGTACTTGCTTTTGGTGGCGAAATTTTTTACGACTGTGTGGCATGAAAATTCAAAATTTTTCGGACGAACAACTCGTCGAAAAAGCACGCGCGGACGTGGATTTTTTTGCGCCGCTGATGGATCGGTACGATCGTCGACTTGCGGCGTACATTCGGCGAATTTCCAATTTTTGCCCAGAAACGGTCGAGGAAATTTTGCAGGATATTTTTCTCAAAGTTTGGAAAAATCTCAACGATTTTGACGGGCGTGTTGCGTTCCGCAGCTGGATTTATCGCATCGCGCACAACGAGACAATTTCCCGGTTTCGATGGTTTCGATCGCGCGGCCACGACACCGAAGTTGAATTTGACGAAACGGTTTCGTTGCCAGAAAAAACAGATTTTGTACTGGACTTGGACGTGAAACTTTCAGGAAAAAAAATTCAACAGATTTTGGCGCAGGTTCCAAAAAAATATCGCGAAATTTTGGTTCTGAAATTTTACGACGATTTGTCGTACACCGAGATTTCCGATATTTTGAAAAAACCGATGGGCACGATCGCGACGCTGGTTTCTCGTGCAAAAAAATCGTTTCGCGAAATCGCGCAGCGCACCAACACGCAATTTTAAAAAAATGACATTCTCAAAAACGACCGGTTCCGTTCTCAAAAAAATTAAAAATCGTGGTCTGCGTCCGCGGGCGCGGTGGGAATTTTTGCTCCGCCGAGCGGCGATTTTTGTCGGGGCGCTGGCATTTCTCGGATTTGGAGTTCTCGCCGCGGCGGGGACGATCCACTCGGGGCGGATTTTGGACATGCCAGAAATGATGCACGGACCACGCCCGGGCGCAATTTTTCAACTGCTTGCGCTGAGTTTGCCGATTTTTTGGATCGGCGCGTTTGCCGCACTGTGGTGGCTGACAAATTTTTTCGTCCGACGGACCGGGCGCGCGTACAAAATTCCGGTTTGGGTGTGGATGTGCTCGTTACTTTTTGTTCAAATCGCTGGCGGCGTGCTGTTGCATCGGCACGTGATGGTGGAACACATGGAAAAAATGGCAGCAGAAAATGTTCCATTTTATTCCGGTGTCGAGCGGACGCGACAGCGCGTGTGGCGAAATCCAGAAATGGGCGCGCTCGCGGGAGAAATTTTAAAAATTTCGGATGACACGATTTTGATTCTTGAAGATTTTTCTCAAAAAATCTGGGAAGTTGATTTTTCAAAAGCAAAAATTCGTTCAGGAACAGAAATTTCTTCGGGTGAAAAAATTCGAATGCTCGGAGAACCGGTTTCCAAAACTGAATTTTCTGCCACGCGTATCGTTCCGTGGAATCCTGATTTTCAACAGAATCGTCCGCCGCGTCCGGAGTCGCGAGCACCGAAAAATTTTCGCCCCGCGCCGCGAGACTGAGATTGCTTTTCTGCAAAAAAATTGGCAAAATTTCGTCGATGAACTTTTCAAAATTGATCCACGGGCCGCGTGTTTGGATTTGGTTTGCGCTCGCAGTGGCGCTGGTTTTTGGACGCTCGATCGGATTTGATCTTGTGTTTTGCGATGACAATAAATTGATCGGCGATTCGATGCATTTTTTGAGCCAGTGGCGCAGCGTGATTGAAACATTTTCGCTCGACAATTTTCGCGGCGATCAGCCAGGTGGCGCACTGTACCGACCGCTCGAAATTATTTCGTACGTCGTGGACGCGCACTGGCAAATTCCGACGTGGCCGTACGCGTCGTTCCATTTCACAAACTTGTTGCTGCATTTGCTCGCGGTGGGCGTGTTATTTCAGTTTCTTCAAAAATTTACAAAACAGCGAACGCTCGCTTTTTTTGTCGCGCTTTTTTTCGCCGTGCATCCGGCGGTGACGCAGACGGTTGGTTGGATTCCCGCGCGAGTGGACAGTTTGTTCGCGATTTTTGCGTTGCTGAGTTTTCTCGCATTATTTCATCTTGAAAAAAAAACAACGCCGGGGCGCATTTTTCTGTACGGATTGACGTTGTTGGCGGCATTTTTTTCCAAAGAAGTGGCGATCGTTTTGCCGGCGGTGCATTTGTTGGCGATGTGGTGGTGGCGTAAAAAAAACATCTTTTTCCCACTTCAAAAATATTTAATTCTCACGTGGGCGGTGGTGATTCCGATTTGGTATTTTGCGCGAAGAGCGGCGATCAGCATCGACATCGAGGGGCTGCAAACGGGCGCGCTTTTTTCTGTCCACAATTTCGAATCGGTGTGGCACAATTTGCCAGCCGTGATTCCGCATTTTGGAAAAATATTTCTTCCGGTTTCGTTCGCTCCGTACGCAATTTTATCCGACATGACATTTGTTCCGGGGTTCGTGGCGATGGGGGTTTTGGGAAGTTTGTTTTTTCTCTGGCGACGCGAATTTGATTGGCGAAAGCTTGGATTGGGCGGTGCGATTTTTCTTTTGTTTTTGCTCCCAACTTTTATTGCGGCGACCGCAAATGAAAGTAAGTTTTTTGTTGAAAATCGGCTGTATTTTCCGTTGATCGGGACGATGCTGGTTTTTCTCGAACTGGCACGTGTTATTTCTCAAAAAATTTCACTTCGAGCGCAGTGCGCGATCGTGGGTGCGATTTTTGTTGCGGCGAGTTTTGCGTCGTGGCAGTACATCGGCGCGTTTTCAAATAATGTTTCGTACTGGGAAAAAGTAGCAGAAAGTTCGCCAAATTTTGCGGCAGCGCACAACAGTTTGGGCGCGTCGTATTTTTCTGTCGGGCGCGTGGCGGACGCGACGCGTGAAGTTCGAAAAGCGATTGAAATCAAACCAGACAAACCACTCGCGCACATGAATTTGGGACTGTTGTTGCGATTGGAAAAAAAATACGCCGAAGCGGAAAAAGAATTTCTCACCGAACTCAAATACAACCCGTTTTATGCGCCGGCGCATTTTGAGCTGGGGAATTTGTACGAAGAAGTGGGCAAGTTGGACCTGGCGGAAACGGTGTGGAAAAACGCGCTGCATTTCAATCCGCGATTTGCGCCCGCAGCGCAAAAATTGAAAATGCTGGAATCGCGTTGATTTTTTCGAACTCCAAAAAAACGAACGAGAGTTTTTCTCTGAAAAGTTTTGTGGAGCCGCCATTGAGATTTGAACTCAAGACCCCATCCTTACCATGGATGTGCTCTACCACTGAGCTATGGCGGCGCGAGCGTGAGTTTATTTTTTTCAGTTCAAAATGCAAGCAGATTTTTTGTCTGATTTTTGGAAATTTGCTACCGTGCGTGGCAGAATGGCACAAAAAATATTGGTCACGGGTGGCGCGGGATTTATCGGTTCCAATTTTATTCACCACGCGCTCGAAAAAACAGATTGGCATGTCGTAAATTTAGATTTGCTGACGTATGCGGGAAATTTGGAAAATTTATCTGAAATTGAAAATGATTCTCGGTACAAATTTGCGCAGGGCGATATTTCAGACGCAAAATTTGTCGACGAACTTTTTGCAACCGAAAAATTCAACGGCGTCATTAATTTCGCAGCGGAAACGCACGTGGATCGCTCGATTGAGGATTCGTCGCCATTTATTCGCACCAATTTTGTCGGGACGCACACGTTGTTGGAATCGTGTCGAAAATACGAAGTTTCGCGCTACCACCAGGTTTCGACGGACGAAGTGTACGGAGATCTCGGCGATAATTCGTCAGATTTTTTCACGGAAAAAACAGCCATCGATCCCAATTGTCCGTACGCCGCGGCAAAAGCTTCGGCGGATCTGCTCGTGCAGTCGTGGCACCGCACGTACGGATTGCACGCGACAATTTCACGGTGTTCGAATAATTACGGGCCGTACCAGTTTCCCGAAAAATTGATTCCGTTTTTTCTGTTTCGCGCGATGAATGGCGAAAATTTGCCGGTGTACGGGGACGGAAAAAATATCCGCGACTGGCTTTTTGTGCGGGATCACTGCGAGGCGATTCGTTTGATTTTTGAAAAATCCGCGCCGGGCGAAATCTGGAACATCGGCGGCCACAACGAAAAAACAAATTTGGAAATCACGGATTTAATTTTGAAAACCACGGGCTCAATTTCAAAACTCGAATTTGTCACGGATCGAAAAGCGCACGACCGACGGTACGCGATCGATGCGGGGAAAATTCAGCGCGAACTCGGGTGGACGCCGGCACACACTTTTGAGCAGGCGTTGCCGCTGACGATCGAGTGGTACCAAAAAAATAAAAGCTGGGCCGAGAGTTGCCGGGAAAAAATTTGAGAGCGAAAAGTTTAGGGTTTATCGTTTCAAAAAAAACAACCCCCTCGCCTCCTTGTCAGGGGGAATTGAGAGAAAGTTTTAAAAAGTTAAAAGTTGAGAGTTCAGAGTTTAAAGTTTTTTAAAAACAAAAAATGTTCGAAGATTGGCGAGTGGAGCGAGCCAATCAAGTATTTTAAAATTCATTCCTGCCGGAGGTTTTTCAGAAAGTTGAGAGTTCAGAGTTTCGAGTTAAAAGTTTTGAAAATGGATTTCTACTCGAGTTGGGAATGTGAAATGGGAGAATTGAGAATTGCTGGAAAAAAGTTTGAAAAAGAGTTCGAAAAATTTTCAGAACTCGGTACACTTCGCGTGTAATTTTTTCAAAAAAATAAAATGGCAGACGAAAAAGTGTACTGCGGCAACGCAAAAAAAATTCAGACACAGTACGGAGAAATGATCAAACTGAGTCTTTCGGAATCAGATCTTCAAAAATTGAAGGAAAATCTCGACAACGGTTGGGTCAACGCAAATGTTTTGGAACGCCGAGCGCCGAGTGCGAGCGGGATGACGCATTATTTGGTTGTGGACACGTGGAAACCAGATCCGTCAAAACGTAGCGCAGCCCCAGTACCATCTGCACCAAAAGCCGCGCCAGCACCTGGTGGGGATTTCGCCGCGGTGGAGGATTTGCCGTTTTAGTTGACGGATCCTGCAAGAAATTTTAAAAACAACTGTGACAGAGTGTGTAAATTTGTTTTTTAATCGAAAGAATGGATTTCCTCTGTCAGGAATCTGTTCTTTCACAAAAATCCTAGGAGGAAAAAAATGGAAATATTTTCTATAGTTTTAGCGGCGATTTCTACATGTTTGGCTTTTTTATATGCCATGATTCCAGAACAAACACTTAAAAGCATCTGGAGGGGTTGTTTCGCGATTTGCGCCGTTTCTGCGGTGATTATTTCGATTCGAATTTATTTCAAGGTTCTCGATGGAACGGGCTGGATAATATTGGCAGTTTTACTTTTGGTGATTCCGGTGATTATTGTCGTAGTAAAACGTTATTTGGTCCGACGGAATTGAACAAATTTTGAAAAAACAAAAAACCGTGCGGTTGTACGGTTTTTTAAAATATTGAAAAAATCTCAAATCTCTGACACACTTCTGGTCGATGCTCGCAAAACTCAAAACGCTGACACTGCTCGGGCTGGACGCGGAGGAAGTCGAAATCGAAGTGGATTTGCACAACGGATTGCCGAGTTTTTCGATTGTCGGGTTGGCGGACGCGGCGGTGCAGGAGGCGCGCGAACGAGTGCGCTCTGCGATCAAAAATTCTGGGTACGATTTTCCGCGCAAAAAAATTGTCGTGAATCTCGCTCCGGCGGATCTCAAAAAACACGGGCCGCGGTTTGACCTGCCGATCGCGCTGGGAATTTTGCACGCGACGGGACAGCTTTCGCTGCCGACGGATGAAAAGAAAATTTTTCTCGGCGAGCTTGCGTTCACGGGCGAACTTCGGTCGATTCCGGGGATTTTGCCGACGACGGCGACGGCTGCCGAGCGTGGATTTGAGCAGATCTTTGTTCCGGACGAAAATGCCGCCGAAGCTGCGTTGATCGAGTCGATCGAAGTTTTTGGTTTGAAAAATTTACGCGAGGCGTGCGATCATTTTTCTGGAGAAAAAATTTTACAGTCGCATCCGCCGCACTCGCTGTCGGATCGAGAATTTCCGACGAAATTTGAACACGATTTTTCGCACATCCGCGGCAACGAACACGCAAAACGTGCGCTCGAAATTGCTGCCGCTGGCGGACATAATTTGCTGATGAACGGGCCGCCCGGTTCGGGAAAAACGATGCTCGCGCAGGCGTTCGCGACAATTTTGCCAAAACTGTCGGTCACCGAAGCGCTCGAAATCACAAAAGTGCACTCGATCGCGGGGCTCACTTCTGAAAAAAATCCGATCGCGCTGGAGCGACCGTTCCGCGCGGTGCACCACACGGCGAGTGGAGTGGCGATCGTCGGTGGCGGAAATCCGCCGCGCCCAGGAGAAATTTCGCTCGCGCATCGCGGTGTTTTATTTCTCGACGAACTTCCCGAGTTTCCACAAAAAACGCTGGAAACACTGCGCCAGCCGCTCGAAGACGGTGTCGTCACAGTTTCGCGCAGTTCTGGATCGCACCGATTTCCCGCGCAAATTATGCTGGTCGCAGCGATGAATCCGTGTCCGTGCGGATTTTATGGTGATCCACAAAAACCGTGCAGTTGTGGTGTTCATCAGGTTTTTCGGTACCGAAACCGGATTTCCGGACCGATGCTCGATCGCATCGATTTGCACGTGCAGGTGCCGCGGATTCCGTTTGAAAAATTGTCCGGACTGACGGAGGGCGAAAATTCTGCGACGGTTCGGGCGCGCGTGCAGGCGGCGCGGGATCGGCAGAATTCCAGATTTCAAAACGAAAAAATAAAAACGAACGCGGAGATGAGTTCGCCATTTGTCAAAAAATATTGTGAGATCGGCGAGGATTCGCAGGAACTTTTGAAGTCAGCGGTGCAGCAGATGAATCTGTCTGGACGCGCGTTTTACCGAATTTTGAAACTGGCGCGAACGATCGCGGATCTTTCCGATGAAGAAAATATTTCCATCGCGCACGTCGCGGAGGCGATCCAGTACCGCGAGCGGAAAGATGAGTGAGTTTTGGGACTGTGAAAAGTTTGGGATTTGATTATTTCTGGTGGCGGGAGTCCGGGCTTGGCGAACTGAGCAGCGGGTCAAGCCCGGACTCTCTCTTTTTCGGCGAGATTTTGGTGGAAATGAGTTATTTTTTTGGACTGAACGGAGACATTAAAATGTTTCCGATTATTTCTAAAACAGGGAGACATTTTAAAATAAAACGAATAATGAAAATTAAAATTGCAAATTTCCAATTCAAGAAGATTAATCCGAGAAAAAGAGCCCAATCAATCCAAAAAATGAATTTAACCCAATCGGGAAGAAGTGGTTCATCGACCGAAAGTGTTCCATTTCGTTTTGCTTGAATCATTCGAATATCGAAGGTTGTGATTGCCGATGTAATAAAATAAAGAACAATGATTCCAATCATAATTGGAGAGGTTGTTGCCGTGTTAAAGAAAGAAATTTCCATTTTCAACTTTTATTCCCCAAATAATGTTCCGCATCCATCGCGGCTTGGCAGCCGTGTCCGGCGGCGGTGATCGCCTGCTGGTACCGGAAATCCACCACGTCGCCCGCGACGAAAACCGATGGAATTTTCGTCCCCGCGGCACCGACCGGACGGATGTAATTTTTTTCGAGTTCGAGCGAGTCGCCCAAAAACTTCGTGTTTGGATCGTGGCCAATCGCCATAAAAAGTCCGTCGAGCTCGAGTTCGGAAGTTTCTCCGGTGGCGGTGTCCGTCAATTCCACGGATTTCAAAATCGGTTCGCCGCGCAGTTCGGTGACGGTTTTGTTGAAAATCAGTTCGATTTTTTCGTGATCTTGAACGCGCTGCTGCATTGGCAAACTGGCGCGCATTTTTTCCTGTGGCCCGCGATAAATCTGAAAAACTTTGTCTGCGAATCGAGTGAGAAAATGTGCCTCCTCGCACGCGGTGTCGCCTCCGCCGATCACGGCGACCGTTTTCCCACGGAAAAATGCACCGTCGCAGGTTGCGCATGCGGTGTATCCTTTTCCCCAGAATTTTTCTTCGCCTTTTCCCAAATTTAACCAGCGAGCGCTCGCGCCAGTTGCGATGATTACCGATTCTGCGACAAATTCTTCGCTGCCGGAGAATAATTTCAAATTTTCTGCATCATCAAAATCAACGCGGTCGATGACTTTCATTTCGGTTTTTGCGCCAAATTTCTGCGCCTGCGTGCGCATGTTGGCCATGAGTTGTGCGCCGAGAATTCCGTCTGGAAATCCGGGGAAATTTTCTACTTCGCTGGTGCCCATCAGCTGTCCGCCAGGATTGCTTCCTTCGAAAACCAGTGGTGCCAATCCAGCGCGCGCTGCATAAATTGCGGCCGTAAATCCGGAGGGACCGGAACCGACGATGATAAGTTTTTGCTTTTCCATTTTTTTTAGTTCATTACAATTCAGGATGAAAATAATACTCTTTTCACACAAAAATGGAAAATTTTGAAATCTTGACGGCGTGGATTCCTGAGATGAATTTTTTTGGAAATTCTCTCTCGGAGCTGGTGATCGCGGTGTTGTTGTTTTTTGCTATTTTGCTTGCGGTCAGGCTTTTTCGAAAAGTTTTGCTGCGCAAATTTGGGAAAATGGCGGAAAGAACAAACACGCAATTTGATGACACGATTTTTGAAAAAATCTCGCAGATTTCAGGGATTTTTTATCTGATTTTTGCGTTTTTTCTCACAACAAAACTTGTGTTGAACGTGGATCCCGCGAGCCAAAAAATTGTCGACGGTGTCTTTTTCGTTGTGCTGGCGTACGAAGCGTTGCGGCTGGGACAGGCTGTTGTTTTTTATTGGTTGCGATCATCTGCCCTCGGAAAAAATAAAACGTCGCTCCAGGGAATTCAGATGATTGTGCGGATTTTGCTTTGGGCGATTGGCGCGTTGCTGGTTTTTTCAAATCTCGGATTCGATGTTTCGACGCTCGTGGCGTCTCTCGGAATTGGAGGTATCGCGATCGCTTTGGCTGCTCAAAATATTCTCGGTGATTTATTTTCAAGTTTTACGATTTATTTCGACAAACCGTTCGAAGTTGGCGACTACATCGTCGTCGGGACGCACGAGGGAACCGTCAAAAAAATCGGGCTCAAAACCACGCGGATTTCTGCGCTCCGCGGAGAAGAACTTGTGATTTCGAATCGAGAACTGACGGAATCCCGCGTTCAAAATTTCAAAAAATTAAAACGTCGTCGCGTGGATTTTGAGTTTGGAGTGACGTACGACACGCCGGTTGAAAAACTGAAAAATATTCCAGAAATTGTAAAATCGGTCGTTGAAAAAGTTGAGTTGGCAGAATTTGGTCGTACACATTTTCACACGTTTGATGATTCGAGTCTGGGATTCGTGGTGGTGTATTTTGTGCTCACCGGAAAAAAATTCGATCACATGGAAACGCAGCAGGAAATCAATCTGGGGATTTTGTCGGCGTTTGAAAAAGAAAAAATTGAAATGGCGTTTCCAACGCAGACGGTGTATCTCAAAAAAGACTGATTGACGATTTTTTACTTTTTGCTAAAAAGGTACCACAACCGTGTGGAGAACCGGAAGAATTTTTTTCTCGGGAATCCCCGGTGAAATGTTCTTTTTGTTCTGCGCGCATAAATTAAAATTATGAAAAAGAGAGATTCTTTGGGGATTGTCCTCAAAATCATTGTGATTGGGTTGTTGTCGTTGTGGTGGTTGGGATCGAATTACATTGATTTTTCCATCGCAAAAAACTTTTCAGAAGTCTTGGGAATGTTGCCCTTATTTCTGACGGAAGGAGCGTTGGGATTTTTGGTAGTCAGACTTTCTCTGCGCTGGAACTGAAAAATGCGAATGGTTGAAAAACCATTTTTGAAAAGCCGGTGAAATCCCGGCTTTTTTTCTTTTTTGACAAAATTTTAAAAACCTGACAAAACTGATTCATAACCGTGTGGAGAACCGGAAGAATTTTTTTTCTCGGAGATCCCCGGGAAATGTTCTTTTCGCTCTGCGCACAAAAAATGAAAACTATGAAAAAGATATTTAAAAAAGTGGGGCATTTTTTATTTTTAAAATTGCCTGCGATTGTCATGTGGGGAGCGGGGCTTTTTACAATGGCGGTGCTGTTTCTCGAAGCCAGTTGGTTCGATGCAGGTTGGTCAAACATTTTTTCACAAATGATGAAAACTTTTGAAGCGATTCCGTGGTTTTTTCATTGGATTCTTGTGTTTGACTTGATTTTTCTTCCTTGGATTTTCTGGCGTTTTGGTTTTTGTCTTTGGACAGGCGCTCGAGACGTTTTTCCTAGGAAATGGTTTGTGCGACAGACGATGTAAAATGACAAAGATTGTCATTTTTGAAAAGTCGGTGAAATTCCGACTTTTTTTCTTTTTTGACAAACTTTAAAAAATCTGTCAAAATCGACGTAGAACCGCGTGGAGAACCGGAAGAATTATTTTTCTCGGGAATCCCCGGTGAAATGTTCTTTTTGTTCTGCACGATTAAAAAATTAAAAATATGAAAAAAAAAGAAAAGCTCACGAAAGTGGGCTTGACAATTTTAGTAATTTTGATTTGGGCCGGAAGCTACCTGAGAATATTTTTTCAGGATTGGTTAGTTGGAGTTTTCGGAACACTGCTGTTGGCAGTGTTGCTAAAATTCATCTGGCACGGATCGCCAGTTTTTATCGTCGAAGAAGACGACGATGGAAAAGAAGTCTCCCGGTGGTACTGGGGGGCGGCGGAACAAAAAGAAAATTAACTTTTTAAAAGCCGGTGAAATTCCGGCTTTTTTTCTGCGTTGAAAAACCCGCAAAAATCGGTACACTCGGCGTGATTTCTCCACATTTTCAATGGAAAAAAATTACGATCACAACGGTTCCGAGGATAAAATTTACGAAAATTGGGAATCTGCGGGCGTGATGCGCGCGGACGAAAATTCCGCGAAAAAATCGTACACAATTCCGCTCCCGCCGCCAAACGTGACGGGGCAGCTTCATCTCGGGCACGCCGCGATGCTGGCGGTCGAGGATATTTTGATTCGGTACAAAAAAATGACCGGACACGAAGTTTTGTGGCTTCCCGGGACGGACCACGCAGCGATCGCGACCGAAAATGTTGTGCTCAAATATTTGGAAATTAAATCTCGCGAGGAAATGTCGCGCGAGGGATTTTTGGGCGAGTGTCGAAAATTTGCCACAGAAAAACACGACCGAATCGTGCACCAGATCAAAAAAATGGGCGCGCATCTTGACTGGTCGCGGGAGGCGTACACGTTTGATCGCGAGCGGAATTTTTCTGTGAATTGGATTTTCAAAAAACTTGCCGACGACGGACTGATCACACGCGGACACCGAATGATCAACTGGTCGGTCGGCGCGCAGTCGGTTTTGGCGGACGACGAAGTCGAGTGGGAGGACAACGAGGAAGATTTTTACGAATTTTGGTGCGGGCCGTTCATTCTCGGAACCGTGCGCGCAGAAACAAAATGTGCCGACAGCCCGGTGATGGTGCATCCGACGGCGGAGTACGTGCGCGCAAAAAATGCCGCGGGGCGTGAATGCGTCGTGACAAAAAAATATTTCAACGAGCACACGCAGCTGCGAAAAGATTTCGAAATTACAGAGATTGTTCCCGGAAAAAAACTTGAGGGAATGAAATTTGAAGCCGAAACGTACGCGGGAACGCGAAAGTTTTGGGTGGTGGCGGACGAGGTGATCGATCCCGAATTTGGCACCGGCGCGATGACAATTTCCGCGTCGCATTCTTCGGAGGATTTCGCGCTCGCGCAAAAATACGATTTGGAACTGATCCAAAAAATAGATTTCAAGGGAAAAATGACGGCGATCGCGGGACTGTGCGAAGGTTTGTCTGTCGCCGCCGCGCGCAAAAAAGCGGGAGAAATTATGGTGGAAAAAAGTCTTCTTTTCCAAAAACGGCCGCACGCAAATCGCGTCCCAAAATGTTACCGATCCGGGACGGTGGTCGAGCCGATGCTGTCGCCGCAGTGGTTCATTTCCGTCAACAAAGAATTTGTCGACAAATTTTCTGGTAAAAAAACCACGCTGTGCAAATTGACGGCGGACGCGGTGCGCGACGGAAACATAAAAATTGTGCCGAAACGATTTGAAAAAACGTATTTTCAGTGGACGGACAATCTCCGTGACTGGTGCATCTCGCGGCAGATTTGGTGGGGACACCGGATTCCGGTGTGGTACGACGAAGCGGGGAAAATTTTTCTGCCCGAAAAAAAATCCGTCATTTTTGCGCGACACGGAGAAAGTCAGGCGAACGTCGAAAATGTGATCGGCGGTGATTTTTCACTCACAGAATCGGGACGCCGGACGGCGGAGGAAATTTTTGAACAGGTCAAAGATCGTAAAATTTCGAAAATTATTTGTTCGAATTTAAAACGAGGAAAAGAAACTGCAGAGCTGGTTGCGGGGCTTTTTGCGAATAATACGCAAATTGAGGTCTGGCCGGAACTCGATGAATTTTGTTCCACAGAGTTGGCGCAAAAATCGGGTGCAAATTTTCGTCGCGTCAGCCCGATTCAAATTAATTTTGACGAACTGAAAGATGAATCGCTTGATCAGATAAGAGATCGCGCGCAGTCTGTTTTTTCAAAACTTCAAAATGAAACGGGCGAAGTTTTGGTGATCGGACACAAAAATATCACGGCGGCACTGTTTCATTTCAGTCGCTCCGATGACACCGAAAAATTTGTTCGATTCCGAAAAAATTGGGAGTGGCGGCGCGGTGAGTCGAGGGATTTTGAGTTTTTGCAAGACCCTCGCGGAAATGAAATTTCATTTTTTCGACACGGAGAAAGTGAGTGGAATGTTTCCAAAAAAGTACAGGGACAGCATTCCGGAATCTATTTGACCGAAAAAGGAAAATCGCAGGCGAGGGACGCTGCAAAAAAATTGGCGTACAAAAATTTCGAAAAAATTATCTGCTCCGATTTGGAGCGCGCGATTGAAACGGCGGAAATTTTGCGAACAGAACTTGGTATTTCTCCAAAAATTGAAATCTGGCCAGAATTGCGGGAGTGGGGACTGGGAGCGGTGGAAGGAAAGAACTTGGCGGAAGCTTTTGGCGCGTCAGAAAATTTTCCGTACGACGCGATTGCTCGAAAAATCGAAGCGGGAGAACTGGATTCAAACGCAGAAAATCTTGAGCAATTGGAGGCGCGTGCGCACGCGGTTTTTGCCAAACTCAAAAAAGAAAAAAACGCGCTCGTGGTTTCGCACGGTGGATTTTTGGGAATTTTGCAAAAAATTCATCGCGACGGATCGATTGGAAAATTGCAAGAATTTTTCAAAACCTGGAAAAAACTCGAAAATCTGCAGCATTTTTCGCTCGAAATTTCTTCGCTCACGCAGGACGAAGATACGCTCGACACGTGGTTTAGTTCCGCGCTGTGGCCGTTTTCCACGCTCGGTTGGCCGGACGAATCGGCCACGGATTTTCAGCGATTTTATCCGAACGATGTTTTGGAGACCGGGCACGATATTCTCACTTTTTGGGTTTTGCGAATGGTGATGTTCGGTCGGTACGCGACCGGGAAATGTCCGTTTCACACGGTGTATTTGCACGGATTGGTGTGCGACGAACACGGTCAAAAAATGTCGAAAACGAAGGGAAATGGAATTGATCCGCTCGAAGTAATTTCCGAAGTTGGTGCGGACGCGGTGCGGCTCTCGCTCGTGATCGGGGCGACGCCGGGGAATCCGATTCCGCTGGGAAAATCCAAAGTTTCTGGGTACCGAAATTTCGTCAACAAACTCTGGAACGCGGGACGATTTGTTCAGTTTCAACTTTCTGAATCCGAAAATGTGATCCCGTCGTTGACACCGAAAAATTTATCGGAAAAATGGCTACTGCACCGGTTTTCCGAGGTTTGTGCAAATGTTTCGCAAAAATTGAAAAAGTACGAAATTTCTGCTGCGGGCGATGAAATTTATCATTTCGTGTGGGATGAGTTTTGCAACTGGTTTGTAGAAACTTCGAAAGTGTCGAGAAATCCTGCGTTTTTGTACGGAATTTTTCTTGAAATTCTCAAACTTGCGCATCCACTCGTTCCGTTTGTCACGGAAAAATTGTGGCAAGATTTGGCAAAAGATGACGAATTTCTCATCGAAAAAAGTTTTCCGGCGCCAGATTTTCAAGACAAAAAATCGGTGGCACTTTTCGCTCAAATACAGATGATTGTGACGGAATTGCGAAAGGTTCGCGCGGAGAAAAAATTGCCGCCGCGTGAAAAAATTTCGATTCACATTTCCGCGGGAAAATCAGCGGACGAAATTGCAGCACAGAGTGATTTGATCGCCGTGCTGGGAGGTTGTTCGACGGTGAAAGTAGCGGAGAAAATTTCTCAAAAGCCAGAACACTCAGTGACGGTTTTATCGGAGGGAATGGAGATTTTTGTTGAGATTCCATTCGATGCGGCGGCGGAAAAAACGCGGCTCACGACCGAAATTTCCACACTCGAAAAATCGATCGTGGCGCTCGAATCTCGTTTGAAAAATAAAAATTACATCGAAAAAGCACCCGCGTCGCTCGTCGCAGAAACAAAATCGCAGCTCGAAAAAAATGCGAACGAGTTGCAAAAACTCCGAGAACAACTTTCAAATCTTTAAAAAAATAAAAATGGAACTGGTTTTTCCGTCCTCAAAATATCGAGAAAGTTTTCTCGCGGCGCAACAAGAAGCACATGATTTTGCAGCAGCGCGTTTCACTTCTCGAGAAAAGCGATTTATTGCGTCCGAAGATTTTGATGCGCACGTGCAAAAACTTGAGGATTATCGCGAGGGAAAAAACCTGCCTCCGGGCTGGGCTCCGGCGACAACGTGGTGGCTGGTGGACGGTGACGAGTGGTTGGGAAAACTTAATTTTCGGCATCGACTCACTCCGAATCTTGAAAAACTCGGCGGACACATCGGATATTTGGTTCGTGCGTCGCGTCGGGGCGAGGGATTTGGAACAAAAATGCTTGAACTGGCGCTCGCAAAAATTAAAAAAATTGGGCTCAAGAAAGTGCTGATTACGTGTGACGACAAAAATTTTGCATCGGCAAAAATTATCGAAAAATGTGGTGGAATCCTCGAAAATATCGTCCCGCGTGCGGACGAAGAAATTGAACACGTCGGAGCGGGGATGACGCGTCGGTATTGGATTTCTCTGTAAAAAATGCGGCTCGATAAATGGATTTGGACGACGTGGATGGTCAAATCTCGCACGCAGGCGGGAGAATTTTGCCGCGCGGGGAAAGTTTTGGTGAACGGCGTAAAATCCAAACCAGCAAAAAATTTGAAACTTGAAGATGTGGTCGAGGTGGAGTTTCCCGTGGGAACGAAAAAATATCGCGTGCTGCGATTTCTCGAAAAACGTGGAAAAGAAGAAATGGCGGATGGATGTTTCGAAGATCTCAATCCAGCGTTTGGCGAGATTGCTGCCGAAAAAACGAAAGAAATTTCAACTCAAAAACGGGACACGCGGAAAACAAAATTTCGGTACGGTGATGGGCGAGAATCAAAAAAAGACAAGAGAAGTCGTCGAGATTTTCAGGATTTTTAATTTTCTTCTGGAAAAAAATAATCGCCATATTGAAATTGAAGTTCTTTTATTGCTCGAATTTCACTTTCTTTTTTTTGTTTCGCAAGCGCTTGTTCATTGGCGATTTTGGTTGTTTTTTTGAGAGAATAATTGCGTTTGTCATATTCTAGCCACGAAAAACCACTCGGGCTGTACGAAGAAAATAAAAAATCTTTGTTTTTGTATTCCGCTCCGCGGAAACGCCCAACAACTCCTGCGGAAAATTCTAAATGATTTGTTTTGTGGGGTTGTGCTAAAAAATTTTGTAAATCTTTTGTCAGTATTTTGGAAATTTCCTGTGTTTTTTGAAAACTTCCTACATAAATTGTAAAAATAAATCCATCTTCAAGTTCACTTCCATGAAGAAATTTAAAACAGATTCCTTTTTCTCGTAAATATTTGTCAACAAAGACAACATTTTCAGGAGAAATGTTGAGGTGTAATTTCCAGCCAATGTTTGGATTTCCTTCGTTTACAAAATCTATCATTTCATCTTTTACTTCGTTCCAATTAACTTGATGTTCGGCAATTTCTTTGGTGTATTCTTTTGCTTGAGCGTTTTTCAATTCGCTTTTTGGAAGAAATGTTGAACGAAAAAATGTACCAGGAGTGGAAGTTTTATTGTATAAATCTTCTTTAATTTTTAATTCTGGTGTCATTTCTAATTCACCGGGATCAGAAATGGCTGGAATTTTTGAAAATTTTTCTTCCCAATTAAAACTCATCTTTTCATTTTACCATATTTTTTCAATTTTTAAAAACCATTTTCACCAGTTCCAGCACACTTTTAACTTCGGTGGTTTCGAGTCCTGCGGGGATTTTCAATTTCCCTCTCGTGCGCGGAATGATCGCTTTTTTGAAACCCAATTTCGTCGCTTCCACGAGCCGCGCTTCCAAATTTCCCACGCTGCGGACTTCGCCCGATAATCCGACTTCGCCCAAAATCACCGTGTCGGCGGAGATTTCTTTTTCCGCGCGGGAACTCAAAATCGCGGCACAAATTGCCAAATCTGCCGCTGGTTCTTTGATTTTCATTCCGCCGACAACGCTGCAGTACGCGTCGAATTCGCCGCATTTGAACGGCGTGAATTTTGAAACGACCGCGAGCAGCAGATGAAATTTTGACAACCCGATTCCGTGCGCGGTGCGCCGCGGTTGCCCAAAATTTGTTTTGACGGTGAGCACCTGAATTTCCAACAAAAAATTCCGCGATCCCTCGCGCACGACTGCGATCGCTGATCCGGCAGCGTTTTCCGCGCGTTCGGCGAGAAAAAATTCCGACGGATTTTTCAACTCCGCCAGTCCTGATCCGCGCATTTCAAAAACGCCAACTTCGAGCGTCGATCCGAACCGATTTTTTGGCGAACTCAAAACCCGCACTTCGTTCGTTCCCTCGCCTTCGAGTCGCAGCACGACGTCGACGATGTGCTCCAAAATTTTCGGTCCCGCGATTTCGTCATTTTTTGTGACATGTCCGATCACGAGGATTGTTGTGCCGGTGGATTTCGCGAGTTTCAATAAAATTTCCGCGTTTTCCCGCAGCTGCGAAAGTTGCCCAAAACTTGAATTTTCCGTGCCGACCATTTGGATTGAATCAATCACCGCGAGTGCAGGCGAGTTTTTTGCAATTGTTTCGCAAATGTCTTCGAGCGAGCTGGTGGAGAAAATCTGGTTCACTTTTTCACCAAATTTTTTTGTCACGCGTTCCGCGCGATGCAGCACCTGCTCGACGGATTCTTCTCCGGAAAAATACAACGCTGTGGGCTCGGATTCGGTTTTTGTTTTTTCTGAAAATTTCAAAAAAATCTGCAACGCGAGTGTGGATTTCCCGATTCCGGGCGCGCCGCCAAAAAGAATCATCGATCCTGGGAAAAATCCGCCGCCGAGTACGCGATCAACTTCATCGATTTTTGTCGCAATCCGTTGCTGCGGCTCAGTTTTTCGCACTGCATTTTTCGCTGCGCCCAGGTCGCGTCCTGCGCTGAGTTTCGTTTTTCCGGTCGAAATTCTCGCCTCGTGAAATTCTTTGATCGTGTTCCACGCGTCGCACGACGGACATTTTCCACTCCATTTTCCAAAAACTTCTCCGCACTCGCCGCACAGCCAATTTTGAGTTTTTCCCATCGCGGAGATTGTACCGGAGCGATCGGAAATTGACAAAAATCCAGTTTTTTGAGAAAAATTTTTGTGATGAACTTGGAATCGCGCGAGTCAGTTCCGTCGAACGAAAAAATCCAAAATTTAATTTTGCAGTACGAAAATAAAAATGGCGCGATTAATTCGAGCGACGGCGATGCGGTTTTGAAATTGGCTGCGTGGCTTCAAATTCAAACGAGTGAGATCCTGAATTTTCGGTACGTTTCGTCGATGGTTTTATTGACGAATGCAAAAAACTCGACAAAAACTTGACACGAAAACTTTTCTCCATAAAATCGCGCCGCGTAATCTTGCGAAAATAGCGAGATGCAGCGGATTTATCACAATCCCAAAAAATGTCCCGAATTGGAAAAAAACCAGTTTCAGTGCCCGAAAATGTGGAAATCTCGATCGAGGGATCGGTTTTGAAAGCAAAGGGCCCAAAAGGCGAACTCGCGGTTCCATTTGAGCCAGAGTACGTTTCTTTCGAAAAAAATGAAAACGAGCTCGTCGTCACTCGCGCGAATGACACAAAGCCAGCGCGTGCTCGACACGGATTGTACCGCAGTCTTGCGGCAAATGCGGTTCAGGGCGTTGCGGAAGGATTTTCCAAAACACTCGAAATAAAAGGTGTTGGATATCGTGTCGCGCTCAAAGGAACAACTCTCGAGTTCAATTTGGGGTATTCGCATCCCATCAAATTTCCACTGCCGGAAAGTTTGACCTGTGATTTTAAAAAAGAAAATCCAAATATTCTGACAATTTCTGGAATCGACAAACAACTGGTCGGCCAAGTGACCGCAAATATTCGTGCCCTTCGAAAACCAGAACCGTACAAAGGAAAAGGGATTCGATACATTGACGAACACGTCGTCCGAAAAGCTGGAAAATCAGCTGCAAAAAAATAATTTTCTGAAAAATGGCTCAAGCTACAAAACACGAACGAACAGCTGCCCGCGCACGACGAACGCACACACGTGCTCGTCTCTCGGGATTGCCACGATTGATTGTCTTGCGATCAAATCGAGCGATTTCAGCGCACATCATGGACGACGACAAAGGAATTACACTGTGCGGTGTTTCGAGTTTGGGTTTGAAAAAAACAGGGATTCCCGCAGCAGCAGAAGTGGGAACGAAAATCGCGGAACTCGCGAAAACCAAAAAAGTAAAATGCGTTGCGTTTGATCGCAGTGGATTTCAATATCACGGCCAAATCAAAGCATTGGCTGATGCCGCTCGGAAAGCGGGACTGGAGTTTTAATCTCCTGTGAAAAATTATCCAAATTTCCAATGACAGAAGAAAACACGGCTCCGGCAGAAGAAAAAAAAGCTCCTGAAGTTGTGGCACCAGCCGAAAAATCAGCAGCACCAGAATCAAAACCGGATCAGCGAGATCAACGAGATAATCGTGAACGCCGACCACGTCGTGGTGGCCGCGATCGAAAACCGCGCGAACCAAAAGAGTTTGAAGAAGCGATTCTCCAGATCGATCGCGTGACCCGAGTGGTAAAAGGCGGACGCCGAATGCGATTTCGTTTGACTGTGGTGATTGGCGACAAAAAAGGACGCGTTGGGTTTGGAATTGGAAAATCTGCGGAAGTTTTGGGTGGAATTCAAAAAGCGGTTGCCGTTGCGAAGAAAAATTTGATAAATGTGCCGATTGTGGAGGGAACAATTCCACATCCAGTAAATTCTGTTTTCAAATCTTCTCGAGTTTTACTTTTGCCAGCAACGGAGGGAAAAGGTGTGATTGCGGGCGGTGCTGTTCGAAAAATTCTTGAATTGGCAGGCGTCAAAGATGTGCTTTCAAAAGCGCACGGATCACGCAATCGATTGAACATCGCAAATGCGACAATGCAGGCGTTGCTCTCTCTTTCAAAAGAACCGAATCCTGGGAAAAAATCTGTGAAAAAAGAAGAGGCTCCAGTGGTTCCCGAAAAAACTGTTGAAGAAAAAGCGGAAGTAAAAAAACCAGCAGAAAAAAAGATCGCGCCCGTGGCGCCAAAAAAAGACGAAACCGTCAAAAATTAAGAACTAAAAACTAAGTTCTATTTCCATGAAATTACACGAATTGGCACCGAAAGTTCCCAAAAAATCTCGACTCCGAAAAGGGCAGGGAAATGGAGGAAAAGGAACCTTCGCGGGACGAGGCTGCAACGGACAAAATGCTCGCGCAGGCGGCGGTGTCCGGCCTGGATTTGAGGGTGGACAGTCCGGAGTTTTGGCGCGAATGCCAAAATTGCGCGGATTCAACAATCCAAATCGCGTCGAATCACAAATTGTAAATTTAGAAATCTTGGAAGCACATTTCAAAGATGGGGATAAAGTTTGCCTGGAATGTTTGCTCGACAAAAAATTGATCGGGAAACGAAACGCGAAAGTTAAAATTCTCGGCGATGGCGAGATTTCCAAAAAACTTGAAATCACAGGGGAGCTGCTTCTCTCTGCTTCTGCAAAAAAAGCGATCGAAAAAGCCGGTGGAAAAATTGTCGCGTAGTTTTTGATTGCGGAGTTCCGGAAAATTTTGACAAAAATGTGGATTTGCGCTACCCTTTGCCAAATTCACTTTTCAAAATGGGAAACATTCGAACCGCACTCACATTTGACGATGTACTGCTCGTACCGCAGTATTCGGAGATTTTGCCGAAAGAAGTTTCTCTTGAAACTCAGTTCACCCGAAACGTGAAACTCAACATTCCGCTGGTTTCCGCGGCGATGGATACGGTCACCGAAGAAAATATGGCGATCGCGATGGCGCTCCACGGCGGGATCGGAGTGATTCACAAAAATTGTACTCCCGACGAACAGGCCGCGATGGTGCGGCGAGTCAAACGATTCGAAAACGGATTTATTCGTGAACCAAAAGTAATTTCTCCAGAACACAAAATCTCAGATGTGATTGATTTGCGGTTGCGATATCATTTCAAATCGCTGCCGGTGACGGAGGATGGAACGCTCGCGACAAAAGTGATCGGAATGGTCACCCGCAACGATTATCTTCAAAAACACGCAGATTGTACGGTTGCCGAGAGAATGGCGCCGCTGGAGGATTTGCTCACTACGACAGAATCCATTTCGCTTTCTGCGGCGAACGATATTTTGGAAGAATCCAAACATTCAAAACTGCTCGTTCTGCGAAAAGACGGCACGCTCGCCGCGCTGGTGACACGAAAAGATATTGAAAAAAATGAGAAATTTCCATTTTCTTCGAAAGACGATCGAAAAAGATTGTTGGTCGCCGCCGCGTGTGGACCTGCTGCCAATCGAGACGAACGTGTTGCGAAACTCGTTGAAGCGGGAGCGGATGTTTTACTTGTCGACACCGCGCACGGACATTCAAAAGGCGTGATCGAGACGGTGAAATTTATCAAAAAAAATTATCCCAAAATCGATGTTGTCGGAGGAAATATCGCCACCGCTGCCGCAGCAGAATCTTTGATTTCCGCAGGTGCAGATGCCGTAAAAGTTGGAATCGGTCCGGGATCGATTTGTACGACACGCGTGATTTCTGGGATCGGCGTTCCGCAGTTGACTGCGGTGATGGACGTTTCTGCGGTTTGTAAAAAACATAAAATTCCGTTGATCGCTGATGGCGGGATTCGGTATTCGGGAGATGTCGCGAAAGCGCTCGCGGCGGGTGCAAACGTCGTGATGATCGGATCGCTGCTCGCGGGAACAGAACAAGCTCCGGGTGAAACAATTTATTCTGGCGGAAAAACTTGGAAATATTATCGCGGAATGGGCTCTCTTTCTGCGATGCAAAAAGGTGGAAAAGAACGCTACGCGCAAGCGAATGTTGCTGACGATAAACTCGTTCCGGAGGGAATCGAGGGAAAAGTTTTATTCAAAGGTGACGTTTCGACGGAACTTTTTCAGCTCTGTGGCGGTGTGCGCAGTGCGATGGGGTACTCCGGCGTTGGGACGATTTTTGATTTTCAAAAAAATGCCGAGTTCGTTCAAATCACGGGTGCCTCGCTCAAAGAATCACATCCGCACGATATTTCTATTCTCAAAGAAGCACCGAATTATCGCGGTTAAATTCTACTCAGCGAGGTCAATATTTCTTCGTTCGCCTTTTGTTCTTGTGGCAGCACGAGTGCCAGCAGCCGAAAGATTGAGAATCATCCACGTCGCATCTTCTTCATTTTGTGCGACTCGTAGGATAGCATTTCGATCTCCATGAATGTCAGCAGGTTTTTTCCAGCTTTTTGCGAGGACTTTTCCATTTTCTTCCAAGATTTGTACGAGGTGTGTATTGTTGTGAAACATTAGGTCTGCTCCGACATATTTCTCTTCTTTTTCTTGCAATCCAGATCTTATAAGTGTGAGATTTTCGAATACTGCTCGGTGTTGTAGTGAGTCTGGGAATGTAATAGTTCGATCGACATTTGTCACATCAGTGACCTCTAATCGATCAAGAGTTGTTCCTGCCTCTGGGACATGGTCTACAACTTTGTCTCCATCTTCATCTACTTTTCGAGCAAGGAGCGTATCCATTTGGTGTTGCATATTGGCATCTACCGTTTGATTGAATTGAGATTCTTTTTCAGTTTGTATTGTTCTCTGCATTCGCTGTCTCATGAGACCATTGAAATTATTTGCTTCTGCGACGGCAGCAGCTTCTTCCCCTCCTTCTGGGATAGCGTCCAATGAAGGCTGAAGGCCTTCCCCGATGAGCATCATTCCGGCAAATCCAGCAGATGCGCTTGGGAGATCAAAATGACGATTTGCCAGATCTTGTGTAGCATCATCCCATTTTTTGACACGTTCAAATATATCGGATCGCGCTTTTTCAAGAGCTGCATAGTCATCACGTGCAAAAGCCAATCCGCCACCACCAACCATTTCACTCATGCGCTCAGTAACTCGTGCCGCACGGGCTCGTTCTTCCTCGAGGAGAGCCGGATTTGGAGCAAGTTCTTTCAAAACTTCATCAACATATGTTTTTCTTTGTGTTTGGAGGTTCTCCAATGTTTCTGAAAAATATTCACGCAATCCTTTGAAATCTTTCATTGCATGAAGAAGATCTTGTTCATCGCGAGGCATTCTTTCAATCATTGGGGCGAGGGAGCCACTTGCGCCATCTTCTCCAAAAAATTCTTTGAATGATGTCAAAAATGTCTGAATGGTTTGAAATTTCTCATTTATTGCAGCGGGATTTTGTTCGCGGAGTGCTTCATCAATCCCTTCGAGCGAATTAATCGCTGTGTGTGCAGAGTTGCGCACGACAATTGCATTATTTAAAACATATCGTCGTTGCGCAGGAGTTCCTGCTTCGGCCTGAGTTCCTTGTGCGAGTGTTTCAGCTTCTTCGGCCTGAGTGTCTTGTAACCATGTGTAGAGCGTTCGTTTGAAATCGAGGGAACATTTTTGATTTCCCAATAAATCAAGATTATTTCCCAAAAATTGAATCAACAATAGAAGTCGTTCAGAGGTTGTGAGATTTACTGGAGCATTCCGAAAAATACTTTCTCGTGCGTTTATCCCAAGCCGCCGCAAGCCTTTTGTTAATATTTTTAGTACGTCGTTTTCTGGCTTTTGTGCCGTCGCTCCTTCATATGTTTGGACATTAAATGACTCGAGCGCGTTATACACATTTTCAAAATTTGTGTTGTTGAGAGCGTTATTTGAAAGTTGTTCACGATCATCCATATTTTGGATCAACTGTTCTTGGTTGAGTGTGAGCTGTTGTGATCGCTCAAGTGCCAAAATTTTTCCTTCAAATTTACTTTTAAGTGCATCCAAAATTTTAACACGGCTTGGTAATGGATCTCCAAAAATACGGTTCATATCGACCATCCCCACCAATCCCCCGGCGAGAAACGCATCTGGATTTTGTAGAACAGATTGAACAAATCCATTGAAAAAGTTTTTTTCTCTACTGGATTCAGCGCTGGTTTTCATTCCAGTCTGATATGTTTGGATTTTGCTTTCAATATTTTTTCGTTGTCGAGTGAGATGCTCACGACCACGTTTGATGTTCGCCAAAACTTCTTTCTTCGCTTTTTGAACGTTCGCAACGATAACCTTGAGCATGTTTTTGTGACGCTTGGTACGCAACAAACTCACATCGCCAACAATTCGAATCCATTCTCGAGAAAGTAATGCATTTTGCCCAAGTTCTCCTTCTAGAGCAGTATCAATTCCAATCTCGCTGAAAGAATTTTCCAGCATTTGGGCGATAACTTCAAACGTTGCAGAGTCTGTTTTTTCTAAATAAGACTCTCGTCCCAAGGAGATCGCTTTGATTGCGGAGGCCTGAGATGAATTATACAGGGCAGAGCTCACTCCGGAGCTGACGTACGCAGAATTTTGAAGCATTTCGCGGATTTCTGTTTCCGCGTTTCCTACGTTTTTGAGAATCGAATCTTTGGAAAAAAGTGTTAAATTGAGCCAAAAAAGTGGATTTGCCCACTGCTGTTCAAATTTACTGCCGAACAAAATTCCCATTGGGTTTCCGGGAGTTCTGGTGTTTTTTTCTCGTTCATTTTTTACGGAAATGTCGGTTCCTGTCTCAGTGGCTGTTTCCAAAATTCGGTTTGCAAAATCTTCGGTTTCAAGGGAAAGCGTTCCTGCCGCTCCAATCGGATTATTTTTATCTACGATCTTGAGCGGACTTTGATCTGGATTTACTTGCAGCGCAAGATTATCCGATTGCACACCTCGTCTCCACACCCAGCGGGCGTGGTTTTCTTTTTGGAAGTGCGATACGAGCATTTTCATTCTCTTTTTTTCTAGCTTATTTTAATGCAAATGTCAAGAATTTATCTTTTTTGTCAATTCTTCTTTTTGCTTCATTTCTTCTGCTTTTTCAGCAGATTCTTCCTGGTCCATGGCTTCTTTTTCTGCGGCGTGGAATTCTTCGACAAATTCCTCACTCACGCGCTGCATTTCTATTTCGGCATTTTTGAGATCTTTTTCTTGGAGCGATGTTTTTGGATTTTTCTCTGCTTCGATCCAGCGAGACCATTTGGTCACTTCTTCCGTCCAGTACGCTTCTGCACGATGGGTTCGACGTTCGAGTTTTTCCATCACGTGATCGATGAACTCGATTGATTTTTCATCGAGGTATCCGAGTTCCAGGATATGAGCGATGAAATCTCTTCGTGTTTTTTCTGGAACGATCTCTTGATCGGTAAACCAGAGAAGAAATTGTTCGAGCTGGGTTTGTTCTTCGGTATTCATGGGAGAAAAAATTAGGCAATTTTCATATTAAGTGCGATCGCATGATCGCCAGCACCGCCGACAGCTGGATCTGTTGCGTTGTACGCTCCGCCACCGAGGTCTTGGTTGGATACTATTGCATTCTTGTACGCAACTCCTCCAGCGGCTGCGGGGCCGAGGATGGTGAGCATTTTATTTCCGCCACCACCTTTTTCTTCGAGCATTACTGAGTTTTCGGTTTTTCGGTACACCACAAAGTTTCCATGTGTTGGTGTGTTTAACTGATTTGGAAACTTGAGACTATTCATCCCACTGACAATTTTGTAGTCCACTTCTACGCTGGTTCCTTCGGATACTTTTTTGAGTTGTTCGTACTGATCGTTGCGTTCGAGTTGTTCAACAAACTTTTTATCGATTTCGTCGGCAAAATTTTCAGTACGGAGTTTTTGTTGGATGCGTTCATTGATCTTGGCAAGTCCAAGGCCCGAATCATTTTTTGTCCATTCGACGGACTTACTCTTCAGGAGACTGAGCTCGCCTTCTATTTTGGTCTGCTCTTCCTCCAATTCTTTTAGAGAAATATTATTTTCTAGTTCAAATTCTTTCCGTTTTTCTTCTGCTTGATCAAATTCTCGCTGTAGTTCGCTCAGTTTATTTTCAGATCGTTCGGATTTTTTCTGTTCGAGCGTATTTTCGAGTTTTGTCACTTCTTCTTTCTTTGTCAACGCGTCTTCCTGTTTATTGTTGAGAGCTGTTTCTGCGTCGTTAAATTCCGTTTCTGCGTTGCCATAATCCGTTTTTGCAGTATTAAAATCAGTTTTTGCTTGGTCTGCAAGCGATGCAAAGCGGGCAATCGTTTCAGCATTTTCCAAATCTCTTTTTGCATTTTCCCAATCTTTTTTTGCGAGACGAACGGCGTTGGGAATATTTGAATCAGCGTCATCATAAGCCTTTTTTGCTGTTGCTAAGTCTGTCGTAGCAGTAGTTACTTTGCCGTCTGCTATAGTTTTGTCTGTTCCGCGAGAACGATCTTCTGCTCTTCGCAGATTAGAAGTTGCCTCACGGAGTTCTTGTTTTGTAACTTGGAATTTTTTCTCTTTTTTTCTTGAGTCACTCTCTTTACTTTTTACTTCTGAACGAATTGTTTCGAGTTCGGATTTTCTTGTCGCCAACTCTCCAGCGGCTGTCGTAATATCGGTGTTGATTGTCCCAAGTGCTGATTCTGCAGCATCTCTTTTTCCTTTTACTGCGGCTTCTTTGGTCGTGAGGAATGTCCGATTTTTTTCATTGAGGGTGTGTTTGTCGAATTTTTCCAGATTGTGTCGGGCGCGCTTGAGGATAAACTCACGAACCGCTTCAAGCCGGTTCCATGAATCTTCGAGTGCCTTTTTGTCCTTTTCTGGAAGTTCTTTTTTCTTGTCCTCTAGTTTTTGTTTGAAATTTTCAAAAGCTTGTTTTTGGACAAAAAATTCACTGGAAAGATCTTGTGCTTCTTTTTGGTCATTTTTAAATTCAGTTGATGCGACCGTTCTTGTTTTTAATTTTTTTAGCAATGTGTCGGAGGCTGCAAACAAGTTATCTAAATTTGTTTTTTGCGTTGCTACTTCTGTTTCCGCGGTATATCTTTTTTTATCGAGAGCTCCGCCATTCTCATCTTCTGCGCTTTTGATCCATGCCAAAAGAGAGAGTCGAGTATCCATGTGGAGAACCTTGTTTGCATCGACGGTGGGAATTTTTTTCACTAACAAGACGAGTTTTGTCGAGTCTACGAGCAAGCCTTCTTTTTTGATTAGGGCGGCGTAGATGTCTGTTTCAACATTAATCCCACTCGCTTGGAGTTCGGATTCAAGCTTGGTCACCAAGTCTGAAATATTGGGGACAGTCACTCCATCGACATGGTTTTTGAGCGCGGCGAATCCCGCTTTAATTTTAATTTCTTCAAATTTGAATTGATTCACATCAGTCAAAACTTCCTGTTGTTTCTGTGCAGAATCGATCATTTCCTTCTGCTGTAGGTGCTTTGCCTTTGAGATTCCGATAGCAGCGAGGTCTGCTTTTACAAAATCAAGCTCAGTGGCAGCTTCAAGGAAATCGATCTTTTCTTGATCGTCTGTAATTCCCCAAGAAGAGAGATTTACCCCAGAAAGTGATCCAGTGTGAGTAACGGCCGTGATTAGTTCGGTTTTGAGCGTTGCTTTTACTGAGGGATTGTGAGTAGCAATAAGTGTTCGCTTTGCTCGTGCGAGCATTGCTTTTTTTCGAGAGGTTGCTTCTTTTTCGAGTTTTTCGACGTTTTTATTGAGTGTATCAAATTTGCGCTGAAGTGATTTTTCAAACGCAGTATTAAACCATTTTTGTCGTTTTTCTCGTGTCACGAGTGTGTGGAGCCCAAGTGTTCCGTATTTTAGGATTTTCTTTCCGGCTTTTTCCCACCATCGACGATTGTCCAATGCTTTTTGTCTTTCCTGTTGTGCTCGACCCGACTCAGCCATGGCAGCGTCTTGTGCCTGCTGGAGTGAGTTTTTGTATAATTCAACTACCGAGAGCGAGGATTCTGTATTGGAACAAAGGTTTTGAATTCGGTTCAAAACGCCCACTCGGCGATATTTGAAAATAGAATTGTCCAAGCGAGACATCGAGGATCCGTTTCCGGCTTTTTCCGCATCATCTCCCACTGTATTCACAATCGATAAAACACGACGATTTACTTGTTCTGCGACTTCCCATGGATTTCCTTCTCTCCAGGTATTTCGCTCGAAGTCTTCGAGAAAGTTTTCCATTCCACCACCACCAGATCGGTTGAGTGAGATTTCATTTACACGTGCCTCGGCGAGCTCCGATTGATTCTGCAGTCGTGACTGCTCGTAATCTTCGGAAAGCTTTTGGTCGTCTGGGTTGACGTGACTCTCGGATTGGTTGTAGTTTTTTAACTCAGTCATCTTTTTGACAAAAATCAGGACATTTTACCAGAATTTTTATCAAAAAACAAGCCATGTGTTTAGACTGTTCGGACAATCGGTGATTGAGAAAGAAGTGAATTTTTACCCGGCCCGCTTCAAAAGTGGAATGCCGGAATTATTTTTTTCTTCGATTGGTCGTGTCACCGCGGGCTGTGGATGCTTCTTTTGGGGTTTTGTTTTTTTTGTTCGTTTTCCAAACCGCACTGGTTTTTTTATCCACGCGTCGAGTTTGTGGATTTGTTTTTGGAGATTTCCCATGAATTTGTACCGCTTGATTCGTTTTCTTTTTTGACGTTCTGTCCCGAGAAAAAATCGTCCGATTTTTCGTGTTGCGGATCTGATTTTTCCCCCGAGAAATTGTCGCGGACGTACTGTTTTTTCACGAAAAGTACTTCCGATTTTTTGCCGGGTTTTCCACGCGCGTTCGGCAAGCGGACCGAGAATTCGATCGATCGCGATTCCTGCGTAGTTTCCACTTCCAAACGGCAGAACCCAACCGCACAGCCATTTCGGAATGATGAGATGGCCGCGGGTTTTGGCTTCTTCGATATTTTTATCTCGGAAATTTCCCTGCAGTGCGTCCAACAGATCTCGTCGCGATTGGTAATACGGATTTGAAAGTTTTTTCAGCCCGGTCAGCGATTTTTCCGCTGGTCGTACAAAAATATTTTTTGTTTTTCCGGCAACTTTTTGCACAAAATTTGGCGAACGAATTTCGGACGATTTTTTCTCCGCGCGGTGCACGATTCGCAAATTTGACGCTGGTGCAGAATTTTTTGGCGTGCGGAGGAGCGGTTTTTTTTTCTCGGCGGTTGTCGGTTCCACAATTTTTTCGACGGTTTCCCGCGTTTTTTTTTCTGCCGCGTCCACGAAAACTTCCGGCGTGCGTGCGGCAATTTTCGGCGGTTCCACCGTTTCCAAAATTTCTCGATCCGAAAATTCTGTTGCCATTCGTGTTAATTTTTACAATATTTTCACGAAAAAGTCAACTCATTTCACGGTTTTGCTCGGAATAAATCCGGCGTCGATCGCGTCCTGTTTTGTCTCAAAAAATCGGCGATTTTTCACCTCCACGCCGCGCGCGAAGTACGAATCTGACGGATAAAATTTCCCAGTTTTTGCGTTTCCCGTGAACGGGAATTTTTCAAATTTCAAATCGTTCGCGGTCGGAATCTGTCCGAGAAAAATTTCGCCAGATTTTTCCAGCGCGTTTTCTCCCGCCAAAATAACGCGCACCGGACCAGAAATCTCGACGGACAGCGCGTCGCCATCGATTTTTTCCAAATTCACCAGACTCATTTCTGGCGCGATCGAGCGCTCGATCATTTTCACTTCTGGTGGCGAAAACGTCGCGCGTCCCGCGAGAAATCCGAATCCCGCGGCGATCACGATCCCGATAAAAAGTTTCCACTCAGACATTTTTCACATAAATTTGTTGGCCGAGATTGCGCACGAGTCCTTTGATTTCCAAAATCGAAATCGTCGAACTCGTCACCGGCGCGGGGAACGGTGAATTTCGCACGAGATCGTCGAGATGCACTTTTTCGCCACTTTCCAATAATTTCAAAATTTCCGCCTCGGTGCTCGTGGTCGGGATCGCGAGCTGCGCAGCTTTTTTCGGCGCGAGATTTTTCAGCCCCAGATTTTCCAAAATTTGTTCGCCCGACAGTGCCGGCGCCGCCTGCGATTTAAAAATCAGCGCGTTGGTTCCCGCAGAATTTTCTGCAAAAATTTCTCCCGGCACGGCAAAAATGTCGCGACCCATTTCCACCGCGAGCTCGGCGGTGATCAGCGATCCGGATTTTTCCGCCGCCTCGAGAACGATCACGGCTTTTGCCAGTCCCGCGACGATTCGGTTTCGCACGGGAAAATTTTCCGGCCGCACTTCCGTTCCGGGCAAATATTCTGATAAAACCGCGCCACAGTTTTTCGCCAAAAATTCTGCCGCAAATTTAGCGTTTTGTTGTGGGTACACGGTGTCGATTCCGTTTCCGAGCACTGCGATCGTGCGCGCGCCATTTTTCACCGCAATTTGGTGCGCAAGCGTGTCTGCGCCGAATGCCAATCCCGAAACAATTGTGATGCCGGCGGCGGCGATTTCGCCGACAATTTTTTCTCCCGCGCGGCGACCGTACGACGTGAGTTTCCGCGAGCCGACGACCGCGATCGCCGGAAAATCCGTGTCCAAAAATTCCCCGCGACAAAACAACAACGCCGGCGGATTGTGGATCGATTCGAGATTTTGAGGAAAATTTTCTCGGCCGAAAACGAGCACGCGCGCGCCGCATTTTTCCAACTGTTCGATTTCCCAGTCGGGATCGAGTTTTTCGCGCACGCTCAAAAATTTCTCAATTCCTCGCGGATCGAGATCCGCTGCTTGAAAATCTTTGATTTTCCCGTCGAACGTGGCGCGCCAGTCACCGCCAAAAAATTTTTGTAATTTTCCAAATCGTGCGAATGTGAGATTCATCCCGCGATGCAGCGCGACCAAAAATTTCTCATCGTTCATCGCGGAGAGTTTAAATTACAAATGAAAAATTACGAATTAAAAATTTAGGAAGATCTTGAAAATTTTTCACGCTACATTCTTCATTTTTAATTTTGGCTCTTGCCTAGCAGATTTAGAATTTTTTAATAATTTTTAACATTTTAGCA
>JABGQW010000032.1 GCA_018648585.1 bacterium | reverse complement strand
TGCTAAAATGTTAAAAATTATTAAAAAATTCTAAATCTGCTAGGCAAGAGCCAAATTTTTTATAAAAACGGACTGGCTCATTCTTTTGAGTCGAGTCAGTTCGTTTTTATTTCTTGTACCGATTGTGTCACTTTCTTTTTTTCGAAAAAGAATTTTTGGCATTAAAAAAATCTCCCGATTGCTCGAGAGATCTTTATTTCAAAATATTCTGGAAAACTACTCCGCAGGAGTTTCTTCCGGTGTTTCTGCTGGAACTTCCGCAGGAACTTCTTCCACAACCGGTGGGGCATTTACGATACACGCTCCATTTTCTTCGTGCGTGTTTGGCGCACAAAACCACGTGTCCGTGTTGCTGTTCACAAAATACGCATTTTCTGGAAGCGCATCACACGCCGTCCGATGCCAGTTGCGGTAAAATCGTGGTAAACAGTAGCATTTCTCGTCCCGCAATTCTGAAGTCGTAGCATCACATTCTCCGTTTTTTGGTTCTACAAAATTGAACTGCAAATGTCCTTTTTGCATGAACTGAAATGCAAGTCCCTGGATTCGCTGGTTTGCAGAATCTTTGACCATTTCCCATGCATCTTGAAAATGCAAAAGTGCCATTTCATCGTCGCCTTGTTTGGTAAAAATTTCTCCGCGAGTCACGGTCAAAAGTGCCGTTTCATTTATTAGTTCTCGTTCTCGTGCCGTCACCAGTGTTGAGTCCACAACTACCAACGCTTCTTCGTATTCTCCTTTTTGTGTGTACAAATCCGCGATGTTATTTTGCGCGATGAGATCATTGTTCGATTCGACTTCTGTGTACAATTCCGCGGCTTTTTCGTAGTTTTCCATCGCTTCTTTGTATTTTTCCTGATCTTTGGAAATAATTCCCAAAACGTTGTACGCGTCTGCCATTCGTTCTTTTTTGTCGAGGGTTTCAAACAATGTTATTGCTGCTGTGAGTTTTTCGGCGGCAGAATCGTAATCTTCCGTGTAGCGAAAAATTTCCGCAGTTTCTAATTTCATCATCGCGAGTTCTTCGGTCGTATCGAGTGAAGATAAAATATTTTCAGCTTCTTCGAGCTTGACGACGGCTTGCTCCAAGTCTCGCTGATAAATCAGCTGTACGGCTTCGTCTTTTTTGGCTTGTGCGTCTTCCACCGTTCCGGCCGGAGAACCACATCCCGTCAAAAGAAGACCGAATCCGATTAAAAATGAAAATGCGAACACGATTTTGGAAAATTGTTTCATAGTACAAAAATATATTAATCGCTCGCGATTGTAGTGCAGTTCTTTGACAACGTCAAAAAATTAAATTTTTTATCCAATTGGTTCCGCTTCCAATCGAGCGATTCGTTCTGCCAGTGGTGGATGCGAAGCAAAAAAGCGAAAACGTTTTCTCTGTCGATCCGAGATTTTTAATGCGTGCAAACTTGTCGACTGTTTCGGATCTCGTGAAAAATTTTGCATTTTTTGTAATTTCTGAAGTGCAGAAATCATTTTTCTTTTGCTGGAAAACCGCGCTCCGCCGATGTCTGCGCGGAATTCTCTGCGGCGAGAAAATGCCATCAAAATCATCATCGCAAAAACACCGAAAATAATTTCGAGAAAAATCGAAAGTCCCCAGTACGCCAGCTCGCCGATTTCATCTCGTCCGGTTGCAGACTGGATTGCGTACGCGCCTGCTCGCGCGAGAAAAATCACGAACGTGTTCAAAACTCCCTGCAACAGCGTCATCGTGATCATGTCGCCGTTGGTAACGTGTGTCATTTCGTGCGCGAGAACGCCCTCCAATTCGTCCGGAGAAAATTGTTCCAAAAGCGTGGACGAAACCGCCACGAGCGCCCGATTTTGTGTTGGTCCGGTGGCGAATGCGTTTATTTCGCGTGATTGATAAATTCCAATTTCTGGCGTGCGCACGCCTGCTTGCGAGGCGATCTGTGAAATCACGTGCGTCAGATGTGTTTCGGCAGAATTTTGTGGATTTTTAACGATGCGAATTTTGAGCGTTTTTTTGACAATCCATTTCGAAAGTGCGAGCGAAATCAGCGCGCCAGCAAATCCGATCACGGCGGAAAAAACGGCGAGTGATGACAAATTTAAACCGTACGGCGTGATGTACGGTTCGAGATGAAAAATACTCATGATCGTCATCAACAACGCGATCACCGCAAGATTTACGAGGAAAAAAAGGAGAATTCGTTTGAGAAAGTTCATTTGAAAAAAAGATATTTTAAAAACAGTACTTGAAGTGTTGCGATTTTTTAAAATTTTGAAAGTTTTTTTGTTTTTGCAAACAATCTTTTCAGGCAAAAATTTCCAGTCCGGTTTCCGTCACCACGCCGCAGTGTTCCCACTGACACGAATCGTGTCCGTCCGCGGTCACGACCGTCCAGCCATCTTTTAAAATTTTGCAAGTTGGGCGTCCTGCCGCGATGATCGGTTCGATCGCAATTGTCATTCCTGCTCGAAGTTTTGCGCCGTGTCCGGGGCGTCCGTAGTTGAAAATGTACGGTTCTTCGTGCATTTCGTACCCGAGTCCGTGTCCGGTGTATTCTTTGCAAATCGAGTACCCGCCGCGTCGCACGACCGTTTCGATCGCGTGTCCGATGTCGCCGATGTGATTTCCGGCGCGCGCAGCGTCGCAGCCAGACAACAGCGCCGATCGAACAGTTTTCGAAAATTTTGCGCGCTCGGGATGCGTTTCTTCTCCGCCGATGATCACCGAAAACGCCGCGTCCGAAAAAAGATTTTTCCAAATCACGCCGCAGTCGACGGACACCAAGTCTCCTTTTTTGAGTTTTCGATCGTCCGGAATTCCGTGCACCACTTCGGAATTGATCATTCCGCAAATTGTCGCGGGGAATCCGTGAAATCCCAAAAATCCGGGTTTTCCGCCGGCGGTCCGAATCACATCTTCTGCGATTGTGTTAATTTCTTTAAGCGAAATTCCTGGCACGAGTGCTTTTTTCATCGCGGTTTGTGCCGCTTGCAAAATTTTTCCAGAGTGTCGCATGATTTCCAACTCGGCAGCCGTTTTCACCAAAATTGCCATTTGTCCCGACGGTACTCCCAGCGCAGAAAAATGACAAATTAATTTTCGATCACTTCATCTACATTTGATTTCGTCTCGATAACAGCTTTAACGATTTGTTCGTGAATTTCATCAATTTCTTGAATAGCGCTAATGTCATGAACATCTCGAAATGTTTCCCACTCCTCAATTACCACTCGCGTTTTTTCTCGAAATTCATTGAGGCGATTTTGAATAATTTTGGGATCACGATCATCCGGTCGCACTGTTTTTCCTATTTTTTCTGCCTCATTTCCTCTGTTTATAATGCGTTCTATCATTTTCGGATCATCCTTCTTTTGGACAGACAACCGAACCACCTCAAACTCCCTTCCAGCATCCGTCATAATTTTCTCAAAAGCTTGGCGTTGTTCTTCTGTTCGTGGAAATCCATCCCAAACAATTGATTTTCCCTCATTTTTCTTCAAAAAATTCCTTACAATTTCTTCGATTATCTTATCCGAAACAAAGCCACCAGCCTGCATTGTCTCCTGGATTGCTGCCTCGTTTTCATTTTCTGGTTTCCCTTTCACAATTTTTCTAAGCTCATCCCCCGTGCTCATCACCACGTATCCATATTTTTTTAAAAGTTTTCCCTGCGTTCCTTTTCCTGATCCGGGTGCTCCAAAAAGAACCACATCCGGACGACGTGTCATTTTTTCAACATTATTTTCCATTTTTTAAGTGAGATTAAGTTTGGCCAACATCTCCGTTGTCACTGCATTTACAGGCTGTTCTCCATTGACCGAAATCAATTTATCAGCCGTTTTCCATTTGTCAAGAAGTGGCGCGGTGTATTTTTCAAAATTCTCCAATCTCGTGCTGATCGATTCGGGATTGTCATCGGCGCGGCGCGAAATATCGAACGATCCGCAGCGCGGACATTCGTCTTCTGCACTTCCAAAATCAGAACCGCACTCGTTGCAGTGCGCTCGCATCATCAGTCGTTCCATCGCTTCGCCGTTGGAAAGTTTTATTTCCAGCGCGAGAAATTCTCGTCCCATTTCGCCGAGCAACTTTTCCAGCGTCTGGCGCTGTTCTTCCGATCGCGGGATTCCGTCAAAAATCACAGATTTTTCTGTGTCTGCATTTTTCAAAAATTCTCGCACGATTTCCATCACAATTTCATTTGGAACCAAATCTCCGCGTGTCGTAATTTCTTTCACTTTTTGTCCGAGTTCCGAAGTTGCGTTCGCAATTTTTCGCAGTGCTGCGCCCGTTTCGAAAATTTGGTACCCGAATTTTTTCGCCAAAATTTTTGCCTGAGTTCCTTTTCCACTGCCCTGTTTGCCCACGAGAATCAGATCGGTCATTTTTGAAATTTTAAAAATATGGGATTTTGAAACGGCGCTTCGAATTCTATTTTTCGTGCAATAATTTTTCAAATTCTTTTTTAAATGCTTCGACATTTTCAAATTCTCGGTACACGGACGCAAATCTCACAAACGCGATTTCGTCGATTTCGCGCAGCATTTTCATCACATCTTCTCCGATTCGGCTCGTGTCGATGATCGGTTCGCGTCCCCATTTTTCCTCGAGTCCGCACAGTTTTTCGCGGACTTCTTCGAGTGAAATCGGACGTTTTGCGCACGCAATTAAAATGCTTTTTTCCAGTTTTTGTCGGTCGTACGGTTCGGTTGTTTCGTCCCGTTTTTTCACCATCAAATTTGCGGTCTGCACGCGCTCAAAAGTCGTGAATCGAAATCCACAATTCAGGCATTCTCGCCGTCGGCGAATCGACGCCCCGTGCTCGGACATTCGCGAATCGACGACTTTGGAATCTTCGTGGTTGCAGCTGGGACAACGCATCGTTTCGGAGTGTACTGTGAAAAATTAAAAATGAAAAATTAAAAATGAAGAATTGTGTGGAATATATTTTTCTTTTTTTTCAAAAGTTAAAATTTCGTCGTGAAAATTGCGGATCAGCCGTTGAAATTTTTCATTACCTGGCGCGCGATTTTTTTCTCGGAACGTTCTTTCAAAACCTGGCGTTTTTCGTGTTTTTTTCGCCCGCGCGCGACCGCGAGTTCGCACTTGAGAAATCCGCGATCCGAAAAAACTTTCAGCGGAATAATCGTGTGACCAGTTTCGTTGAATTTTTGAGAAATCTTGCGCAGCTCGTTTTTTTTCAAAAGCAGTTTCCGCGACCGATTTTGTTCCTGCACGATTCCGTGCGCAAACCGCCACGGCGACACAGAAAAATTTTCCAAAAAAGCTTCGTCGTCCCGAATCGTCACCCACGCGGATTTGAGATTTGCCGTTCCCGCTCGGACGGATTTGACTTCCCAGCCGAGCAGCACGATTCCTGCCGTAAAAGTATCCAGCAATTCGTACTCAAATCGGGCGCGGCGATTGTCAACGACCATCGCCAGGAATTGTGCGGATTTTTGGGGAAAATGCAACCGCATTACTTGACAGATCTCATAAATTGAACTAAAAACAGTCTGTCGACAAAAACTTCTCACAAGAATTTCTTGTTGCATCAGATCTTTTCATTGACGTGTCTGGTTTGGCTGTCGTGCGTGCAGGAGTGATCAGGTACGACGGTCAAACGCCCTCGAGTTGATTACTTATTTATGTCTAACTTATATTAAAAAAAGGAGGTGTATATGAAATTATGACAAAATTGACTCGAGAAATTATCGCTTGGATTGTAGTTTTTCTGATTGGCGCTCCTGGTGTACTGGGATTATTTACAGCATTTCTGTGGATAATGATGGTCATTGGAGCAATTGGATCTGGGGAAGTTCCCCATGAAATCCCTTTCTCTCAGGCATTTAAAGACATTGGGATGTCTCTGCTGCTTGCAGTGATCTCAGCTGTTCCTGTTTTTTTCGCAGCGTACTTGGCTGAAGATGAAAAAATCCAAAAGATGCTTCTTCGTCTGAAGCGCAGACGGAGAAGATAAATGAAAAGACACGTCGAAATGAACGAATCTAAAAGCTCCTTCTTTATCCGTTGGGGCTTTTTTTTAAAGCCAAAAATTAAATCCCCAGCCGATTAAAATAATTCCGAGTGTCACGGTTCCAAAAAATGTCAGAAGCAATTTTGGCCGCATCACGCGCCGGAGAATCAGCGCTTCGGGCAGTGACAGCCCGACGGTCGCCATCATAAATGCGAGTCCCGTCCCGATCGGCACGCCTTTTGCGATCAGCGATTCGAGCACCGGAACGGCGCCGGAGGCGTTGACGTACAGCGGAACCGCGAGAATTGTCGCCACCGGAACGCTCCACCAATCGGTTCCGGCGAGTTTTTCCGCGAACCAATTTTCTGGAACAAATCCGTGCACCAGCGCGCCGATCGCCACGCCGATCAAAATGTACACGGCGAGCTTTTTCCAAATTTCCATCGCTTCCGCGTGCACGTGATTCCAGATTTTTTTGAACGAAAAAGTCTGCCGATTCGCCGAAAAATTTTTACGTTCCGGCAGATTTTGAACAAACGGCTCGAGCCATTTTTCCAGACGAAATCGACTCAAAATTATTCCGCCGAAAACGCCGATTCCGATTCCTGCAAAAAAATACAGCAGCGTAAATTTCCAGCCAAAAAGACTCCAAAAAATCGCGAGCGCAACTTCGTTGACGAGCGGCGATGTGATCAAAAAAGCGAGCGTCACCCCCAGCCGCACGCGCGCCTGCACAAATCCGACAAACAGCGCGATGCTGCTGCACGAACAAAATGGCGTGATTGCGCCAAAAAGTGTCGCGATCAAAAAATCGAGCCCGAACCAGCGCCGCGACGTGAGAAATTTTTGAACACGATCCATCGGCAAGTACCACCGCAGCGCGCTCATAAAATGTGTGATCAGCAGCAGCAAAATCCAAATTTTGAGCGTGTCGTAGACAAAGAAACTCAGCGCCCCGGTCGCCCAATCGGGCAGCGTGGAAATTTTGGAAAATTGGTCGAGAAAAAATTGCATCAAAAAGTCGATGACAGAATTGTGCGTATTTTCGGTGAAAATTACAAGACGCGGACTTGACTTTTCCAATGAAAATTCTGGAAATAAGTTTTTAGCAAAAACTTTTCCTCGAAAAATGATGGGTGTGTGGTGACGGGCAGATTTGCGAGTGAGTTTCTGCGGCGGAATTTATTCCGCCGTCGGGGAATGAATTCCCCGATTAAAAAACATTGGGGAGTTTTTTTTATTCCATCATTTTTTTCACTTTTCCGGTTCCGTGTTTGAGGACGCGATTTCCGCGGACGACGGTTGCGCTCGCCACGCCGAGATTTTTGCAGACTTTTTGAACCGTCGCTCCAGTCGAAAGATGCGAGCAAATCGCGAATCGGTCGATCAGATCGGAGTACTCGCCGGGCGTCAAAATGTCGGAAAAAAAATGGTCAAAATCGCGCTCGGTTTTGAGTTTTTCAGCGATGGCCGCCAGAAACATTTTCTTTTTTGAGTTCATCTTTTTTATCGTACTGAAAAAAATATTTGACGCAAGTGTGCTAGCGTGCTAGCATAAAAGCAGATAAAAATGTCCCCACAAACTTTGAATCAGTCTCGATCAACAGACGCGCGCAGCGCGAATTTTTCGTGGGAAATCGATTCACTCCGCCGTCGGGCAGAAAAAAAACCAAATGCAAATTGCCCCAAAACACTCCTCATTTTGTTTCGACTTTTCAAAAAAAATGGTCTTCTCTAAATCGCATTTCGAACGAAAAAACCGCACGTGGTGGCACCGCCCGGTTTCTCGCTGCTGGTGAAGATTTCACGGCTGCGCAGAAATTTGTACTCAAATCCCTCCGGGGATTTTTCTTTTTAAATTTTAAAAAAATGTCTTCAAAAATGAAAAAACCAGAAATTGATTCCAATAAAAAATGTCCAGAAACAGGAAAAAATCTGCACGCACCCACCACGTGCGACGCCACGATCGAAGAAATTCGACGCGCGTTGACGAGCGTAAATATTTCAAACATTTCGGGCGGAATGATTTAATTTAAATAAGTATTTTGACAAAAAAACAAAAAGCAGATAAGTGTGTTTCTGCTTTTTGAAATTTCGAAACTTGAAAATTTTGAGAGAGAGATGTTTTTATGAACCAATAAATTTTTATCAAAATGAGAAAAAAGAATACATCTAAAAAGAAGAGATGTCCCATTTTTCGGGTCAATCTCAAAACCATTAAAATGGTAAGTGTCGGTACAATGTCGTTCCAGGAAGTCATTCTCGATGTGCTTGAAAAAGCAAAATCAAAACAATGCTACTTTGTGTGGGAAAATTGTCCCATCGTGGTAGATCGCAATGCGACCGTTGAAAGTTTGGAACAACAATTTCAACGAAGAACGCAACGAAAAAAAGCATTTGAAAACGGTCAAAAACTTGCTGCCGAATTTGTTGAAAAAGTAAATCAACGTGCCGAAGAATGGCAAGAAGTACACTGGCGCAAATCTTATGGCTACTAAATTCTTGAATCAGAAAATCTTTGTATTTTTCTGCGTCAGATGAAAGAAGCTCACAAATGTCTCTTTCATCTCTCAAAGTTTTTAATTTTAGTTCACCGTCTCGATAAAACATTTTTCGCAGAAAACTTTTTCGTTTCGTTCCGGCGAAAATGGGCTCTGCATTTTTGTCCCGCAGTTTTGGCAATTTCGCTCAAAAAGTTCCCGCGGCGGCCGAAGTTTCATCCGCGCTTCGTGCCGCGCGTCCGGGCAAATTCGCGGCAGCGCGACGTTCATTTTCCGATAAAATTTGAGTTCCTGCGGAATAATTTTGAAATTTTTTCCCGTTTTTTCACACGCAAAAGTTTCGTCGCAGATCGAATCCTCCGCGTCGGCGAGCAGATCGGGGACGTGCAATTTTTGTTTTTGAAATTCTCGTGCGTCCGGAATTTTCCAGCGCAGTCCGCGCGATTCGACTTCCGATTTTGTGAGTGGAAAATATTCGTGCGCGACGGTTTCGTTGTACGCGTGCGGCGACATTTCCGCCGGAAAAAATTCGCCCCATTCTTCGGTTTCGCGCATTTTGGAAATAATTTTTTCGCGCAGTTCAAAATATTTTTCTTTCGAATATTTTTTGTTGAAAATGCAATATTTTCCGTGATTCAATCCGATGCAGCCGAAACAATCGTGCGAATTTTCGCAGTGATCGCAGTACGCGAGATCGTTGGAAAAATGCGTTCCCATCGTCGCAAAACAAAATTTCAAATTTAGCGTGCTGATAATTTCGATGCTGCATTCGGGTTTGTACAGCGAATAATTCAGATCGCGGCAATCGGTCGCTTCGAGCACGTCGTACAAAAATGACGAATCCCAGCAGTCGGCGACGTTGAACGCGAAGTGCGTATTTTTCGAATTTTTGATGTTGTTGCCGTCGCAGTTTTCACATTTCAAAATCTGCATATTTTTGTGTGTTGCGGAGTCTCGCAGCATTTCGGCGAATTTTTCGCGGTACATTTCCAAATGTTTGTGCGAATCGGTTCGCAGCTCAGATTTCCGTTTTTCAAATTCTTCTTTTGAAAGTTGTTCGTTAAAAATGCAGAATTTTTTTCGGCGCAGATTCCAGCAAAAAACGCAGTCGGTGCAGCCTTTGCAGTCGAAACAAAAATCGCACGCGGAACAATTTTCCAACAACATCGACCATCGGCAGTCAAAACATTCGGAGCAACTGATCGATTCGTACACGAGCTCTGATCGGTACACAAAAGTGTTGTCCGCGCAGTTTTTGGAATGTTTCGTAAAAAGATTGTAGTAGCAATCCTCGTTCGCCTCGCCGGCGATGTCGAGGTAGCAATTTTTGTCGTCGCCGCAGTAGTTGCAAAAATCTGAATTTTCACAATTCACCGTGTCGAGACTTCGCCGCGGAATGGAATTCATCAGGTTTTGCCACTGCGGGAAAAAATTTCGTGAAAAATCAAAATCGCGTCCAAATTCGTACGGATCCCAGCCGTCTTTCCACCACGCGTTGTGCTCGTACACCGGAAATGGCGTTTTTTCCGGATAAATTGAAATGATCGATTTTCCGGTCAGATCACATTTTCTGCGATAAAAAACACGATCATTTCGCCACGCCATTCGACGACGATTCCGTTCGTCCGGACAAAGCGTTGGTGCGGGCAATCCCAGTTTTTCATAAATTTTCAAATCCGCGTCCGTGACCTCGAATTTTTTGCCGGAAACGGAGCAGGTTTTTTCCATTTTTAAAATTTTAAATTTTTTGCCGCCGTTCGGCGATCAACTTTTTGTTTTTCAATTTGTAAAACTTTGGCGAACGATTCGAATGTTTTTTTCAAATTATTTTCGCTCACCTGTTCGTCGTACAAATTTGACTGCGCGAGTTCCCATCCGGCGATTTTTACTTTTTCGTCGTCGGATAAATTTTGGTTCGAAATCTTTTTCTCGAGCAAATCTCGTGCGTCGCCCGACGGAAAAATTTCCAAAATTTTCGGATCGAGTTTCGGTGCAAAAAATTCCCAAAACGCCGACAAAAACCCGACGAACGATTCGGGACGAGAAACTTTTTGGCGCGGCGAATCGACAATTTTTTCTTTTTGGTAGCCAAAAGATTGTGCGCCTTTTTCCAAAAATCGTTCGAATTCTTCGTCGATAATTTGTCGGGAACAATTTAGCCGCTGCGAAAGTTTGTCTTTCCAGTCGTTCACTTCGATCGGCCGGGTCAGGAGCGCCAAAAAGAAAAAGAAGGAATCCAAAAATTTGGTTCGTCCGTTCGTCGGATCTTTCAAATTTTTTTCCGCGAATTTTTCAAAAAGAAATTCTAGTGCCGATTTTGCATTTTTGATCGCTTGTTCCGCGAGTTCTGGTTTTTTTTGGAACAGTTCGTCGAGATCTTTTCCGCCAGAAATTTCCACAATTTTTGGATCGAGTTCCATTTTTAAACAGAGTTCCACCGAACGCAGCGTCGCTTTTTTCCCTGCGAGATCCGAATCGAACGCGAGTAAAATATTCCGCGTCAGCCGTCGCAGCGCGCGGAGATGATCTTCGGTCAAACTTGTTCCGCAGGTCGCGACGCAGTGATCAAATCCGGCTGCGTGCGCAGAAATTACGTCAAAATTTCCTTCGACCAAAATGACTGCGTCCCGATCGCGGATTTTTTTCCGTGCGCGGTGCAACCCAAAAAGTGTCGCACTTTTGTGGTACACCGGATTTTCCGGCGAATTTACGTATTTTCCGCTGTGCTGATCGTCGCGAAGTTTCCGTCCGGTGAACGCGATAATCTCGCTGTTCCGCGGCTCGTGGATCGGAATCATAATTCGTCCGTCAAATCGGTCGCGCATTGTTTTGTCTCCAAATTCACGTTCGAACGCCACGCCAGATTCTGCGATTTGCGCGGTCGAATATCCATCCGAAAGTAAAAATTTCGTCAGTCCGTCGGACGTGTCTCCGCCGTACCCGAGATCCCAGTCGGTGATTATTTTTTCGGTGATTCCGCGTTTTTTCAAATAATTTGTTGCGTACTCCGAATTTTTGAGTTGAGAACTAAAAAACTGCGCTGCTTTTCGGTGCAACGCAAAAATGTCGCTTTTTTTTTCGCGGGAAGTTCCGCTCGAATTCATATTTTTGGGAACTTCGACTCCTGCGATTTGCGCGAGATGATCGACGGCTTCGGGAAACGAGAGATTTTCAATTTTTTCCAAAAATGAAATTGCGTCGCCGCCCTCCGATGAACCAAAATCGTACCAAAATTGTTTGTCCGGACTCACGCAAAAACTGGGAGTTCGTTCGTTTCGAAACGGTGATTTTCCCATAAAATTTTTCCCCGATTTTTTGAGCTCAGCGTACTTTCGTACGACATCCACAATGTCCACGCGGTTTTTGAGATCTTCGACGAAACGATCATCCATCGCGCAGAAATATACCACAAAATATTTTCGTTCTCAATCAAGAAAAAGTGAGTAAAAAATTTGACTTTTTTTTACAAAAAGAATATTGGGAAACTGCACCGTTCTCTGGAAGTTTGTACTTCGATGGGATGGGGTAAAAAATATCAATCCTCAGTGTCCACCCCCCCGTGGGCATTTAGGATTTGTATTTTTTGTGGAATCTGTTAAAAATTCGATGCTCTTTTTGAAGATCGTCGCTTCCAAGATTTGGAAGAGGAAAGTCCGAGCCGCACGAAAAATACGGGAACGGCTCACAGCCGATCCGTACATTTGCAAAAATGTGCGAGGGAAAGTGCCACAGAGACAAAACGTCCCCAGTTTTCTGGGGGAACGGTGAAAAGCTGGACGCGCAATGTGCGTCCGTTCGCGCGGTTTCAAAATCGCGAGATGGTAAACCCTCCCGGCGGAGAAGCAGATGGCCCAGACTCGGAAAGCGGTGTTTTTCCCGCGATTGATCTGAAGTTTGGTCCTGCCGATGACACCGAAAAAAATTTTCGGGATCAGAGAAATGACGACCCACGACAAAACTCGGCTTACTCAAAAAGAGTGTTGAAAGCTCGTCCCCGGTGGACGAGTTTTTTGTTTTTTGGTACAACTTCCGCGTGAAAATACTTCTTCTCGGCGGCACCGGAATGCTCGGCACCGAATTTCGTAAAATTTTTGACCGCGAAAAAATTACATTTTTGGCGCCCGATCGGAGCACGCTCGATTTGGAAAATACAAATTCGATCGCGAACTTTTTCGAAAAAAATCTGCCGGAAAGTTTTGAAAAAATCGTCGACTGCGCGGGCTGGACGGCGGTTGATCGTGCGGAATCCGAACGGGAAAAATGTGAAGCGGTGAACGTTTCAAGTTTGAAAAATCTCGTCGCGTACAAAATTCCGATCGTGCATTTTTCGACGGACTACGTTTTTGATGCGCCGGAAAATTTTGAAATTCCAGAAAATTTTGAACGCGCGCCGCTGAATTTTTACGGAGAAACAAAATCGCGTGCGGAACACATTTTAGAAAATTCCGAAATCCGCTGGTGGAATGTGCGAACGTCGTGGCTGATCGGAGAATTCGGAGAAAATTTTGTCGAGAAAATTTTGGAAAAATCGCGCGAAAATTTGGAACTGCGCATTGTCGCGGACGAAATCGGGCGTCCCACTTTTGCCGCGGATTTGGCAGAACACGTCGTGAAATTTTTAGTAAAAAATTCGCCCGCGAGCGGACATTTTCATTTCCAAAACTCCGGGCCCGCGGTGAGTTGGGTGGAGTTCGCAGAAAAATTTTTAGAAATTTCCGGACGCAAAAATTCAGTGAAAAAAATCACTGCTGCCGAAATTTCTCGTGCTGCAAAACGTCCGAAAAATTCGCGACTGAAAAATTCAAAAACGCCGCCGCCGCCAGACTGGCGCGAGAGTTTGGAGAAATTTTTAAAAAATCTCAGCGCGTGAGTGATCGCAGTGCTCGGACGAAATTTTCCCGTGCCTGATCCGCCTGCACCGACGAGACGCGCGCATCGGTTTCGTGCGCGATCCGGTTGCGCAATCGGTGAAAATTCCAGATCTGTTTTTGGTTTGGAAATCGTTTTTGAAACTGGGAAACGCGTGCCGCCGCCGTCATCTTTTTTGCGTTTTCACCAATAATTTTGCCGAGTGCCGCCGCAAAAATCTTGTGCGATTCTAGAATCGCGTGCGCTGGATCGAGCGTTTTTGTTTCGAGGATTTTTGTCGAAAATTTTTGAAAATCAGAACCGGACAATTTCCGCTTCCGGCGCAGGAAAATCACGAAAATACCGAGTAAAAAAATTACGCCGATTGCCACAAAAAAAATCTGAATTCCCATCGCCACAATCGTACGAATTTCCCAGAGAAAATCAATCCTCGAAAAAATCCGACGAAAAAAATTTGACAATCGAACTTCCTTCAATAAAATCGCCTGGCCGTTCGACCTAGAAGCGTCGACAAAAAGCGGCACAAACAAAGTTCTTTTTCATTTCGGACGCAGCAAAATAGCAAAATCAACGTTAATTTCTTTGGAATTATATTTTTCGCAGGGTTTCGAAAAACCCTGCAATAGGAACCAGAATTTTTTCTGAGTTTCAAACTTTTTAAGAAGAGTTTGATCCTAGCTCAGGATGAACGCTGGCGGTGCGTTTAATACATGCAAGTCGAACGTGATCACAGAAGAGTTTACTTTTTTGTGTGAAAGTGGCGGACGAGCGAGTAACACGTAAGTAGCTGCCCCGTACTCAGGGATAACTGGCCGAAAGGTCAGCTAATACCGGATGGTCTCGAAAGAGTAAAGATTTATCGGTACGGGAGGTGCTTGCGGCCTATCAGCTTGTTGGTAAGGTAATGGCTTACCAAGGCTATGACGGGTACCTGGTGTGAGAGCATGACCAGGCGCGATGGGACTGAGACACGGCCCATACTCCTACGGGAGGCAGCAGTAAAGAATCTTCCGCAATGGACGAAAGTCTGACGGAGCGACACCGCGTGGTGGATGACGGCCTTCGGGTTGTAAACACCTTTTATGAGGGAAGAAGATCTGACGGTACCTCATGAATAAGCACCGGCTAATTACGTGCCAGCAGCCGCGGTAATACGTAAGGTGCAAGCGTTATCCGGAATTATTGGGCGTAAAGCGTCCGCAGGCTGTGTATCAAGTGGGTTATGAAATACCGGTGCTCAACATCGGTGCTGTAATCCAAACTGGTACACTAGAGTAGTGGAGAGGTGCGTGGAATTGTGCAAGTAGGGGTAAAATCCGTAGATATGCACAGGAACACCAAAAGCGAAGGCAGCGCACTGGCCACTTACTGACGCTCAGGGACGAAAGCGTGGGGAGCGAAAGGGATTAGATACCCCTGTAGTCCACGCCGTAAACGATGCATGCTCGGTGTAGGGACCCTCGACCTGGTCTCTGTGCCTAAGGTAACCCGATAAGCATGCCGCCTGTGTAGTACGAGCGCAAGCTTAAAACACAAAGGAATAGACGGGGACCCACACAAGCGGTGGATTGCGGGGTTTAATTCGTTAATAAGCGAGTAACCTTACCCAGGCTTGACATCTCTATTATACTTTTTGGAAACAATTAGGTCAGTTCGGCTGGATAGATGACAGGCGCTGCATGGTTGTCGTCAGCTCGTGCCTTGAGGTGTGCGGTTAAGTCCGTGAACGAGCGCAACCCTTGTCCTGTGTTGTATTTTCACAGGAGACCGCCGGTCATAAACCGGAGGAAGGTGAGGATGACGTCAAATCAGCATGGCCCTTATGCCTGGGGCTACACCCACAATACAATGGTCAGTACAAACCGAAGCGAAGCAGCAATGCTCAGCCAATCGGAGAAAACTGATCTCAGTTCGGATCGAAGTCTGCAACTCGACTTCGTGAAGCTGGAATCGCTAGTAAACGTGTATCAGTCATGGCACGTTGAATATGTTCCTGGGTCTTGTACTCACCGCCCGTCAAGGCATGGAAGCTGGGGGCGCCCAAAGTCTGCTCAATAAGAGTGGCCTAAGGTGAAACCAGTAACTGGGCTTAAGTCGTAACAAGGTATCCGTACGGGAATGTGCGGATGGAATACCGCCTTTACAGAGGCTTTATTGGTACGCTTCATTAAATTTTTTAACATTGAAGCAAGAACTGTTTGGTTTAAAGTTGATTCCCAAATAGGTAAATCCATGGTCGTTTTGCGTCCGAAGTGAAAGAGAATTTTTTTATACCCAAAAACTCCCGCCGAAATGGCGGGAGTTTTTTTATAAATATAATTTCTTGTTACATTTCATCATAAATCTGAACCGCGATTCGCTGTAATTCTTCACGCAATCGAGATTCAAATCGTGTTTCTTCAACAATTTTTTGAATTGAATGAATTAGACCAAACCGTTGATCAACACTTAACGTTACTCCTTCTCGATTAATCTCATCAACTTGTGAAAGAATAGAGGTGGTGAATTGCTCCCATTCATTTTCAAACCGTTCCCGCATACCCAATCTCATGTGATTCTCTTCCGGAATACCCATGGGCCATTGTTCTTTCTCTGAATTCATTGAAAGTTGTCTTTGGACTCGTTGTTGCGTTTCTCTAATTGCATTCATGACCGGTCCACCTAATCGTAAATTTGGACGATCTTCAAGCATTTCCACTCCTGTTTGAAATGAAATATCGTTCACATACGCAATCTCTTGTTGCATTCGCGACATAATTTGATCTGTTCTTCTTAATAATTGTTCGATTAACCCATTTCCAAAATTCATTTTTTGAGCCATCTTTCGTATTAACTCAACTTGATTAAGCGCCAATTGCGGATCGAGATTGAATTCGGTTACTCCCCGTTTGATCTCATCCATCTGAGAAAGAATCGAGGTGAATTGTCCCAATTCTTGTTCAAATCGTTCCTGACTGTTCATGTGATCCCCTTCCGGGGTGCCGTTGCCGTTCTCAATGTGGGACATGAGAAAAAAGGTTAAGAAGTATCTCAGTTATAATTCACAAAAAAATGAAGTTAATTTTATATACAAAAATGTTATAAATACATCAGTAATTGTTATAAATAGAACGAAAAAAGATTTTAATTATCCTTTTTCCCATTTTTTACAATAAAAAAGTGCCCCTCATTTCCTCGGGGGGCAAAAGCTCAAAAGCTCAAAAGGTCTTAAATTTATCAGCACTCCGTCGCGAAAGCTGGATCAAATATTTTTTAAATGGTTAAAATATTTTCGCCCTCATTCTTTTCGATTTGCGATTTGAAGCCATTTTTTATATAAAAAAGAAGAATAATTTCATAGCCTGTTATATTTGAAACAAAAATGCTCAAAATATCCGACGCAATCGAACAAATCGTCTCTGGAAATCCACTGTTGGAGCACGGGTTTTCGAACCGTCTTTTTAATCTCACGCAACTTGCAAAATATCTCAAGCCTCTAATTGAAGCACGGACAAAAAAAGAAATTACTTCGACTGCACTCCTGATGGCATTGTCACGAATGCAACGAGAATCTGATCGCCAGCTTCGACAACAAAAACCGTTTAAATTTCGGACGATTTTGATTTATTCCAATCTCTGTACGACTACATTTCCGCAGACACGACGCGTACATCAGCAGCTTTCAAAACTTTTTGACGAACTCGAAAAACAGCATGGATTTTTTAGCCAATCTGAAAACTCTCGTGAAATTACACTTACAATCGACAACCGTTTTGCCCCACTGCTTCATGAAATCGTGCAAGAAGAACCGAAGTATCAGAATCAAAATGTAGCGTGTGTGGAAGTGCAGTTTTCCGCGGAATATTTTGAAACGCCAGGGCTGTTGCACGCATTGATTCAGAAAATAACACTCCAAAATATAAACCTAATCGAAGTCTCTTCGACGTACACAGGATTTTGTTTTTTTGTGGAGAAAAAAGACATGAAACTCGCGTTCGAAACATTGCACGACAGTTTTTTGAAATAAAAAAACTCTCCGCTTGTAAAACAAACGGGGGAGAAAACACTATTCAGTCGTATTTTTTAGTCTTTGATAATTAGTTTTGTTGTAATTTTCCCGGATGGCATTTTCATCTTAAGAAAATATGCGCCTTTTGCCATCGCAGAAACATCAATATTATTTCCTTTTCCCGACCAAACGAGTTGTCCCATTTGATCAAACAAATTCATTTTTTTGATTTCCTCGGAAGAAGAAATGCGAATGAACCTTGTTGTTGGATTTGGAAATACGGAGAGTTCAGTTGCCGAAGAAAATGGCTCCACTGCGGTCATAAAACCAGGATCCAAAATATGCTTTGTAAGCATTCCTTCAGAAGAACTTTCCTCAATTTCTAGAACACTGGTAGAAACACCAGATGCCAATTGTTTCTTCGTAACTAGTTCCGCAAGCTGAAATCGAATCGTATCATCGATAGAAGCAGAAATAACATCGGCTCGAATCTCCCAAATAATTGTGTCACCAACATTTAAAATAGAACCACTCGCAACTCCGTTACTAAGATCAAATTGAACATTCTCATTGCTGATTACCGTTTGTGCAGAAACCTGCCACGGATTTACATCATACATTGCGACATTTGCAAGCTGATTTACGTTTGCATTTCCCACATTTCTGAAAGAAATACTAAACAGTTCAACTGGCAGGGATCCAGTATTTGTAATTCCGATAGTTCCCATTTCTGTAAAATTTTCTCCCACAAAATGAAATACATCAGATCCCAATGGAATTATTTCTATTCCATGCTCATTTATAATTTGTGCGTTTAACGTACTAAATCCTGTGGCAAACAGGAACAATATTGCCATAACTAAATTTTTCATACTTTTAATTTTTGTTTGATTTAATTTATTGAATGAAGTCGAAAAATACTGATCTCGAGCCAGTACTCATTGACTTCATCCCAAATAAAATACGTCTGAAAGTGTCAAAGAACTACTTGTTTTGTATTTTTAAAAAAACACAGAAACAAGTAAGGATTTATTTTTAGCACAAAACGAGCGAATTGTCAATGTTCTCTCAGAAAGTCAACCCCCTTTTGTACCAAAAAAGAGAACCGAAAAGAATCCCCACTGTGACAGTTTTTTAGCCCAATAAAATAAAACCCCGCAGAGACGAGGTTCTTCACCAGAATGCCGTGATCTCCGCAGGAGGTTTTTTCCTGCAAAGGTTTCAAGTGGGTGCTCGTACGTTCGCCCGAAGACGAGACTGATTCAAGCTCCCTTGTCGTGGTGATTAGGAGAAAAATTCAAGGAAAACCACGTACATTCCAGTCACAACGAACTTATCCCGAACACAAATTTTCGTCAAGAAAAAGGGCTTTCCTGAATTGAAAAATTATTTCAAATTTGTACACTGCTCGTGAACTTTTTTGAAAAAAGATGAATTTGAAAATTGGAATTGTCGGTCTCCCGAATGTTGGAAAATCAACGCTTTTTAACGCGCTCACTGGCGCGAAGAATGCCGCGGCGGAAAATTTTCCATTTTGTACGATCGATCCAAATATCGGGATCGTGAACGTTCCGGACGCGCGACTTGGAAAATTGGCAGAAATTGTTTCTCCCGAACGCGTGATGCCCGCTGCGATCGAGTTTGTCGATATTGCGGGACTGGTCGCTGGCGCCAGTCAGGGCGAAGGATTGGGAAATAAATTTTTGAGTCACATCCGCGAATGCCAGGCGATTGCGCACGTGCTGCGGGATTTTGAAGATTCGGATGTGCACCACGTTTCTGCGCGAGTGAATCCGGGCGAAGATTTTGAAATTATTCTCACCGAACTGGTTCTCGCCGATCTCGAATCAGTGCTCAAACAACTTGATCGCGTGACAAAAAAAGCGCGTTCGGGAGAAAAAGAAGCAAAAGCAGAACTTGCTGTTTTGGAGCAGGTCAAACCGATTTTAGAATCGGGGAATCTCGCGAGAGAACTCGAAAAGAATTTGAATGAGGACGAACTGAAAATTTTGAAACAGGCACACCTGTTGACCAACAAGAAATTTTTAATCGTCGCAAACACGAGCGAAGAAAATTTTGTGAACTGGGACGAATCTCGATTTCGCGAAAAACTCGGAGAAAAATTTTCGAAAATTCCCGTCGTGCCAATCTGCGCGCGCACTGAAGCGGAATTGTCGGAACTCGATCCAGCGGAACGAATCGAGTTTCTCTCAGAACTCGGTGCCGAAAAATCAGGACTCGAGTCGCTCACGCAAAAAAGTTTCGAGTTGCTCGGACTCCAAACATATTTCACCGCTGGACCAAAAGAAGTTCGTGCGTGGACGATCCGCATCGGTGACACCGCTCCTCAGGCGGCCGGAGCGATTCACACGGATTTCGAAAAAGGATTTATAAAAGCCGACACGATCGCGTACTCGGATTTCACAGAAAATAATGGGGAACCGGGCGCGCGTGACGCAGGAAAACTTCGGCAGGAAGGAAAATCGTACATCGTGCAAAATGGCGATGTGATGCACTTCAAGTTCAACGTGTAAATTTAATTCGCGCGCATTTGTGTCTGTTTTTTCTCCGTACAAAAATAGTACTCGGAAACATTCTTGTGGTAATTGCAATGCGAGT
>JABGQW010000013.1 GCA_018648585.1 bacterium | reverse complement strand
CTGTGTTTGAACATGTTTGCAGGTTATTTGATGATAATCTGCTAGTCAAGAGCCTATTTAATTAATCAACAAAATAAATGTTATGGAAAAAAAAGAAAAAAGTAGTATTACAACCTTCTTTTTGGTTGTTGGGTTTTTATTTGTTTATTTTTGGGTTCAGCCGTGGACAATGTTGGATATTTGTCCAACCAGGACATTCCCAATTATCGGTTGGGGATGGTGGACGACGATCGCCATTGTTTTTGTCATTCTTGGCGTGATTTTGTTTTCAGCTTCGGATGAACAAGTAAACGGAAATCAAAAGAAATTATTAGGTAGATTGGGATTCTTTAGTTTTTCGTTGGGAATACTTGCCTCCCCAATGACGTGGGTTTTTATTGTGATTTCTTTTGGTTGGTTTTTTATTTGTTTTATGTCGGTGGAGATTATTTCCGAGTCGATTGTACCGGATGATATTAGATGACATCTGATGGCAAAAAGATTAAAAAACCGGGGACTTGGTTTCCTCGGTTTTTTTTCAAAACTTCTGCCAAAAAGTTTCGATGTTTTCGTACGATTTTTTGAGCACGTCGTCCGGTGGCAAAAACACCACGCGAAAATGCTGCGTTCCCGGTTTTTGCCCAAATCCGCTGCCGGGCACGACGACGACACCGGTTTCCTGGATCAATTCTTTCACAAAATCTGTGTCGGGTCGGGCAGTTTCAATTTTTGGAAACGCATAAAATGCGCCGGTCGGTTTCACGCACGAAATTCCCGGAATCGCGTTCAGCATTTCCACGGTGATGTCGCGGCGGCGCTGCAGTTTTGGTAAAATTTCTTTCAAATGTTTTTGCGTTCCGTCGAGCATCGGTGCGATCGCGTACTGCTCGGGATGATTGGCCGAGAGCCGCGCGCGCAAAAATTTGTTGATCGCTGCGACAAAATCTTCCAAAATTTCTGGATTCCCGCTCACCACACCCCAGCCGATTCGCCAGCCGGGAGCGAGATAATTTTTTGACAATCCGCCAAAAGTCACCACCGGCACGTCCGGCGCGAGGGCGGCGATCGAAATGTGTTTTTCGTCGTCGAATAAAAGTTTGTCATAAATTTCATCTGAAAAAATCACGAGATTGTGTTCGCGCGCGACTTCGACGATTTCTTCCAGAATTTCTCGGCGGCAGTTGGATCCGGTCGGATTATTTGGATTGATCAAAATAATCGCGCGGGTTTTATCATTTATTTTTGCTCGAATGTCGTCGATGTCCGGCTGCCATCCGTTTTCTTCGTCCAAAAAATACGGATTGAGTTCGGCTTCAATTTTACTCGCGATCGCCGTGTACAAAGGATATCCGGGCGTCGGTGTGAGGAAATTTTCTCCACGATTGACCAGCGCCGCGAGACAAATCTCGATCGCTTCGCTGCCGCCCGATGTCACAAAAATATCCTGAATATTTTGAATTTTTTTTCGCTCCGCATCGCGTCGAATTGCGTTGCGCGCTTCGTCGATTCCGGACGACGGGGCGTACCCGTTCCGATTTTCTCGCATCGCGCGGTGACAATTTTCCACCATTTCTGCGGGCGTTTCAAAATCGTACAAATTCGGATCGCCGATGTTGAGGTACGTCATTTTTTTTCCGGTGGATTCCGTTTTTTTCGCCAGCACGACGATGTCGCGGACGGCGTACCGAATATTTTCAGATCGGCGAGCGGGAACGATTTTTTTCATTCAAAAAAGTGAAATATCGGAGACAGTTTACTCGAAAAATTTGTGAGTCGTAAATTTTCACCGTGATTCTCCGTCGAGCCAAAAAATGTCTTCGCGCCCGCGCCACCAGGTGAGTTGGCGTTTTGCGTAGTTTCGGTTCCGTTTTTGATTTTTTTCGATCGCGTCGGATCGAGAAATTTTTCCTGCCAAAAATTCCTCAATTTCTTCGTACCCAAAACTCGTGCGGGCGTTGTGCGAGAGTTTAAATTTTTCCAAAATTTTCTGCGTTTCTTCGACGAGTCCATTTTCAAATTGCTGCGTAGCGCGGGCGTTCAATCGTTCGTACAATTTTTCGCGATTCCACTCGATTCCGATTTTCAAAAAACTCCATTTCGGTTCGCCGCGCGCGACGGATTTTTCTGCAGAATTTTCTCCAAAAATATAATTTTCGCTCACGGCGTCGAGCCAGAGCATCGTGCCGCCGCAGAGGATGGGGAAATTTCCGCGATTTTGAATTTCCTCGATTTTTTCAAATGCGAATTTTTGAAAATTAAACACGGTCATTTTTTCGTCTGGATCAATCAAATCCAGCCCGTGGTGCGGAATTCCGTTCATTTTTTTTTCGGAAATTTTCGCCGAAGAAATATCGGTGTGTCGATAAATCTGTCGAGAATCAGCAGAAATTATTTCCACATTCTTTCCACAATTTTCCTGCAAAAAGGTTGCAACTTCGATGGAAAACCCCGTTTTTCCTGACGCGGTTGGTCCGAGAATTTCAATCACTCCGTCGGGTGATTTTTCGACGAAGGTTTTGACTTTTTCAAGAATTTCCATTTTCGAAAAGAGTTTCATCGGCTACAATGTACGCGATTTTCCAAATTTGAAAAGTTCCCGTAGTTCAGTGGAAGAACACGAACCTCCTAAGTTTGAGATCCTGGTTCGATCCCAGGCGGGGACACCACGTCGGCGCTCGCCAGCGCGCGTTTCGTTTTTTGCTGCGCAAAAAACTGCACTGGCTTGGCGGCGCCTCCTTTTCCTCGCAAAACACGCTGCGCGAATTTTGTTCGGGGAATTTCGAAAAAAATATTTTAATTTTCGTTCCGGAATTTTGCGCGGGGAAAAGTTGTGATCGGATTTCGCCAGCGCGCGTTTCGTTTTTTGCTGCGCGAAAAACTGTACTGGCTCGGCGGCGCCTCCGTTTCCTCGCAAAACACGCTGCGCGAATTTTGTTCGGGGAATTTCGAAAAAAATATTTTAATTTTCGTTCCGGAATTTTGCGCGGGGAATTTTTTGATTTCATCCGCGGTTTGTTCTGCTGTTGGTGAAACGCACGTTGGATTTCATCACCGCTCCGTTTCCTCACAAAACACGCTGCGTGAATTTTGTTCGGGGAATTTCGAAAAACGAAAAATGATTTTTATTTTTTCAGCCAACTTGGATTGCCGAGCGGCGTGCTCGATCGGACAGTGACTTCTGCGGTTTTGATTTTTTCGTCTGCGGGTTGGTGTGCGTCGCTGAAATTTGGAGTTGTTTCAAATGGAACATTTTCTGGTGCGCGCGGATTGAATTTTTTTTCATTTATCGTCGCTGGCCGCGGTGGCGTGTCGTCAGATTTTTCGATCAATTCGGCTTTTTCAATCGCGGTTCCGGGCGCGATTCGGAGGCGGCGTTCCTGCAAATCGGCGAGCGCTCGGAGCACCGGCGCCTGAATTTCGGAAATTGAATTTTTTCCAAACTCAAAATACACGCCGTTTCGCACGGTTTGAAATTTTTCTGGGAAAAGTTTTTGCAGTTCGGAGAGATCGATTTCGCAGGAATTGAGTCGGATCATCACGACAGATTTTTCGCGGTGTTCGACAAACATCGCCACAAAATCCGCTCCGTTGATGTGTCTCAAAAGTTGGTCGATCCAGCCGTCGATGTCGTCCGGAGTTGCGTCGATCAGTTCAAAATCAGAATCGCTAATTTTTGTCCAGGACATTTGGTGTTTTCGGTCGAGCGCCAAATTATTCAGCAGTCGCCCCAAAACTTTCAGATTTCGGAACGTTTTTTGTTTGTACAAATTTTCGATCACGTCGGACTGCGCGGCGCCGAGTTCCTGCAATTTTGCGGCGAGTTCAAACGCGCGAGCAGACGTTGATTGCGCGAGAAAACTTTCGGTTTCTGCCACGATTCCAGTCAAAATCATCGTTGCCGTTTCTGCGTCGAGCGTTGTTTTCCAAACATTATTTTCAAAAATAATTTCTGCCAAAAGTTCGCACACCGACGAGGCGGCTGCGTCCACAAAATTCACGCGGCCAAAAAATTCGTTCGCCGGAGAAACGGAAACGTTTATCACGGGCGTGTCTGAAAAAAGTGCGGCGTGCTGCGAGAAAATTTCTCCGCACTGTTCCAAATTATTTGCGCCGACGACGACGATCGCATCGTAATTTCCGGCGTGTTTTCGAAACGAAACATCGTCTGGCGACAAAAATCCATCTTTGACCGACAACACGAGTTCCACCGAATCTTCGTGGCGTTCGGAAGAAATATCCTGAATTTTTGCATTTTCCGTCGAAACAGAAATCACCAAATCTTTTCCGTTGCCGAGCGATTTTGAAATTTCACTTTTTCCTGCCAAAAATTTTCCCTCCGTGGGAATTTCATCTGGAGCGACGACGACCACATTTTTTTTCTGCGCGATCAAAATTTTCTGCAGTGCGAGCAGCGCAGCTGCGTCGTCGAGCGCCCAATTTTTTGCGCCCACCAGGAGTACCGAATCAGCGTGCGAGAGGAGCGTCGTGAATTGTTGTTTTGCTGAATTTTTCATATATTTTTGAGGCGAGTGAGCAGTTTACAATATTTTTTTAAAATAATCAAGTGTTTTTGTCAAAATCCAGTGATTGACCCGATCGCAAGAATCGGTACACTGCGAGACGTAATTCTACGTAAAAAATGCTTGATCTCAAACAAATTCGAAAAACCCCCGAAGAATTTTCAAAAATGCTCGCGCGAAAAGGTGTGCCGCATTCTGCGATTCCTGAACTTTTAAAATCGGACGAGCGACGGCGAAGTTTGCAGTTGCGATTTGACGACTTGCGGGCGCAGCAAAATGAAGTTTCGAAAAAAATTCCGACACTTTCTGGCGATGAAAAAAATACAGCACTGGCAGAAATGAAAAAAGTTTCTGCGCAAAAAAAAGAACTCGAACAGCAGCAATCGGAGGCGGAGACGACGGTTTCTTCGATTTTGGAAAAACTTCCAAACCCGCCGCACGCGGCTGCTCCGGACGGAAAATCAGACGAAGAAAATGTCGTGATTCGCACCGAGGGAAAAATTCCCGAATTTGATTTCGAACCAAAAGATCACGCGGATTTGGCGGAAATTTTGGATTTGCTCGACACGGAGCGATCCGCAAAAGTTTCAGGATCACGATTTTATTATCTCAAAAATGAACTGGCGATTCTTCAGCGGGCGCTCATTTTTTGGGCGTTTTCTGAAGTGACAAAAAAAGGATTCACGCCGATGATTCCGCCGTTTCTCACGCGTGAAAACGCAATTTACGGAACGGGATATTTGGCGCACGACGAAAATTACGTCGTCAATCCTGGCGTCGACGATTTGTTTCTGATCGGGACGAGCGAGGTGCCGATGGTTTCGTACCACTCGGACGAAATTCTCGATCTCGAAAAACCGAAAATGTACGTTTCGTACTCGCCGTGTTTCCGTCGGGAAGCGGGAACGTACGGAAAAGACACGCGCGGGATTTTCCGCGTGCACCAGTTTGAAAAAGTTGAAATGGTGATTTTTTGCAAACCGGACGAAACCGAAAAATTGCACGAACAGATTCGCGAAGTCGAGGAAGATCTTTTGAAAAAACTCGGGCTGCCGTACCAAGTTGTCAACGTTTGCTGCGGCGATCTTGGGATTTCCGCGACCAAAAAATACGATCTTGAAGCGTGGCTCCCGGGACAAAATAAATATCGCGAAATGACGTCGACGTCGATTTGCACGGATTTTCAATCGCGCCGGCTCAACATTCGGTTCCGCGACGAAAATGGAAAACTTGAGTTTGCGCACATTTTGAACGGAACGGCGGTGAGTTCGCGGCCGTTGATCGGGATTTTGGAAAATTTTCAACAAGCCGATGGATCGGTGCTCGTGCCGGAAGTTTTGCGCGATTTGTGCGGATTTGATCGAATTGATCCGAAAAAATGAAAACAGTTCTGATCACCGGTGCGAGCAGGGGAATCGGGCGCGCAGCTGTTGAGAAATTTTTGGAAAATGAGTGGCGCGTGATCGGCGTGGCACGGAATTTTGAAAATAAAATTGAGCATCCAAATTTCATGGCGGAAATTTTTGATCTTTCTGAAACTGAAAAGATTTCTGCTTTCGTTGAAAAAATCGGTGCGATCGACGTGCTGGTCAACAATGCTGGCGTGATGAACGCGGAATGTGATTTCGAAATCGCAGTGAATTTGGTCGCTCCGGTGGAATTGGCGCGATCTTTTTCTCAAAAAATGCCAGCCGGATCGAGAATCGTTTCAGTTGCTTCGGTTGCGGCTGAAACAGGGCATCCGGACATTTGGTACGGCGCGACGAAAGCGGCGATCGTCAACGCGACGAAATCTCTCGCGATTGAATTTAGTTCTCGAATTATTTGCACGACGCTCTGTCCCGGACCAGTGGAAACCGCGATGTTGGCGCAAATTCCAGCGGAACGGGTGCAAATGTTGTGCCAAAAATTACCGAATGGTCGTCCGGCATTTCCAGCGGAAGTGGCGGATTCGATTTATTTTCTCGCGACAAAAATTTCTCCGGAAAAAAATGGAGAACATTTTTCAGTGGGATGTGAGAAGACTGAAAGCTGAAAGGAAGGAGACATTTAGTGACTCCCCCCAGAAAAAAATATTCCTAAAATCCAGCCACTGGCGAATGCGATCATCCAGAGTATCCATGCATAAATGGAAAATTTTCTGAACCAATCCGCTCCTTTTTTCCATCTAAATTTTGACAAAAGTGCCCAAATCAGATGAAGCCACATGATGGCGAGGGCGGAATAACCGACTATTCCGTGGATTGAAATTTTAGGGGATTCTTTGATCATCATTCTGGTGCCAATCGTGTCAAACACAACGCCACCGATAAAAAAGAAAATCATCCACCACAAAAGTTGGTGTTTTTTTCTTTCTGAAAAAATTGCAATTGTGTACGCCACAAAAGCAAATACAATTAATAACATACTCGTGATTTCCATGCTTTTTTTTTATTATTTTTATAAAAATGTCTCCTTTCAAAAACTTTCAAAAGTCTGCCGTGTCAAAGATCGAAGTTATTATTAACATTGAAATGTATTTTTAGGCAACTCATTCTATTGTCTTTTCCTTTAAAAATAAAAAAACTTTTGCTTTTTAAATTTAAATTACTAAAATTTGCGCGTACTTTTTTTTAACTTTTCTGATGAACAACAAATTGTACGTTGGCAATCTTGCCTATGGTGTCCGGGATGATGACCTGCGACAATTCTTTTCTCAAGCGGGCGAAATCACTTCCGCAACCGTAATTATGGAGCGAGACACGGGCCGATCAAAAGGTTTCGGTTTCGTGGAGTTTGCTGACGAAGCAGCAGCCCAAGAAGGAATCAAACTCGGCGACGGGGTTGATTTGATGGGACGTGACATGAAAGTCAACGTTGCCCGACCAAAAGAAGATCGACCACCACGTGGTGACTTCGGAGGCGGTGGCGGAGGAGGCGGAGGACGTTGGTAGTCTTTCTTTTTTCGAAACCAATGAAAAACTTCAGCTTGAGTTTCTTGAGTTGGAGTTTTTTTGTACGAAAATTTTGAAAAAAGAAAATTGATCAATAAATTTTTTTCAAATAACACGCGTGACAAAAAATTTCTTCCGGTCGATTGGTGGCAAATGTTGTCAAAATTTCGCTCTGGCACTCGGCGCAGCGGCGATCGTGCATTTTTCGTGGATTTCGTTTTGCCATTCTGTCGGCGTACCGCACGTCCGGATGCACGGATGGAATCGGGAGATTGTACGTTTTGAAAAATTTCAGTTCCTTTTTTGTGATTTGAAAAAGTTTTCCTGATTTTTCGCATTTTATCGCCACGTTCAAAATTTCGTCGTTGGCATTTTCTATTTTTTTCGGAAATTCCTCGGTGGTGATTATTTTTTTTGCGGCTGGGAGCGGCTTTTTGTGGCCGGACCACGGGAAGTTTTTTGCGATTGCGTTTGGTTTTTCGATCGGGAAATTTTCAAATGCAACGGATTCGTCGTACCCGAACGGCGATAATTTTGCCGGGAAAAATTTCCCCCACTCTCCGGTGGATTTCATGTGTTCGACAATTTTTCGCACGAGCGCGGAATAATCTTCCGGAGAATATTTTTTGTTGAAAATGCAGAATTTTTTGTTGCGAAGTCCTGTGCAGCCAAATAAATTTTGTGAATAAAAACAGCAGTCGGAGTAGTACGCGTCCGAACTGTCCGATACAAACGTGTTGAATGCACCTGTGTGCGCGTTTTCGTTTCCGAGGCAGTTGTACAACCAATCGCTTTTTCCGAGGCCGTACACGTCCTGAATGTCGTGACTTTCAAAAATCCACGTGCAGTTTTTGCAATCTTGGATTTCAAACGAATCGAAACAAAATTCGCCGTTTTTCGCGTTGATCAAATAATTTCCGGTGCAGTTTTCACATTTCAAATTCCAACTTTCGCGCTGCGGAGCGGATGTGAGCGCTTTTTGAAATTCGCGTCGGTACATTTCAAATTTCTCGCGGTTGCCGAGCTCGAGATTTTTCAACTTTTCAAAATATTTTTCTTTTGAACACGGTTCGTTGAAAAAATGGAATTCTTTTTTTCTCAGCCCAAAACAGCCAAAACAGTCGGTGCAGCCGATGCAGTCGTAGCAAAAAATGCAGTCGTTCGAAGTTTGGCAACTTTGGCAGTCGACGCAGCCGTACAATTTGTCGCTGTCGAGACACCCGAAGCAGAGTTGGCAGTTTTGCAAATAATCGCAGTCGTAGCAGTCGACGGCTTTGTTTGTGTGCGAAATATTTTGGCAATCTTCGCATTCGGTGATCACCGTGCAGAGGTAGCAATTTTTGTTGTTGTACGCTTGTTGGCAGTACTCGCTGTTGGTCGGATTCACGTTAAAAAGTCCGATCCGCGGGACATCTTTCAAAAGTTCTGCAAACTGTTCAAAAAAACTTCGCCCAAAATCAAAATCGCGTCCCGCATCGAGTCCGTCCCACGCGTCGGACCACCACTCGGTTGCGGAAAAAACTTTGTGTGGCGATGACTCGTGATAAATCGAAATCATCGGTTTTTGCGACAGATCACTTTTTCTCCGGTACAGATTTCGTTCATTTCGAAAACACATCCGTTGCTGCATCCGGCAGTTTGGACATTTCTCTGGTGCGGGAATCACGAGATTTTCGCCGTCGATTTTTGGGGAAACTTTTTTCAAAAACTGTCGATCTTTTTCAGTTACTTCAAAACTCGCGCCGCACGCGGTGCAACTTTTCATTTTTGATTCAAAAATTCCACGAACGCTGCCAAATTCACACTTTTTGTCGCTTCAAGATTTTCCGTCGCCTCGGTGTACATCAAAATACCGTCGGTGATTTCTGCGGCCAAAATTGGATTTTCACTCAAAATTTGTTCGTAATTTTTGTTGAGATTATTTTTCAACACGAGTCCGGTTTCGCTCGCTTCAAAATAAAAATTTTCCACCGTCACGATTTGAGCCGGCGTTTCGCTCTGGATCACGGGTTCGGCGGGACGCGGCATCGGTTTCTCCGTTTCCAGCGGTTCCGTCGCGGCTGGTGGTGTTTCTGCGTCTTTTTGAATTTTCTCCTGAATTTTTTCCAAAAAAGTGCAGCCAGTCAGCAAAAGTGTGCACACGAGTACGGCAAAAACTTTTTTCATCGCGTCAAGTTTGCCAGTCGATCGGAGTTTTGCCAAATTTTTTCAAAAATTCGTTGGTTTTCAAAAAATGTCCGCAGCCAAAAAATCCGTTGTTTGCGGAAAATGGCGAGGGGTGCGCGGCTTCGAGAACGCAGTGTCGCTGCGAGTCGATCAATTCTTTTTTTGCGCGCGCGTGTCGTCCCCAGAGCAGAAAAACAACATTTTCCAAATTTTCGTCCACCGCGCGGATCGCCGCGTCGGTAAAATTTTCCCAGCCGTTCCCGGCGTGGCTCATCGGCTCGTGCGCGCGGACGGTGAGCGTGGCGTTGAGCATCAAAACTCCCTGGTCGCACCAGGAGCGGAGATCGCCATTTTTTGGGATTTCAAAATTTGGGAATTCTAACTTCAATTCTTTAAAAATATTTCGCAAACTCGGCGGAATTTTCACGCCCGGATTCACCGAAAAACACGGCCCGTGGCACTGTCCGAGGCCGTGGTACGGATCTTGACCGAGAATTACAACTTTTGTTTTTTCCAGCGGACAGCGATCGAACGCCGCAAAAATTTGGTCGCCCGGCGGAAAAATTTCGTGTCCGGATTTTTGTTCCGATTTCAAAAATTCATGCAACTCCGAAAAATACGGTTTTTCAAATTCCGCTCGCAGCGCGGATTTCCAGCTCGGATCGAGTTCGATCGAATTTGTATTTTTTTTTCGTTCGTTGATTTTCGTGAGTTCCTCCGGTGACGAAAAAAGATTCGGTTGCATCGTTCGGAAATTTCGCAGAAAACTTTTTTTGAAGCAAGTTTTTTGACAGAATTTTGAAAATAATTTAAAAAGTGATTACTTTTTTCCCAAAAACATGGAAGTCGCGCCTGACATTTTCAAGAAAAATATTGTTCTAACAGAAACGATGAAAAGTTTTTGCGTGGTAGAATCTTCGGCAGCGGATGCAAATTTGTCAAAATTGGAAATCAAGAATGAAAATCTGCTGGCGTGCACAAAAATGCGTGTAAAAATGGCGGTTTTTTTGTTAATCCGTGCGACGGAATTTGGAACTGTTTCGTACGATGACGCAAAAAGAATGATTTCTCGTTTTGATTTTGGACACGGGTGGCACGCCGCAGTCAACGAAGTTTGGGGCGAGTTGGTGGCGCAGCAGAATTCAGAATAAAGTTAAAAGTCTTTTGATCTTTCAAAACTCGGTTTGCAGGCAGCGATGTGGTCAGCATCGCCTGATCACAAAAAATCTTGTGGCAGGTGTCTGATCAGATGCCCTGCCTGGAAAAAATATTTTATGAATAATTAAAAACGAAAGAATGGCAGAAATTCAAACAGTAGAAATTTTAAAAATGAAGGTTGCGCCAATGTATTTGAGCTTGGACGGATTTTCCGAAAATCGAAAAATAAGAGCAAGAGAAAAATTAAAAAGTGTTTCAGAAACAGAGATTACAAAAAAAGCAAATCTTCGAACAATTTGGGCGTTTCATTTGCTGGCTCAAAATGTGAAAGTTGGATTATTGAATTATCAAGATTTGGAAGCTGAGGTGAAATTATTACTTGGTGATCCTGATTTTTATGATTTGGTTGCTTTAAAAAAAGAATGGGACGAGCTGGTGAATCATGCAAAACAGAACAGATTTTCAGCAAATTAACAGGGCATTAAATTTTTAAAACCGTACAATTGTGTGCGGTTTTTTTATTTTTGGAGAAAGAAATATTGTTGACATTTTCGCAGAAATAGTTTAAAAAATTTCTTGTTCTTTGAAAATTCAAAAAGTTGGGAGCAGACACTCAGGTTTTTCTCGTTTTTGCGCTGAAGAATCTGGATCCCCTGCTTCCAAGAAATTTGGGATAAATGTTTTGCACGCGCGAGCGCGCAGCGCTTTTATCCTAAATTTTAATTAAATTATTGTTATGAAATTATTAGTAATTTTAATGAGCCTTTCCCTACTTTTTGTAGGATGTGGCAGAGAAGATTCTTCCGAAGTTGGAAGTATGAGAACCCCATCCATGCAGGTAACTGCGTTTTTGGCTCATATGGACGATTGGGTTCGTGCGTATCCAACGGATACAATTAATGCAGAAGAGTTTCAAAATGAAATCTATCGGGCTTGGCCGGATGCGGACCTCGGTATTACAAATCAATTTATGGCGGATGGAACGGTTCGTCATGAGGAATTTAAATCCTTAGAGTATCATTACTTTAAGGGAGGGAAATGCGAAATGCAGGACTCTACCGGGAATTTTGTCAAAGTGAATATCACTGGAAGCAATGGATTTGTTGTGCGAGTACTTCGTACTCAAGAACCTGAAGAGCTTGAAGATTTATGGGTGAGTTTGGCCTGTCGCAATGGCATGCGAAGGATTCAACGCGAATCGGATGTTCATGTTACCGCAAGAATTAAATTCTTTGTGTCAAATAGGAAAAGTTTATCCCATTATCTCAAGAATGATTATTGGAGTATTGATATTGCGGAGTTATTTGGCCTTTATCTTTATCACGGAAAAAAATTTCACGATGAATTTAAGATTAGTGCTGATTCCGCAAGAACATTGGTACCGTTTACGGATTCCATACAAATTAGTATCAAGGTGAAATCTGGGATGGGATTTCGTCAGACTGAATCTAGTTGGGAGATTTTTGTTCCACAAGATTCTCGTTGGTATTCAGTAGCAGAATTTCGCACGAGGTATGTAGAAAAATTCGAACCGTTGGCTGGGACACGAACGGACTGATGGCTTATTTGTAGCAGGGGAAGTAAGCACTTGGAGGGAAATTTATTTTCCTTCGAGTGCTTCGACCTGTCTTATTTTCCCGGACACTCTCGAGAAATTTCCTCCGGCAGGTGGCTGAAGTTTTTTTCAAAATGTGTCGCAAAATCTGCGGCAAGTTGATCGGCGCGTTTTTCAAAATCCGCTGGATTTTTCCACGTATTTTTCGGATCCAACATTTCCGCGTCGACGCCCGGACAACTTTCCGGAACCTGCACGTGAAATCGATCGTCCGTGCGAAATTCTACATTTTCCAAATCGCCCGAAAGCGCCGCGTCGACAATTTTCCGCGTGATCGCGATGTCCATTCTTTTTCCTTCGCCGTACGCGCCGCCGCTCCAGCCAGTGTTGACGAGGTACACGTGCGCGCCGTGGGTTGCCATTTTTTCTTTCAAAAGATCCGTGTAATGTTCGGGTTTGCGCGGCATAAATGGTTCTCCAAAAAATCGAGAGAACGCGGATTTCGGCTCCGTGATTCCTGTTTCGGTTCCGGCGAGTTTCGACGTGTATCCCATCAAAAACCACAGCATCGCTTGATTTTCATCCAATTTTGCGACGGGCGGGAGCACTCCGTTTGCGTCTGCCGTCAAAAATAAAATTGTTTTTGGATGTCCGCCGACGCTCGACGGTTTGAAATTTTTCAGTCGGTCGAGTGTGTACGAAGTTCGCGAATTTGCCGTGATTCGATCGTCCGCCAGATCAAATTCGCCGTTTGGAAACATCATCGCATTTTCGATGATCACGCCATTTTCGAGCGCGGGAATTTTTTCGCCAAAAACAATGCGGTGAATTTCAGGTTCTTTTTTCGGATTCAGATCGATGAGTTTTGCGTAGCAACCATTTTCAAAATTTGCCACGCCGTCGTCGCTCCAACTGTGCTCGTCGTCGCCGAGTAGCGCGCGCGCCGGATCGGCCGAGAGCGTTGTTTTTCCCGTTCCCGAAAGTCCAAGAATCAGCGCCGTGTCGCCAGATTTCCCCTCGTTTCCGGAGCAGTGCAACGGCAAAATTTTATGTTCTGGCAAAAAATAATTCATCGTCGTGAACATCAATTTTTTCAAACTTCCGAGGTACGCGGATCCGAGAATCAGCCCGAGTTTTCGTTCAAAATCCATCGCGACGCAAATTCCAGAATCTGGGCGCAGTCGTCCCGCGGGAATTTTTTCGTACGGGAGCGACAGCAGCGTGAATTCGTCATTTTCCAAAATTGATTTTCCGATCTCATCGGGAACGGGGCGAAACATGTTGTCCGCAAAAACGCAGGTGAGCGCCTGGTCGGTCACGACTTTGACGGCGAGCGCCGATTTTGCGTCCGCGCCGATCACGCGATCCATCACGAACATTTCATTTTTTGTTTCAATTTTTTCGAGCGCGAAATTCCACATTTCATCAAAATCGTCCGGCGAAATTGCGTTGGCGGCAGGGGAACTCCAGTCGACATTTTTCACGCTCGCGCCGTGTTTCACGATAAAAGTATCTTTTGGACTTCGTCCGGTGGATTCTGGCGGAGTCCACGTCAGCAGCGCTCCGGCGGGAGTTTTCACCGCTTCGTTTCGATCCAAAACAGATTGAATGAGTTCGGTGCGCGCCGGATTTTTGTGCACGGATGCAAACGCATTCAGCGTATTTTCGAGCTGGTTTTTGAGATCTGACATGTGAATAGTTGAGAGTTAAGAGTTAAGAGTGTTTCGTTTTTCGTTTTTCGTTTTTAAAAAAGTGAAGTTTGTGGCGGTTCGGATTTCGCGCTGAGATTTTTGCACGCTTCAAAAATATTTTCGAAAATTTGTGCGAGATTTTTTTCCGCCACCGAAGAAAATGCAATTCTCAAAAGTTGCCCGGTGGCGATCACGCCGGTGTCGAATTTTTTCAACAATTCCTGACGCACCGCTTCAGCACTGAATTCTTCCGCGAGTTCGATGCACATAAAATATCCAGAATTGAACGGCAGCGGTGCAAAAAATGGGGAAAACTTTTCGGTATTTTCTTCCAAAATTTCGCGACATTTCTGCGCGCGTTTTTTTAGTAACTCAAAATTTTTCAATTTTTCTTGTTCGTACGTCGACGAATTTAGCGCGTTCAAAATTGCGATTTGGCTCGGGTGCGAACAATTGGAAACCTGTCCGCGAATTGTGCCACCGATTTTTTGTTCGAGCGCGTCGGCCGCCTGCGAGCACATTTTCGAATTTCCAAACGTGATGAATCCCACGCGGAGCCCCCACGCAAATTCTTCTTTTGTCGCGCCGTCGATTTTCACTGCGAGCAAATTCGGGTGCAAATTCGCGAGCCGCGCAAACATCGATTCTTTTTGAATTCCGTCCTCGAAAACCAGTCCCCAGTATGCGTCGTCGCAGATCACGGTGATCGGCGATTTTTCCGCGGCGCGTTTCAAAATTTCAAAGATTTCCTCTGCCTCGCCGACAGTTGGCGAGTAGCCGGTCGGATTGTTTGGTGTGTTCAGCAGCACGATTTTTTTGCCGTCGGTGGTTTTGATCGTTTTTTCAAAACTTTCGAGATCAAAGCTTTCCTTTTTCAAAAAATTGAACGGGTGTAACTTCACTCCAAATCCGTGCTCAAAAACGAGTTTGTAATTTCCCCAAAATTTATCCGGCAAAATAATCGAATCGCCCGGATCTGCCAGCAGCGACGTCGCGACGGTGAGTCCGTGCGTCAGCGCGGCGGTCACGATTGGGAGCGTGATTTTGGTTCCGTCGAGCGACGGATTTTTTCGCAGCATTTCCTCGCGCCAGCGTTCGCGCAACGGCCGAATTCCAAAACTGGGCGCGTACCGAAAAATTTCCAGATTTCCAGAAAATTCTTTCAACAACGAATCCGTCGTCAGCGCCTGCCCGTCGTCGCGCGTGGCGATTCCGACAGTGGCGTTGAGTTTTGTATTTTTTGCTTCGGCTGCCTGTTTCAAAATTCCCTCCGCGGGCCAGAACATATTTTTCCCCCGCTCGGAAAGCAGTGCGAGCACGGCGGGAACTGTTTTTTCCAAAATATTGTTGAGTCGGTCGGCTTGTGCGTTTAGCATGATTTATTCTAAATTTTCACCATTTTAGAATTCAGTGTCGGCGCGGTCAATCCTTTTTTTTGTTCAAAAAATGTGCACAATGCAAAAACAAGATTTTGTTCTGCAAATTCTCTCGAAATTATTTTCGACGTTCCATCGTCTCTTTCCAGGTGACCAGCAGCGGTGCCGCCAAGAAAATCGAGGAGTACGTTCCCACGGAGATTCCGATCACAAGTGCAAGAATGAAGTAAAAAATTGCATCGGCGCCCAAAAAGAGCAATCCCAGCAACGGCAACAGCGTTGAAATCGACGTGTTGATTGAGCGCTGGAGTGTTTGTTGCACGGAAGTTTCAATCGTGTCAGAAAACGTGTCAGACGCTTTTTGGAGTCGTAAATTTTCTCGCACGCGGTCGAGAATCACAATCGTGTCGTTCACCGAAAATCCGAGTGTCGCCAGCAACGCGGTGATAAATTGCAGATCAAGTTCGACGTCCAAGACAACTCCCAGAACGGTAAAAATTGCCAAAATAATCAGCACGTCGTGAAAAAGTGCGACGATTGCCGCGCCTCCAAATCGCCACGGATTGACCGATTTTGGGATTTTTCGAAACGCGAACGCAACGAATAAAATAATTCCGAGCATCGCCACTCCGACAGCGGTGAACGCTTTTTGTTTAAAATGCGCCCCGATCGAACTGTCGACGCGGCGAAAACTTTTTTCTTCGTACGCTCCAAACGTGGTCGTCAAATTTGTTTTGATCGTGTCGAGGTTTTCCTCGGGAAGTTCTTCGAGCGTGATCAAAAAATCATTTTCTGCTGCGGATAAAATTTGCGCATTTTTTTCCAAATCTTGTGTGGCAAAAAATTCGGTCAGTTGCGCCGTTTCCACGGGTGTTTCAAAATGAACTGTCCAGCGGATTCCGCCGAGAAAATCGAGTCCCAGGTTTGTTCCAAAAATTCCAACGAGCGCAATTGACAGCGCCACGAGCGATCCAGAGATCGCCAGCCAAATTTTCCGGTGTGCGGTGATGTTGTATTTCATGTCAGAAATTTTGAGAAAGAAATTTGTCCGGTTATTTTTTTGATTTTTTTACGTCTTTCGGATCGATGCCGAACCACGTCAATTTTTGAAATGTTTTCGACAGCAACGAAAAATGCAAAATGTGTCGAGAAATTGTGATCGCGGTGAACATCGACAACAGCGTTCCGACGATCAGTGTGATCGCAAAACCTTTGATCATCGAACTTCCCAAGTTGTACAAAATAATACACGTAATTAAGGTTGTGAGATTTGAATCTCGGATGGCTGTCCACGCTCGTTCAAATCCCAGATCGAGCGCCTGGTGCAGCGAGCGGCCTTTCAGCAGTTCTTCTTTCATTCTTTCGAAAATCAAAATATTTCCATCCACGGCGAGTCCGATCGACAGCGCGATTCCTGCGATTCCCGAGAGTGACAACACGATCGGTCCACCGAACGATGTTGGCCAAATTTTCAAAATGGTGATAAATAATCCAGCGTACAGCACGAGCGCGAAACTTGCGACGACGCCCGGAAGTCGGTAGCTCAAAATCATAAAAATCATCGTGGCGAGCAATCCGAGCGCGCCAGCTTTCAAACTTTTTCCCAGTTGCTCCGCTCCGAGCGCGGGTTCAATCGTCATTTGTCCGCTCAGCTGCACTGGCGCGTCGATTGCACCGAGATTTAAACCGTCGGCGAGTTCTTTTGCGCTTTCGAATGTGAAATTTCCAGAAATTTGAGAATGTCGTCCGATGATTTTTTCTCTCACCGTCGGCGTGCTTATCCAGCGTCCGCCAACTTGAATTCCGAGTCGGCACGGACCTGATTCACATTTTCGTGCGGCCACGCGTTCCGTGATTTCTGCAAAAAGATCGCCGCCATCCGAATTGAAAAGTAATCCGACGTACGGACTTCCAACCTGATCAAATCCAACATTTGCACTTTCCAAATGTTTTCCGCTCAGTTCTGTTTTTTCCCACTCAAGTTCTGATCGATCCCATCCGAGAAGTTGGTACGCGATTTTTTGTTCGAGTTCCGTCGAGGTTCCTTCGGGGGTGATCGCGGTGACGTCAATCACGTGGAATCCAAAATCGGTTTCAATAATTTCTGGCAGGAGTCCGGTTTCTGTTGCGGCAAAAATCGCGGCGTCAAATTCGGCGACCATCTGTCCTGGACCAAATTTTCCGAGATCTCCACCACTCTGTTGTGCGGCAGTTTCCGTTGAAAATTCTTTCGCCAGTTCTCCAAAATTATCAGTTCCGTTTGTTTTGAGCTGTTCCAGCATTTTTTCCGCTTCGGCTTGGGCGGACTCCTTTGATTCGTATTTTACGTCTTCTGGAGCTCGGAGCGCTTCAGGATACGCAAATAAAATGTGTTGTGCCGAAACTTCGGCAGGAATTGTTTTTTCTCGTTTTTCAGAAACTTTTTCGGTCACGCGAATAATTCCGAGCAGTGGTTTTGGAAAACTGACAACGGTCATCGTTCCATTTTCATCAATCGTGTATTCGGCTTCCGTCGTCGTTTCGATTACTTCGTTCAAAATTTCTCCCTCCCTCGCGGCAAAAAGTTGTTCGGCGATCCGTGGATCGTGAATCGAATCGAGAAATCGTGGTTCGTCAAATTTTTGAAACACGACCCCTTTTTCAGTACTCAAAACTTTTGCGCGTGCGTCCCAATTTTTTGGCGTGATATTTCTTAACGCAGTTTCAACGGTTGTTTTCAACTGATCGCTCAGCGCAGGATCTTCTTCAAAAAATTCCAGTCGGTTGTCGCGAGACGCATTCTGTTTTGCTTCGTCGACATTTGCGCTGGGCGGCATCTGAATTAAAATGTGTTGTTGTCCGTTCACTTCAGAACGTTTCACGACAATTTCACCGATTCCGGCCGGATTGACGCGTTTTTCCAAAGAATCACGAACGGATTCTGCGATCGTGTCCGGATTCACATCATTTTCCGGATCGTCGTCGTTGTTTTGCGCGATCGCGTCGGAAAGATCGATGCGATAATCCAGTTCGGTTCCGCCCGCCAGATCAAGTCCGAGTGTGACACGAAACGCTTCCATCTTTTGAGCGATCACGCCGTCTCCAAAAAAATGGTGCGGAGTTGCAAAAATTGCAGCGAGAATCGTGATTCCCACCACAAACAGAAATCGATTGAGAATTGTTTTTTTCATTTTCACCTAAAAAACTGCGACTACGGTACTCAAACTTTGAAATCTGTCAAAAGAGAAGAATTGACAAAAACTTTAAAATAGTTGTTTTGTGCGAGAATTTTCTTCTCAAAAAAATATGAAATCGCCCGAAAAACCAAAGCCGGTTTGCAAAAAAGTTCGTAAAAAAAGAAAAGGGAAAAACGAAATTTCTCATTCAGCGGCGATCAAAATGTTCGATGTGCTCGCGGGAAAAATTGGAAAATTGGAATCAACTCACGGGGCGCTTGCTGAGGATTTGGTTGCGGAAATCGAAAAATTGGAAAATTTTTTGCTCGAGTGGGACGCGGGAAATTTTGAGGAAAAAATAAACTCGGCGGAAATTGCCGCGGAGAAATGTTCGCTGGAAATTGGAACGGTGTTGGCCGATTTTTTGCCAAAGAATCGGCAGTATTTTTTGCGTGCGATCGAAAAATTGAACACCGAATTTGTTCAAAAAAGAGAAAAACTTGAGACACTAAAAAATGAGAATTTTGATTTTTTTGCGTTGTCGGAGCGACTCGAAAAACTTTTAAAAACAGCAGAAAAATTGGAAACAAAAGAAATTGGTGGAAAAAATTTGATCGAATTGACCCAAACTTTTGTTCGGAGGGAAATTTTGAAGCACGTTGATTTTTGTCCTGGTCGTCCGTCGACGCGAGGCGAGAACGGGAACGATCGATACATTCCTTCCTCCGTTCCTCTTGCGACGATGAAAAGTTCGAATTGAGTTTTGAAAACAAAATCTCAACCGAGAAATTGTTTCAGTAATTTGTTTCGAAAAGGTGATTTTAATTTTTTGATTGCTTTTTCTTTGATTTGTCGGACTTTTTCTTGAGTGAGACCTAGTGCTTCTCCAATTTCGTCGAGTGTTTTTTCTTGGCAATTAATACCAAAAAATCGCTGAATGATCAAGGATTCTCGTGGTGTTAATGTCTCCAGCGATTTTTTAATTTCGAAGGAAAGTGAGTCGTTGATTAAATTTTTATCTGGTGCGGGGGAATCATTGTCATTTAAAACATCCAGGAGATTATTTTCTTCTTCGTTTATAATTGGAGCATCTACTGAAAGAGTTAGTTTCGAAGCACTCATTGTCTCGAAAACATTTTCTTTTGTAATTTTCAATTCAGTGGCTAATTCCTCGATTGATGGTTCCCGTTCAAATTCTTGTTCAAGTTTTGCAAATTCTTTGTTAATTTTATTTACTGATCCGACTTGGTTCACTGGCAATCGGATAATTCGTGATTGTTCGGCCATTGCTTGCAAAATTGATTGGCGGATCCACCAGACCGCGTATGAAATAAATTTGAAACCACGTGTTTCGTCAAATCTTTTTGCGGCTTTCATCAATCCTAGATTTCCCTCGTTGATGAGGTCTGGCAAAGAAAGTCCCTGGTTTTGGTACTGTTTTGCCACAGAAATAACAAATCGGAGATTTGCTTTTGTCAGTTTTTCAAAAGCTGCTTGATCGCCTGTTTTAATTTGTTTCGATAATTCTATTTCTTCTTCGGCTGTGATCAATTCTTCTTTTCCAACCTCCAACAAATATTTGTCGAGAGAGTCATCATTTTTATTTGTAATTGATTGATTGATTTTTAGCTGTCTCATCGGGTTGGAAAAATTGTCTAGGGTCATGCCTAGAATAGCGAAATAAAAAATGCTAATCTGTAGTCATGATGAA
>JABGQW010000031.1 GCA_018648585.1 bacterium | reverse complement strand
CACTTTTTTTGTTGATGTCAGCGAGGATCGTGTGGGGATTGGGACGACGAGTCCAGAAAATACACTTCATGTATATGATCCCTCTGGGCCAGTTTTAAAATTATCTGGAGATGGTAATTCTGATGATTTAACAATTCAATTTTCAGATTTCCATAGAATACAATCAAATATAAACGATGGAACTTTAGATATTGAAGCAGGACATGCTGGGTCAGGACATAATATAAGATTCTTTACAGATGACAATGAAAAAATGGTTATTAAAAACACAGGCAAAGTTGGAATCGGAACAATTTCGCCATCGACGAAACTTGACGTTGCGGGATCGCTCAAAGTTGCAACAGATTCACTTGTTCCTGGCTCGCTCACCGATTGTGCGGCTGCGAGCGATGGAGGAAAAATCGAGTACGTCGAAGTGGACAACGTCGGAGCATTTTGGGGATGTCTGCGTACAGGTGCCAGCGACTGGTATTGGGTGCACCTCGATTTGTTTGCGCAGTAATTTTTCTGAGAAAAATTTTGTGGCGCACGCGAAATCAGTGCTACAATTCTCGTAGTACATTTTTGAAAAAATGAAAAAACAAACTCAACTTTTTTTGTTTCTCGCAACGATTGGAATTTTTTTGACCGGAGTTGCACTCGCATTTTCTGTTCCAGATCCGGTGACAAACGTGCAATTCTCTATTCAAGAAGATGTTCCAAAACTTTCGTGGGATGCGGCAGACGATGCGGACGGGATTGTGATCGGGTATAAAATTTATTACGGAACAACTTCCGTGCAAAATGTCGGAGATGCGTACGATGACGAAATCACCGTTCCGGGAAATCTGACCGCAACGACACTCGAAATGTTGGAAATCGGTGTTCAATATTTTGTGGCCGTGACGGCGATCGATGACGAAGAAAATCAGTCAGAAAACTATTCAACAGAAATTTCTGTTTTAATTCCTGCAGAAGAACTGCCTGAAGAAATAACACCGATGGAAGAATCCGAAATTATTTTGAACACGCCTCCCGTTGAAAATATCGACACTCCTGAAATTATTGAAACGCCACCAGAAACAGAAATTTTTTCTCCCGAAGATTCTGAAAAAGAGTACATCGACGGACAAGAAGTGTTTGGTCCTTTTTTTCCAGAACCAGAAAAACCAGCCGCGCCGCCAGATTTTACCGCACCGCTCGACGCGACGGATTTACAAATTCGAATGGACGAACTGGATATTTCGGGCGATGTGCAATTGCAGTGGAAAAAGTCTCCCGACATCGACAACGATGTGGCCGATCAGGTTTTGTACGTAAAAAAAGGGGACGGCGATTGGGACACTGGATATTCGATTGGAAAAGATCTGGAAGCACTCGAACTCGAAATCAATCCAGAAGAAAATTATTTCGTGCGAATTGTTACGGTCGACATCGCCGGAAATGAATCGGCGGGCGTCACGTTTTCTTTTTCGACAAAACTCGTGCAGAGCGGTCCAGGAATGGGTGCGTTGCTCGGCGGATTTGTGATTTTTGTGGCGTTCCTCTTTTTCGTAAATCGTCGCCGAAACGCCTGATGAAACGAGTACAAAAAATTTTATCCGAAGCGGGGATTTGTTCTCGCCGAGCCGCGGAAGAACTGATTCGATCGGGAAAAGTTTTGGTGGACGGAGAAATCGCGCACATCGGACAACAGGTTTCGGGAACGGAAGAAATTTTGGTGAACGGAAAAAAAATAAAAGTTTCAAATTCTGACGAACCGCGCGTGATCGCGTGGCACAAACCGGAAAATGTTGAAGTCACTTTTTCTGAAAAATTCGAAGGAAAATCGCTGGCAAATTTCCGCGAAACAGAAAAAATGAAAAAAGCGCTCGGCGGACGAATGATTCCAGTCGGACGATTGGACAAAGATTCGCACGGATTGTTGCTTTTGACCAACGATGGCGAACTAGCAAATCAACTGGCACATCCAAATTTTCAGCACAAAAAAGAATATTTTGTCGTCGTGCAGCGCGAGGCGACCGAATCCGAACTTCGGAAGCTCGGCGACGGATCGATCGAAATCAATGAGCGAAAAGTTTCTCCGTGTCCGGTGGAACAACTGAAATCCGGCGTTTTGAAAATTATTTTAAAAGAGGGGAGAAATCGACAGATTCGAAAAATGTGCAAAGCCGTTGATTTGGAAGTGCGCGAACTTTTTCGAACCAATTTTTGTGGAATTGAAATCGGCGAACTTCCCGAGGCAAGATGGCGCGTGCTCAGCGCTCCGGAGGTAGAAAAATTAAGAATGACAAATTAAAAATTACAAATTTTTTGGAAAAAAAAGAATTTTCACTACAATTTTACAGCAAATTGTTTATTTTTGATTCGTACTTTTTCATTAAAAATTGAAATGTCTGGACACTCAAAATGGAATTCGATCAAACACAAAAAAGCCGCGACCGACGCAAAACGCGGGAAAATTTTGACGAAACATTCGAAAATTCTCTCGGTCGTCGGACGATCCGATCCGAATCCAGAAACGAACGCGTCGCTGCGCGTGGCGATCGTCAACGCGAAATCGGAAAATGTTCCGAACGAAAATATTGATCGCATTTTGAAAAAACTTTCTGGCGACGGAAAAGACGCCGCAGTTTATTCGGAACAAGTGTACGAAGGATTTGCGCCGCACGGAATTCCGGTCGTCGTCACAGCACTCACCGAAAACATCAATCGAACTTTTCCAGCGGTAAAAACGGCGTTCGGAAAAAACGGTGGAACGCTCGGATCGAGCGGATCGGTGATGTTTCAGTTTGATCACGTGGGAGTGGTCGTGGTAAAAAATGGAGAAAAATCGGAGGACGAACTTTTTGAACTCGCGATCGACGCGGGCGGCGAAGATTTTTTGTACGACGAGAAAGAAAGTGAAATCGTGACAAAATTTGAAAATCTGGCGGCGGTGCGAAACGCGCTCGAAGAAAAAATCGAAATTTCAAAATCAGAACCGCAGTACCGAGCAAAAGATCCGAAAATAATTTCTGATCAAACCGAGCTCGACAAAATTGAGAATTTCATCGCCGCGATCGAAGAAGTTGAAGACGTGGACGAAGTTTTTCCAGGATTTGATGTGGCGGATTCGCTGGTGTGATTTGAAAATCTGTGCGAAAATTTACGAGAAATAAAATTTAAAAATGTCGCTCATTTTACAACTCGTGATTTTTGGAATTTCTGCGGTTGCGCTCATCTGGAGCGCTGATTTTCTCGTCAAAAATTCAGAAAAATTGGGCAACTCGCTCAAACTGCCGCACTTCATCACAGGCGTTTTGATTTTGTCGATCGGCACCAGTTTACCCGAACTCGCCACCGGAATCGCGTCGATGCTGCGCGACGAGCCCGACATGCTGCTGGGAAATGTCATCGGAAGCGATGTCGCCAACATTTTGCTCGGGCTGGGATTTTTGGCGCTGATCACACGGAAAAATATCGAGTACCACCAACAAATTTTCGAAGTGCATTTTCCGATTTTTATGATTTCGGTTTTTATGCTGGTGGTGACGCTCTGGGACAACGTAATCACGCCGACCGAAGGCATTTTATTTTTGCTGGTGATGGCCGCGTACATTTGGTTTTTATTTTCGGCGAAAAAAAATTCAAAAAAAGAAAAACACCACCAAAAATTTTCCTGGAAATTTGTCGTTTTCATTTTGATCGGAATCGCTGGATTGGTGACGGCGTCACATTTTTTGATCGACTCGGTGATTAATCTCGCGACAATTTGTGGATTGGGAAAAGCGTCGCTCGCCGCAACGCTCGTCGCGGTGGGAACCAGTATTCCCGAGCTGGTTGTCGGATATTCTGCGATCAAACGGAAAAACACCGAAATGGTGATCGGAAACATTCTCGGGTCGAATATTTTTAACATTGTTCTGATTCTTTCCATCGGAAGTTTCATCGCGCCGATTTCGGCATCGGCGATCACGATGCAGGTGATGTTGCCGTTTTTGGTGGGAACGGTTCTCGTGTACTGGGTCGCGTCAAAAGACAAAAAAATCACCATCCAGGAAGGCGCAGGAATGACCGTTTTGTACGTACTTTTTCTCGGGAAACTGTTTGGCTTTTTGTGAAAAACGTGGTAAAATATCAGGAATATTTTGATTTAAAAAATGCCTGGAATTGGAGCATCTGTCAAAACGGCGAAAGAATCGGTTGAAAATTTGAAAAATTCTGCCGGAACTCACGAGCTTGAAAAGCTCGCGTCACTCGCCACGAAAGAGAAAAGAACTGATCGGGCAATCGAGACAAAAGACGCACTGACAAAAAGTTTTGTCGAAAAAAAAGAACTCGGCGCAGAAACGCTCAAAAAAGAAAAACCAAAATCATTGTTGCGACGCGGTTTGAAATGGGCGATCGGTGGGGGATTTGGATTGATTTTGGGCAAGAAATTTTTCGGAGAAAAAAAAGAAAATGTCGAAATTGCAGCAGAAAAAACGACGGAAATTGTCGAAGAAAGTACTGAAATTTGGACGGATGAGGAACGTTTGAAAAATCTAAATGACAGCATCGAATCGGGAAAAAAAACAAAATCAGAAATCGAATCGCTGCAAAAAAAAGTGAACGAAAAATATAATTTTGTTCCCGAAAAAGAGGAAAAAGACTGGCGAAAATATTTGGGAGAAAAAGAAAAAAAATACGCAGACTACGGACACGTCGACGCGTGGAGCGATGCGTGGAAAAAAACGGAATTTGAGTACGATCACGAAACCGGCGAGAAAAAAGAACGCGGATTATTTTTTCGATTGTTCGCGTTTTTTCCCGCGCTGATCGGGTCGTACAAAAGTTGGAAAACTTTTGAAAAAATGAAGAACTCGGGAATGCTCGACACGGTGAAATCGTTGGATTCCAAAAAAGGAGAAGTTGAGGCAAAAATCGAGGAAGTTGAAACGAAAATCGACGAGGGAATCGAGAGCAAACGAGAAGGATTCAGTGCGGTTTTTGAAGAAAATCCGTACGCGCTCAATCTGTCGAAAAACTATTTTTTGAAACTGGGAAATCTGCTCAAAAGTGCGGATAAAATTTCGCCCGAAGCGCAAAAACTTCAAATTGAAAACATCAAAAACACGGTGCAAAAAAACATTCAAACCGGCGTGAAAAAGTTTGGTCCGGGTTTTGGGAAAATGAAAAATTACGAAAAATTTCTCCCGGGAATGTCGGTGAAAATGCGCGGCGGTTTGGTTTTTGTCGAAATTATCGGAAAATCGCTCGGCGAAGCGCTGCGATCTGGCGTCAAAAATGGCGGCTGGACAACCGCGTGGGATGTTTTCAAAAATGAAGCGACCGACGCGGAAAACTGGAAAGACGCGTGTCCGATCTGGGGAACGGTCCGAAGTTTCAAAAAACTCGGCGTCGACGATGGCCAATCGCGCTGGAGCAAATGGCTCGAATCCGGACTTTCGCTCGGAATGGATGTCGCGACCGTCGTCGGAATCGCCGGAAGTTTTGGAACCGCGACACCGGCAATTCTGGCAGCGCGTGCCGCTGGTGGCGCGGCCGTAAAATCCGGAATCCGCAAACTCACGTTCCGAGAAATGGTGAAAAAATCGGCAGGAGCGGGCGAAAAATTTGCCGCAAAAAATTTGACGAAAGAATCGCGAAAAGTTGCCGGACGCCAAATTATGCGCACGGCGGGCGGGCGACTGCATTTCAAACTTCAAATTTTGCTGACAACAATTTCGACGTTTTTTGGCGAAGACGTGGACAACGTGGTGCGGGAAGTCAAAACAGAACTGCCGAACAAAATGCTCTCGCGAGAACAAAAACGATTTTTGGAACTCACGAACCGCACAGAATTTTCAGAAAAATCAGCAGTCGAAACCGCACCAGAAATTGTGGAAAATGCAGAAATTGCAGAAAATGAAAATTCAGTTTTGCCGACAGAAAATTTCACCGAAACCGAAAAAGCCGCGATTTCAGAAGAAGACAAAAAACATAAAACGGAAATTAAAATTAGCAGAAAAAAACCAACCAGTACTGAAATTTTGGAAACAATCGTGGAAGAAGAACCGCCGACAATTTCAATCGAAAATGTGAAAGAAGCCGCGATCGAACTGGTAAAAAAAGAAGCCGCTTAATTTTGTTCGGAATTGTTGTTTTGGGATTTTGATTTTCCCGCACGATTTTCTGAAATCTGACGAACCACTTTGTGCGGATGCTGCACGTTTTCAAATCGCAGCGTCGCGTCGCGATTCGCCGTTTCAATTTCAATGTGCCCGAGTCCCAGCGACCACCGAAGAAATCCCGCGTTGCTCGGCACAACATTCGTGATGGATTCGTACATCAGCCCGTTTGTCGTCGAACCAAAAAGCTCGTGATTTTGTAAAATTATCCGATGATTTGTGATGTAAATTACGTCGTAGTTGTAGTCGAGCCACGCTTTGACAAAAAATGTTCCCGCGAAAAAGAAAAATAAAATTCCGAACGCAACTCCCACCGCTTGCCAACTTCCTCCTGCGGAAAAAAGCAGGATCAATCCCAAACTTGTGAATAACAGCGGCAGCACGAGATTGAGCAAAAAAATGAGCGGATGTTTTTGGATCACGCGTTCCACCACTTCATCTTTTAAAATGTAAAATTTTCCGTGTCGTTGCGATTTGCAGCGTTCGAGCGCTTCTTGTTCGTAGCCGAACATCGTTGAAAATTTCAAAATTCGCAAAATCCTCAAAATCAAAAATATTTCGAATGACGCAAAAAAACCGATTTTTGCGAGAAAAAAAGGAAGAATTGCGACGATGTCGACGATCCCTTCCCAAGAAAAAGCAAATCGAATCGGAGAACGATCGGACCAGATTCGCAGCAAATATTCAATCGTAAAAATCGTCACAGTGATCTGATCAAATCGGTACAATTCATCGTGCATCCACACGAGATTTGGCATGAAATGCAGCGGAATCACCGCGATCGAAAAAATCACAAAAAACGAAATTACGCCGTTGATCGTGTGCGCACGCGGATTTGCCGGATCGTGCAAACATCCGTGGAAAAATTCGCGAATTTCTTTGAGCGTCATCGATTTATTTTATGCCGCAAAGTTGAGGAAAAATCAACTTTCATTTTCTCTGTTGACTTTTTTGGAAAAAGAATTAAACCCGCTCCGTACTAAAAATTTAAAATTAAATTTTTAGTCGATCTTTTACGCAGCAAGAACAAATCGGTTTGGCAATTTTTTTGTTCATTTCCTGGGTGTGCAGGAAAATTGTCAAACTTTTTAAATAAAAAAAAATGGAATCAAAAATCAAAATTGTAAAAATTGCCACAAGAGAAAAAATGTTCGAATTTGAAAAAGAGATTCTCAAACATCGATTCGCAACACTGATCGTTGCGCACGAAAAAGCAGACGAACGAAAAATTGAAGAAGGTGGACCATGGTGGGGATTTATCACCGTAAATTTGTTTGAGAAAGAAAACAAAGTCACAAGTATTTTTTGGCATTGTGGTGAAAACTTTGTTAAACAGAAAAAAATGGAACAGCAAGAATTAGGTAAAAACATTGCCGATTGTGAACCAGAAAACTTCATGGAACTTTTTGGAAAAGAAGTTGTTCTTGCGTAAAATAAAGTTCTTCGTGGTGATTTCACTCCGGAGAACTTTTTTCTTGACGAATTTTTTGGCAATCGTATAATCCGAGTGCTAAATTTTTTAAAAATTTAAAATGTCAAAAATTATCGGAATCGATCTCGGAACGACAAATTCGTGTCTCGCGGTGATGGAAGGTGGAAAAGCCACCGTCATCCCAAACGCAGAAGGCGGACGCACCACACCGTCGATCGTGGCGAAAAAAGATTCACAAATTCTCGTCGGAACACCGGCAAAACGCCAGGCGCTCACGAATCCGAAAAATACAATTTTTTCATCAAAACGGTTCATCGGCCGAAAATCCAGCGAAGTCAAAAACGAAATGGAAAAAGTTCCGTTCGAATTTCAAAAAGGAAAAAACGACGCGGTGGAAATTTCGTTCGACGGAAAAAATGTGAAACCCGCGGAAATTTCTGCCAAAGTTTTGGCAAAAATGAAAGCGGACGCAGAAGCGTACCTCGGTGCGCCCGTGACAAAAGCGGTGATCACCGTTCCGGCGTATTTCAACGACGACCAGCGAAAAGCCACGCGCGATGCGGGGAAAATTGCGGGACTCGAAGTCGAACGCATCATCAACGAACCGACCGCCGCCGCGCTCGCGTACGGTTTGGATAAAAAAGGAAAAGAAGAAAAAATCGTCGTGTACGATCTCGGCGGCGGAACGTTCGACGTTTCGGTTTTGGAAATTTCCGACGGCACGTTTGAAGTGCTCGCGACGAACGGGGACACGCACTTGGGCGGCGATGATTTTGACAACGCGATCATCGATTTTCTCGTGGAAAAATTTGAAAAAGAAAACAACGTCGATCTCAAAAAAGATCCGATGGCGATGCAGCGCGTCAAAGAAGAAGCGGAAAAAGCCAAAAAAGAACTTTCATCCGTGATGGAATACGAAGTCAATCTGATGTACCTCACGGTGAAAGACGGCGCACCGCTGCATTTTCACGAAAAAATTACGCGCGCAAAACTCGAGCAGCTCGTTGAAAAATTGATCGATCAATCGCTCAAACCGTGCGAAAAAGTTTTGAAAGATGCGAAAATTTCGAAATCTGACATTGACGAAATTCTGCTCGTCGGAGGAATGACGCGTGTGCCACTCGTGCAGAAAAAAGTCGAAGAATTTTTCGGAAAAAAAGTGAACACTTCTCAAAATCCTGACGAAGTTGTCGCGCTCGGAGCCGCAATTCAGGGTGGAGTTTTGCAGGGAGATGTCAAAGATGTTTTGTTGCTCGATGTCACGCCGCTCACGCTCGGAATCGAAACTGCGGGCGGAATTCGCACGGCGATGATCGAGCGCAACGCAACAATTCCGACGGAAAAATCGCAGGTTTTTTCCACGTACGCCGACAGTCAAACGCAGGTTCAAATTCACGTGCTGCAGGGCGAACGAGAAATGGCGGTCGACAACAAATCGCTCGGACAATTTATTCTCGACGGAATTCCGCCGGCGCCACGCGGCGTTCCGCAGATCGAAGTGAAATTTGACATCGACGCAAACGGAATTTTAAAAGTTTCTGCCACCGACAAATCCACCGGAAAAAAACAGGACATTCGGATCGAAGGTTCGAGCGGAATTTCGGATGATGAAATTTCAAAAATGCAAAAAGCCGCCGAAGAAAACGCCGAAGCAGACAAAAAAAGAAAAGAATCCGTCGAGGCGCGAAATCATCTCGACTCGCTCGTGTACCAGTCGGAGAAAACGGTAAGCGAAGCAAAAGAGTTGAAAAAACCGGAACTCGACGAGGTGGTGAAAAATCTGGAAGACGGACTCGAACCGCCGCGAGAACTTTTGAAAAAAGAGGACGCAACGCCCGAAGATTTGAAAGCCGCTGCCGAAGAATTGCAAAAACTTCTGATGGCACTCGGACAAAAAATGCACGAAGCGGGCGTCGATCCCACCGCAGCAGAAGGTGAGAAAAAAGCCGAAAAAACCGGAGAAGAAGAAATCAAAGATGCGGAATTTGAAGAAGAAAAATAATCGTAAATTTTTTCCCGCGAAAAAAACGTTCGAGCGATCGGGCGTTTTTATTTTGAAATAAATTCGCAAAAAATAATTTGCAAGTTTTGAAAAGTTGTTTTAAATTCCTGTCGCTTTCGATATTTTTTCTCAAAAAGAATGATCAAAATCATCAATCGGCTTTTAATTCTCGTCGTCATCATCGGAGGAATTTGGTTTTTAGCCAAAAATTGGAACACAGAAGAACCACTTCCCACAAAAGACGAACCCGTCGCAACCGAAGAAATTTCGAAAGAATCCGACAAAATGAACGAACTCAAAGATTCGTTGTCTGAAAATCTTCCCGAAACCAAAGACTACGAAGCGAGCGAGCCAGAAGAAGTTGTTTCCACGCCAATCGTAGAAACGGCAGAACCAGAAATCGTCGAGACACAAAAACCAGCAACAACTGTCATAAAAAATCCCACCACACCAAAAATCGAAACGCCCGTGACACCGATCGAAGAAATTGTGGTCGAAGAAAATCCATCGTACGTGCGCGTTTATTTGTACGAATGGGAAATCGATCTCACCGATCGCACGTTGGCACGCGGTCCGGTCACGTTCGAAGTTCTCAACAACGGACGATTTGCACATTATTTTTCGATCGACGGAGTGAAAGATTTTGGGAAAGTTTTACCAGGAACTTCTGTGGAATTCACGGTGAATCTCGCCGCTGGAAATTACGAAATAACATCGCCACGAGAAATTGACATGGCGCACAACATGCGCGAAAATTTCGTCGTTGAAGACTAATTTTTCGGACTCAAATTTAAATCAAAGTGAACGAAGTTCTGTCCGCGCGGCAGGGCTTCGTTTTTTAGCACGCCGAGATTTTTCAGTCGCGGGACTTCGAGAAAAATTAGTGGGAAAATTTACCGAAGATTCTGCGGAAATTGAAAAAGTTTTGGCAGAATTTCAAGAAAAAAACTGGCTGTCGGACGCACGATTTTGTGAAAATATGATTCGAGAAAAATCAGAATTGATAAAATGGGGGCCGCGAAAAATTTTGTGGAAACTTCAAGAAAAGGGGATTGATCGCGCCATGGCGGAAAATGCGATGCAAGAATTTTTTCCTGAAAAATCGCAGGTGTCGATCGCGGTCGAACTCGCGACGGAAAAACAAAAAAAAATCGCGGGAAAAAAATCCGATCACCCGTCGCAAACAAAACAGAAAATTTTAGGATTTCTCGTCAACCGCGGATTTGATCTTTCGATCGCTCGCGCGGCGATTGATTTTTTGGATTTTGAAAATTAGCCGACAAATCCGGTCGTCACATTCCAAAACATATTTGCGGAAACGCTGCTCCAAACTTGGTGCGAAACGAATCCCATCGTCGAACAACCAACAAAAATCAACGCGGCAAACGCACATTCTTTCACAATTCCAGAATGTTTTTTAAAAAAACGGCACACAGATTTTTTCATTTTGAGAAAATAAATCTGAGCAGTGTACCAGATTTTTTCAGAAAATTCAAGCGCGGTGTGTCTTCTTTTTTCTCAAAGCCAAAAAGATGCTCATTCCCAAAATCCCAAAAATAAACGCCAACAAAATCGGCATCACCCAGTTTGTTGTTTCGAGTTCTCCCACGGGACCAGACTGCGGAAGCGTCGCATCTGGATTGTTTTCTGCGCCAAAAGTTTCATCGACGAGCGCCTCAATTTCGGGAACCAACTCCGCGGAATTTTCGGGCGTTTCCACCTTTTCCACTTGCGGAACGGAAATCGCTGGAATGTCGGATTCTGGCAGCTCTTCATCTTCGGAAAAAAGCGGCGCGTTGTCCATTTCGTCAAACGGAACGACATCGCCCTCCACAAAATTTCCTTCGGATTCTCCGCTCAAAAACGGATCCTCCGTCGCCGGATTTTCAATTTCCCAATCGGTCGCAAATGTTTTTGGGAGCGGATTTTCATCAAAAACCGAAAACACGCCCGTGCCAGGAACGGTCACCGAAAAAAGCCAAATTTCTTCCGTGCTCGACGGTTCAAAAGTTCCGCCGATTCTTTTCCAGCCGAAATCTTCGCCGAGGTACCGCCACATTTTTGGAGTGCGCACAAATTTATTTTCAATCGGAAAAATCAGTTTCACCCACGCAGAACGTTCGAGCGATTCCGGATCGGTGTACTGCAATTTCAACCGATTCCGCGGATGCATCACGTCAAAACGGTCGACAAATTTCAAATCATCGCCGCCGTCGGAAATCAGTTCGAAAGTCACGAGCTCGTCCATCCGCGTTCGTGGCGCCTGATCTGGGATTTCGATCGTCTGCGGCGGCAAAATTTCCCCCGAAAATAAAATCGAATCACTCGCGTACACAACGCGCGTATTTTTGGAAAATTCGAGAAAAATTGTTCCCGCAGAATCTGCCAAAACTCCGTTTTCAAAAATGTCTCCCGTGTCCACCACGACTGAATCTTCGGTGCGAATCGGTTCATCCAAAATCGCATCCACCGACAGTGGTAAAAAAATGATGAACGAGACGAAAGTCAAAAAAAGTTTTCTCACGCGAAGATTTTGCGTTAAAATTTTGTAAATTTCAAGTTTTCATTTTTAAAAAATTCAAAAAATGTCGCAAACAATTGAAACCGTTTTTGCCCGCGAGATTCTGGATTCCCGCGGAAATCCGACTGTCGAAGTTGAAATGTCCGATGGAAAAAATACTGTTTTGGCAAAAGTTCCGTCCGGCGCGTCGACCGGAATCCACGAAGCACTCGAATTGCGCGACGGCGACAAATCTCGATTTTTGGGAAAAGGCGTTTTGAAAGCGGTGGCAAACGTGAACGAAAAAATTTCGGAAGCGATTTGTGGAAAATTTGAGCCACAAAATCAACAGGAATTAGATGATTTTTTGCTCGCACTCGACGGCACAGAAAATAAATCCACTCTCGGTGCCAACGCGATTCTCGGTGTTTCGCTCGCTGCAGCACGGCTCGCAGCGATGCAGCAGGGGATTCCGCTGTGGAAACATTTGAATAATCTTTTTGGGGGAGAAACTTCGCTCCCGCGTCCGATGATGAACGTGCTCAACGGCGGAAAACACGCAGACTCCGGGCTCGCGATTCAGGAATTCATGATTGTTCCGAAATTTGAAGAATTTTCTGCAAATCTGCGCGCCGGTGCCGAGACGTTTCATCATTTGAAAAAGATTCTCGCAAAACGAGGTGAATCCGTCGGAGTGGGGGACGAGGGCGGATTTGCTCCGCGATTGCCAGGAATCACTGACGCGTTCGAAGTAATTTCCGAGGCGATCGACGCAGCGGGCTACTCCGGGAAAATTGAATTTGCGATCGACGCGGCCGCGAGCGAATTTTTTGGAGAAAAAAATGGCGCCGAACCAGGGAAATATTTGGTCGACGGAAAAAATTTGTCGTCCGCAGAATTGACCGATTTTTACGGCGAACTTTTGGAAAAATATCCGATCGTCTCGATCGAAGATTCCCACGCGGAGGACGATTTCGACGGATTCGCGGGAATGCAGGAAAAATTCGGAGACAAAATCCAGCTCGTGGGCGACGATCTTTTTGTCACGAACAAAAAACGGCTCGCACTCGGAATCGACAAAAAACTCGCGAACGCAATTTTGATAAAAGTGAATCAGATCGGAACGCTGTCCGAAACTTTTGAAACGATGAAACTCGCAAAATCTGAAAATTTCGGCACGGTGATCAGCCACCGTTCGGGCGAAACTTCCGATGATTTTATCGCGGATCTCGCGGTCGGCACCGATGCCGGACAGATAAAAACCGGATCGCTCTCGCGCTCCGAGCGCATCGAAAAATACAACCAACTTTTGCGAATCGAGGAACAATTGTGATTTTAAACTCTGTCATGCTGAACTCGTTTCAGCATCTAGATTCTGAAATAAATTCAGAATGACTCGGGAATTTATTTTTTTACTGTTTGCGCGACAGCAGAAGTTCCGAGAATTTTGGATCGTTCCTCCTGGATTTTGTCGATGAAACGCTGCGGCGAGTACGTCGGCGAGCTCGCTCCGCGCCAATTCAGTGAAAATGCACCCGCGAGCGCGGCGATTTTGTAGCCAGAATCTTTGTACCGCTGCAAATATTTCAAACCCTGTTCGGCTTTCGCGCCGGTGAGATTGCTGCCGGTTTCGACGTTGAGCCAGCGATGCCGAAATCCCGTCGGATCGGCATTTTTCGGAATATTTTTGTCGGAGCGATTGAGCGCAACGTACTCGCTCCATTTATTTGTGTCGTGCAGCCAGTGCCGCCGATTTCGCACGCCCTCGATGCTCCACACTTTTGGATCTTCTTTTGGCATCACATCTTCTTCGTCAACTTTTCTCGCGTGCTCGATGCATTTGTCGAGAAACTCGATTCTTTTCTGTTTTTCCGATCCGACGTCCAATTTCTTTTCGCGCGATTTTTCGGGTTTTGGTTTTTCCTGCGATTTTTTTTCCTTTATTTTTTTCTCGACAGCACCGCGTTCAAGTTTTGATTTTTCCTGCACTTCATTTTTCTCAATTTTTTGATCACGTTTCGATTTTTCCAAAATTTGTTCGCGCTCAAATTGCGGCATTTTTGTGTCGCGAAGTTGGCGGAGAAAAAGAAGTTGCGCGAGTAATTTTTCCTGATTTTCCGCGGAAAAACGCCGGATCGAGGGCAGGTACATTTTTCGATCTTTTTCGGAAAAACACTCCGCGCTCAAAATTTCCTCCGCGTCCAAAACCAACGATTTTTTCAATTTTTCTGGAAATTTCCGAAGTTTTTCCATCGTAAATTTTTGGAGAAAATCGTCCGGAGTGGAAAATTCAAACGCCGTGGTAAAATTCGGAAAATCGCTCGGAATCATCGATCGCGTGCGCATCCAAAAATCAGCGGTGAAAATTGTTTCGTAATATTTTTCAAAATTTCCCTGAATTTTTTCCGACAAAATTCGGACAATTTTTCCCTCGAGTCCGCCGAGTTCGAAATTTTTTCGCGCGAGAAATCGGAGCTGCGTTTTGTTTTTGAGAAATTCCTCGACGATATTTTTGAGCCGCAGCAAATCTGATTTTTTTTCGTGCCGATTTTTTCCGGAACTCGGTTTGTACAAAAGTTCCGAGTCGATCAACGTGCAGAGTTCACCGCCTTTTCCCGCGGGCGCTTTTTTGCAAATCTCGTTTCGAATTTGCGCGGTCGTGTTGTAAAATTCGTAGTCGAGTTTCAAGATTTCGAAATTTTCTCCCGCGTCGATTCGCGCGCGCGCGTCGTTGCGCCAGTGCCATTTTTCGACTTCGTGCAAAAAATCCAGTCGATCGATGAACGCCAAAATCTCCGCTTTTTGTGGTTCAAAATTTTCTTGTTCCTCGGGTAATTTTGGAGAATTTTCCATCGTGGGAAGATCATGCCACTATTCAAAAAAAACTCAATCATTTGACTTTTATTAGAAAAGAATTAAACAGAGTCAGAATCAAAATGCAAGAAAAGTTATGAAAAAGTTTTTTTTATCGCTCTTTTCGACTTTCCTGATCGGGTTCATCATCCGTAACGCCGACGCTATTGTTGGTCTTCAAGAATTTCTGAAATCTTCTGATTTCGGAGATGAGGCGGTCGTCCTTGATGATCGGTATGGAACCGTTGGAGTTCGCTCCAGGGGTGAAGCATCCCACATTTTTAGTTTTCTTTTTGATGAAAGCAGATACTGTAGGAACACCGTACAATCTGGAAAGTCAATGGGGGAATGTGTTTGTTTCTGATTTGAAGAAAGTGAACACATTCCCCGAAAAATATTTGGGGGGGTAGCGTCCCCAAAAAAAACAAATATTTTTAAAACTTCGGAGAGGAAATTCGCTTGCAAAAATGCAGCGAAAAGTACTCTCTGATTTTCCCTCAGAATTTCACAAAAGTTGACAGAAAATGGAAAAAGAATTGGAACAACGAAATCCAAAATCTCAAAACTGGGAGAATTTGACGAAACACATTCTGCCGGTGACCAATGCGTATTTGAAAGCGGTAAAAAAACAAATCACATTTTTGGAAAAACAAGAGCTAAAAATTGATCCCGACACATTCAAAGAAAACGGACGATTTGTCGAAGGTTTTCTACACGGGTACCCAGACCTGATTTTGCAAATTTTAAAAACAGGTTCAAAGTTAAAATTTATTTCAAAATCTTCGACAGATGAACGAGCGATCATCGTCGATGCAGTGATTCAGAGTATTTTTGAAGAAAAAGGAAATACTTCGTCGATTGGGTGTCAGTTTAAAGCGGAAAAAACTTCAAAAGGAAGCATCGATCCACTCACTGTTGAAATTCAAATTGATCCAGCTGTGGACGGACACAACATCGAAAAAAAAGAAAAACTTTTTAGATCGGTGGCAAAAGTTTCAAAAAATGAAAATAATAAAGTTGAGGGATTTTACTGGAAAAACAAAAAATTATTGCCTCCAGCGAAAACTTTTTTGAATGGAAGTTTCCCAAAAACGCCGCCGGAAATTTTCCAAAACGAACCACATCCAACGCTCGACAAAGAACAAAATCGTGCGTACCAAATGGCGATGGACATTGAAAATCACCCGGTACTTTTTTTGCAGGGACCGTCCGGAACGGGGAAAACAACCACCGAAGTTGAAATTATAAAATCGCACATCGATGCCGGACGACGCGTTTTGCTGCTTTCTCACTCAAACAACGGCGTCGAAGTACCGATGCTCAAATTGATAAAAAGTTTTAGGAAAAAATCCGAGAAACATCTGCACATCGCGGGAAATAGCACAAAACCTTTTTCGACAATCGCGCACAAACTTCGGATGAAACGCGATGCTCCAAAATTTCCAAAAACAGAAATTCGAAAAATCAACGCGATGAGCGACGAACAAATTTTTGAAAATTTTCTTCGTCCCACCGATGAATGGAAAGATCATGATTTTAACGCTTTCTGTGAAACTTTTAAATCAGAACCAATCTCGCCTTTTTTGGATATTGCTGGACGTGAAAAGATGAAAGCGAAAGATCTAATAAATTTTAAAACAACGCTTCTCAAAGAAGCGAGACAAAGAGAAATAAGATTCATTTTGGATGACTACAAATCACGAACTCAAATACATCGTGAAAAAACACTTCAAAAACTGGAAGTTCCCGGGGTTTCTGCGTCTACATTTGGAACGCTGATCAACGATAAAATTTTGGAAAATGAAAAATTCGACGTGGTGATGATCGACGAAGCAACACGAATGCGTTCGGAACATTTAATTCAAGCACTTCAAAAAGCGGGGAAACAAATTATTTTTGTCGGAGATCCAGAACAACTGGGAAACAATCCACTCGAGCGAGAAACAAAAATTGAAATGTACGACACTCTCAAAAAACTCGCGGGAACCAAGCACGAAATAATCGAAGAAAACATTCCAGATGTGGTGGAAAAATTTGAAGATGGGCCATTTTCCGAGGCGCTGCGCTCGAGCGAAAACCCCGAAAAAGAGTTACCATTCGTTTTCTTGGCTAAAAATCGACGCTCGCTCCCAAATATTACAAATGTTTTGAGCGAACTGATGTACAACGGCAAAATGAAAGCGGGACGACAACCAGAAAAGGGAAGTCACGCCGGAGTCATTCGCTGGTACGACACAAAAAACTTGGAAACAACCGAACGAACTTCTGGAACGTCAAAAACGAATTCAACCGAAGCAAAATTTATCGTCGAAAAAATCTTAAAATTAATCAAACGGAAGAAAAACCCCGTCGCTCCGGAAGATCTCGGAATCATTGCTGCGTACAAACCGCAGGCAAAATTGATTCTCACATATTTAGAACGAAAATTAGGACACAACAAAAACGCGCCAAAAAATTTGGAACTTTTCGAAAGAATGAAAAAAAATATCGCGACGGTGGACAAATTTCAGGGAGACCAACGAAAAATTGTTTTCATTTCGATGGTGAGAAGTAATCCGGAGGGAGTCGTCGGGTTTTTGGAAGACGAACGTCGAATCGGCGTCGCCATCGGTCGTGGCGCGGACAAAGTGTACATCGTTGGAAATTCAGAAACTTTGGTGGAACAAAATACAAATCCGAAATCAAAAGAATTTATGGGAAAAACGAAATCGCTGGTTGAAAAATACGGAGATGTTTTTGAAATTGCTGCATAAAAAAGCGCCGGAATCCGACGCTTTCTTTTTTCATTTTGAAACAATCGCAATATTTGTTCCGTTCTCGATTTGATCGAAAATTCTACATTAATCCTCCTCCCATGCCGCCCATTCCCGGCATTCCGCCGGCGGGAGCTGGTTCGTCTTTTTTGGGCAAATCGGCGATCGCCGCCTCTGTCGTGAGAAATGTTCCCGCGATCGACGCAGCGTTTTGGAGCGCAGAACGCGTCACTTTTTTGGGATCGATGATTCCAGCTTTGACCAAATCTTTTATTTGCCCCTCAGCGGCGTCAAATCCGTCGTGTTTTCCCGTGGCTCGCAAAATGTCGTTCACCACGACAGAACCTTCAAATCCTGAATTTTCTGCGATCTGACGGCACGGCGCTTCGAGCGCACGCGCGACAATGTCAAAACCAACTTGTTGTTCGGCATTTTCGCATTTGAATTTTTTCAAAATTTCTGCTGCGCGCAAAAGTGCAACTCCGCCGCCGGCAACAATTCCTTCCTCCGACGCAGCTTTTGTCGCGAGAACCGCATCCTCGATCCGGTGTTTTTTCTCGTGAAGTTCCACTTCTGTGGCCGCACCAACTTTGATCACGGCGACTCCGCCGCCGAGTTTTGCGCGGCGTTCGGCGAGTTTTTCGCGATCGTACTCGGATTTAGATTTATCGATTTCGTTTTCGATTTCGTTGATCCGATTTTCAATCGCATTTTTGTCTCCCGCGCCGTCGACGATCATCGTCGTGTCTTTTGTCGAAACTACTTTTTTTGCCATTCCCAAATCTTCGAGTTTCGCCGTTTCGAGTTTCAAACCAATTTCTTCCGAAATTACGCGTCCACCCGTCAGCACTGCGAGATCTTGCAGCATCGATTTTCTGCGTTCACCAAATCCAGGCGCTTTCATCGCCAAAACATTAAATGTTCCGCGAAGTTTGTTGACGATCAATGTCGCGAGCGCTTCAGATTCAACATCCTCCGCGATGATCACGAGATTTTTTTGTCCGGACTGCGCGACTGCTTCGAGCAACGGCAAAATTTCCTGGATGCTCGAGATTTTTTTGTCGGTCAAAAGAATACGCGCGTTTTCGATTTCTGCAGACATTTTTTCCGCGTTGGAAATCATGTACGGCGAAAGATATCCATTGTCGAACTGCATTCCCTCGACGACTTCTTTTTCCAATCCCATCGTCTGTCCTTCTTCGACCGTCACAACTCCGTTTGCGCCGACGGTTTCAAAAACTTCAGAAATAATTTTTCCGACGTTCGGATCCTGCGCAGAAATCGTCGCAACTTGCTCGATTTTTTCGTTGGAATCCACTGGTTCGGACATTTCCGAAAGTTCGTTAACAACCATCACTGTTGCGGCGTCAATTCCGATTTTGATCGCCATCGGATTTGCTCCGGCCGCGACATTTTTCAAACCTTCCGTGATCATCGCGTCCGCCAAAATTGTCGCAGTCGAAGTTCCGTCTCCGGCAATATCGTTGGTTTTCGTGGCAACTTCTTTCGCAAGCTGCGCGCCCATATTTTCGAATTTGTCCTCGAACGAAATTTCTTTCGCGATCGTGACGCCGTCGTTGGTGACGGTGGGGGAGCCGTACGACTTTTCGAGAATCACGTTCCGGCCTTTTGGTCCCATCGTGATGCGAACCGCGTCCGCAAGTTTTTTGACGCCACCGGCGATTTTTGCCCGCGCGTCATTTGAGAATTTTACGTCTTTTGCCATTTTTTTTAAAATTAAGGTTTGTAAAAAAAGTTTTCTGTTGCTGGATAAAATTCATTTGTTTTCAAAAATTCGATTGCGCCTCGTTCTGTAAAATTACCAGTCGATACATTTTCTTTTTTCCATTCACTCAAAATTAATTGCCACTTTTTATCATCGCTGTAAAAAACTAGCTCACATTGAAACCCCCAACCTTGTTCTTTTTGAATTTTACGAGCTGCCTCGTCAATTCCTTTGATTTTTGCGTAAATCATTTTTAGATTTTTTTAAAAAATTACTTCTCCACGGCGAGCAGCGAATCCACGCCGAGAACGTACAATTCGTCGCCATCGATTTTAATTTCGGTCGGCGCGTACTCACGAAAAATCACCACATCGCCAATTTTTACATCCATTTGTTCTCGTTTTCCGTCATCGAGAATTTTCCCCGGCCCGACGGCCAAAACTTCGCCTTTTCGCGGTTTTTCTTTGTTCGCGGTCTCGGGAATAACGATCCCGGATGCAGTCATTGTTTCTGCCTCGATCGGCTTGACAATCACGTTTTCACCGAGTGGCACGAGTTGTTTTTTTGTCATCCTATTTTTAGGTTAAAAAATGAAATGCGCGGAAAATTTAGCACTCGAAAAAGGAGAGTGCAAGTTTTTTTAAAAGATTGACATTTTGTGATTTTAGATTAAAAAACAAGCACTCCACAAAAGAAATTACATATTTCTCTGTGGGTAAAGATCTTTCAAAAAATCATCGGAATATTAAATAACAAACTAAATGGAGGAATTTATATGAAAAATTTATTAAAATTTACAACATGGGGGAGTACGATTCTTGGAATTTTACTTTTAATTTTTGGATCAAGTTACTACGAATGGAATCTTGCCGGTCAGCTATTATTAGCGCTTGCTAGTTTTTTATTTTCAGTTTGGGGCCGCGCCCTTTTACGTGAAAAAATATTTTCACAAGGACAATTATTTTTAGTTTTTACTGGATTTATTGTTTTGGGACTTGGGATTTGGGATGTTCCAGATCCATATGTTTTAGTTTTGGAAATTGGGATGTTGTCTGGATCAGCGCTGGAATTTATTCGAATCAAAAAATGGATTCAAAGTGAAGTAATAAATATTGTCAAAAAAAGTGTTGCGGCAATTGCAACTCTTTTATTTATTCTTACTTTCTTTTTTCCATTTCTCGGAGAAGTACCACATTGGTCAGCATCAATTATTTTATCAGGACAGGTTTTCTTAATCTGGGCTTTTTCTGGAGTTTTTCAGAAAAAATATAAATTTAATTTTATCCTGGGAACGATTGGCGGTGCGATTATAACAATTGGAAGTTGTACAATTTCTTTTGGGTCAAGACAACTTAACGGGTCAATTAAAACCTGTTAACCTTTTCTATGA
>JABGQW010000019.1:76211-92802 GCA_018648585.1 bacterium | reverse complement strand
CACTTCTCAAATAGGAGCAAAAAAAGTTCGATTAGCGTCCAGCCAGGAGCTCCAGCGTCTTTAAGTCGCTCATAGAGCGGTTTTTTGTAGAAAACTTATTCTAAAGATTCTCCGTAAACGTTTTGGATAATAGTAAACATTATTTCTGATACCGCTTTCCAGTCTCCATATTTTTCTTTTATTTCCTCTTTTGCTTGTAAAAGATGATCGTAAACTTTTTTTCTGCGATCTGAAATATGTGGTGGCATTTTTTCACTATCCCAAAATCGCACCATCTGAAGATTGTGTTCATCGTCAAAATGCAAAGTAAATAAGTCACTTCTATAACCCCAATTTAAAGTATTTTCTCCTTTATTTGGTTGGTTAGAAGCAGTAAAAACTGGTCTCAACATGAAACGAACTCTTTGGTGTTCTTTTTTTGATTTTGGTTGACTCGTTTTCCTTGTCCAGATAGGCAACCCCTCACCATTAATGATTTCCTGTATTGCATTCCCCAGTGCTTTATCATCTTTTTTATAGTTATCCAACAAAGAAAGGTATTCTTCGCTATTGGGATCAAACAAGACAACTTTTTGAACTTCTGTTGAAAAATGTTTAACCATTCTTCTGACTAAACCATTTTTAGAAATATGTTCACGAATCTCTTTTTTGTTAAAATTATCAGGAATTTTTTCAAATCCCGCAGGAAGCACCACTGTTTCTTGATCTATTTTTACTTCCAATCCCATCGCATACAAAGTAACATTTTATAACAAAAAGTCAACGTCATTCGTCCACTATTGTTTTAATAATAAAAAAGTTCGATTAGTGTCCAGCCAGGAGCTCCAGTGTGCTTAGGTCGCTCATTGTGCGGTTTTTTTTTCACAAAAAAGTTCTAATTTCTTCTAGCTTGGCCTGCCACAAAAAAGTGAATGTGTCAGAAGGGGCTACTCTTTTTTGAAAAAAGTTTCATAATAAAAATAATTTAAACAATAAATTTATGTCTAAAAAAGATTATTTGGAAATAGAAGCGACACAAAATTCAGCAAGAAAAGATAGCCATAAAGTGTTTATCCAAAAATTAGAGCGCAATGGATATACGATTAAATCTCAAGATGAAAATGAAGAAACCGGAATCAATAATGAGCTTGTTACTCGTACATTGGAAACGGTAATGACGCCACCAACGACATCGTTGCCATTTATAAAATTGGAAGCAACGGAAGTTTTTGGATACTACGATTATGAAGAACAAGTCTTTGAGCCACTAACGAGTCCAAAATTTGAGTTTAGTGCCTACAACAAAGGGGCTAAACTTCATAATTCCAATGATTCATGGGACAAGTTTGATTTGAGTTAAAACGGAATGAATACATTTGGATACAGTTCATTTGCTTTTCTTTTTTCCTGTAAAACACATTTTGATTTTCGTACTGAGAATTTTGCTCTGGGAAAGTCAGACTTGTCTGCGCGCGTTTTATTTTTTTCTTTTTCATTTTGGATTCTAATTTTCTTGGTAAGAAAAATAGCTTTCTGTGATTTTCAATCTCAAGTTTTTCAGGGGATTTTTTAGAAGATTGTTTACAGTACTAATTTTCTTTCCTGGAAAACACATAAAAAAAGGCTCCGTGACTGATTGATGCTTGATTCTGAGGTAAGACTCAAAACAGAGCCACAATTCGCAAATGCAGACATTGTCGGGATTTAAAAATTCCCAGCAGGGTCCAAATTCAGATTTGCTCAGCTCCAAAGATACACGACAATCTTTTGGGATCACGATTTTTTGGAAAAATTTTGGAAATACAAGATCTTCGAAAACTTTTCGGTAATTTACTTCGATGTCCTCTGTTCCATTCAGATTAAAACTGATTTCAACCAGTTTTTGATCAAATTCAATTTCTCCGTCAGCAGTAATCAGGACTCCCCAGTTTTCATTCGGATCGCGAACAAGAGATTTGTCGGTTTCTGTTTCGTCGGAATATTTTCCAGAGAAAAGAATTTGAATTCCATCTTTTAAACCTTCCTTGTAAATTACGACATTTTCTGCGAGAAATGCCAAACAAAAATGAATAGCAATTTTTTTTCCAGGCAAAATCATTTTCCAGTTTCGATATCCCATCGCTGAGAAATCAATAATTTCTGTCCCGACTGGAACGATTATTTCTTGAGAAAACGTTTTCACATTTGCTTCTGGATTTTCATTTCTAATTTTTTCTTCGATTTCGCGCTCTCCGTTCGCATTGAAAGTTAATTTTTCTATTTTCATATTTTAAATTATTGGTGAATATTTCCCTCGAAAAAAAGAATTTTTCCCGAAAAAAATACCCACCAATTTGAATCCAAAACGTCAAAGATCAGCTCGTTTTCTTTCTCATGAAAAAATGCGAGACAAATTATTTTTAAGACTTTTTTTCAAAAAAGTCAAAGCTGTTTCAATCTTGAAAAATCAGTACAATTTTCGCGATGAAAAATTTTGAAAAATTTATGCGCGCGGCGGTTGAACTTTCCCGCGAAAAAATGAACGAAAACGCGGGCGGCCCGTTTGGCGCGGTGATCGTTCAAAACGAAAAAATTGTCGGTCGCGGGTGGAACGCGGTTTCTTCAAAAAATGATCCGACGGCGCACGCCGAAATTTCTGCGATCCGCGATGCGTGCCAAAACTTGAAAACGTTTGATCTGTCGGGTTGCGAAATTTTCACCAGCTGCGAGCCGTGTCCGATGTGTCTGGGTGCGATTTTGTGGGCACGTATTTCCAAGATTTTTTACGCGAACACCGCGCGCGACGCGGCTGAAATCGCTGGATTTGACGATGAAAATTTTTACGCCGAATTTCAAAAATCTCCGGCCGACCGAAGAATTCCGTCGCAGCAGATCGGACGGGACGCGGCGATCGAAGTTTTTCGCGAGTGGCACAAAAAATATGACAAAATTGAGTACTGATGTTTGACGCGATTTTTTTCGACAACGATGGAATTTTGGTTGAAACCGATCACCTGTTTTTCCGCGCGTGCAGCGAAACGTTGAAAAAACTCGTCGATTTCGATCTCCCGTACGAATTGTACCGCGAGCACATTTTGGTGCAGGGCGTCGGGTTTCACGAATTTTTGAAAACGCGTGGCTGTGACATCGAAATTTCAGAACTGCGCCGGATGCGCACGGAGCGATATTTTGAGTTGCTGCGAAATTCAGAAATCAGCGTTTTTCCGGGCGTGCGCGAGACACTTTCAAAACTTTCAAAAAAAATCCCGCTCGGCGTCGTCACCGCAGCGCAAAAAAAAGAATTTGAAATCATCCACGAAAAACTCGATCTGCGAAAATATTTTGATTTTGTGGTGGATCGCGACGACGTTGAATTTTCGAAACCGCATCCAGAGGGATATTTGCTCGCGGCAAAAAAAGCGGAAGTTCCCCCAAAAAAATGTCTCGTGATCGAGGACAGTCCACGCGGAATTTCTGCGGCAAAAAACGCCGGAATGATGTGCTGGTGCGTTCCAACAAAAAATACGCGGGAAATGGATTTGTCGCAGGCGGATAAAATTTTTGAAAAAATGCCGGAAATTTTGAAAGAATTGGAAAAAAATTGAGAGTTCAAAAAAAACAACCCCCTCGCCCCCTTGTCAGGGGGAATGCGGGGAAAGTTGGAAAAAAGTTGAGAGTTTCAGAATTCTCAAGTCCGGGATTGATGTGTTGAACAGCGAATAAATCCCGGACTTTGGAGGGTTTTTTTTAGTATCCGAGCAATTTGAAAATGGCGATTTCTGCGGCGATCGCGAAAATTAAAATCCACTGCATTTTTTTTAGTTTTTCTCGGTACAAAAAATGCGCCATCACGGTTCCGACCAAAATGCCGCCCGTTCCGATCGCGTTCGCGATTCCGATCGGTCCGAGTGTCACGGCGTACGCAAAAGAGCCCGTTGCGATCAGCGTCGGCCAGCTGATCAGCGCGATTTTCAAAAAAACTTTTCCCGAAATTTTTGCAATTTTTTTCCCACCAAAAATCTGTCGCCCAAATCCGATCATCAGCGCGCAGATTCCGATTCCCATTTCCCAAAAATATCCAGTGGCCGCCGGCCCGGCTTCGCGCGCGAGTAAACTCATCAACGAAAAAGTAATCACTCCAAAAATTGTGCAGATTATCGCTAAAAGAAATCCGATCCGGACTCGGTGGTTGAGATGTTCAAAATTATTTTTTATCAACGTCACCCACGTGGTGGTTAAAATCACCAGCAGCACGATTCCAGCTTCGATGAGAGAGATCGTTTCTCCAAACATGAGAAATCCTGCCACAAACATCAAAATCGCTCCCAATCCGCGACGAAATGCCAAACTGATTCCCACCGGCAAAAATTTTATCGACCACAAACTAAATGTCAGCGAAATCGCTCCGGTTGCGCTGGCGGCGAGCAGCAGCGGCCAGTTTTGGAAAACCGCAAAAATTTCTGCGCGCGTTGCCAAAAAAAGCAGCGGCGACATCGTGACGATCAGCGAAAAATTTCGAAAAATCGCGACGCTCAATCCGTCGAGTTTTCGCACATGGTGCACCAGCAGCGTGTTTTGAACGGCGTACGCCGCCATCGAAATTACCGCCAAAAAGAAAAACATCGCGGGGAGTTTGGTTTTTTTTCAAAAAAATTCAAGCAGGTTTTTTCCAGCCGCGATTTTTCGGCATCGGGTGAAATCGCAGTTCGTCTGTGTTCAAAATAATTTTTGCGCCCGATTTTCCAAAATCAGGATTTCGTTCGATTTTTGCGCGCTGGATTTTCTCCAAAAAATTTTCAAAACTTTCCGAATTTTTCCGCTCAATTTTTTTCTCCGCGCCGGAGATTTCGAATTTTTCCCCGAATTTTTCAACCCAAGAATTTGCCGCGACGAAGTTTTCAAAAATTTTCTGTGGATCGTGCAGCGGCCGATTTTTCGAAAAAAGATTCGCCGCGTACGCATCTTTTTCCGCGATCTCGAGCGCGTGCTCCGCGATAAAATGGTTTGGACAAATTTTCCGCGCGTGCCGGTGCGGTTTTGCGAGTTCGCCAGAAATTTTCAAAATCAAAAAAATAAAAAATCGCGCCGTCCAGATTTTTCCCGATTTCGTCACGACAAAAAAATCGATGTCCGAATTTTCATTTCCGGTGTTTGCCGCCACGCTCCCGCTCAAAAAAATCGCGCGCACTCCCGGAAGTTTCCCGAGAATTTTTGACCAGATTTTTGCTTTTTTTTCCAAATTTTTCACGTCCCGATTTTTCCACAAAAATTTCAAAATTGAAAATTATCGTCGCGCCAAAATTTCAAAATTTTCCAAATCGTCGATCGACAGCAGCGTCGTGTCAAAAATAATTCCGTGCACAAATTTCTCGCCGGATTTTTCCGTCTGAAATTCCACGCCGTCAAAAACAACCGTTTTCATAAAATTATATTTTGCGCGCAGCGGTGCAGAACTTTTTTTCGCTTTTCGAAATTTTTCGCCGTGCATTCGATAAAAATTGTACGTTTCTGCAAAATCTTCAAAACAATCGTACATCGCGTACCCGGACACAAAATCCGTGCGTTCGGAGCCGCGTTTTCGCGTTTTTGCCGTCGCCCAACTTATTTCGTAAAATTTCACGCTCGGATCATTTTCAAAAACTGGCCAGCCGTTGTCGTAAAATTTTGAGTGTTTTCCGCCGCCGGATTTCAAAACTCCCAGATCGACCGCGTGCCCGAGTTCGTGCACAAAAACCGAAATTAGTTCGTCCGCGTCGTCGATCGAGTCTGTGTTCAAAATAATTTTTCGGCCGTTCCCGAGCCCGCGCGACACATTTTTTTCGTTGCGGATTTCCAAATCCTGCAAATTTGCGGTGTGTGTTTTCGGCAGCGCGAGAAAAACCGTGCGCAGGTTTTTTCGAATTTCAAAAAGTTCGAGCCGATCGTTCGGATTTGCGCTAAAATTTTTCGCTGAAAAATGTCCGTTCCACGGGAGTTGCGTCTGCGTCGCCGCAAAATTTCGAACGCTCGTTTTTCGGATCGGCGTGCGGATTTCGCGCGTTTGCGTCGGCGTGTTCGCGGCCGCGTGCAGCGTGTCCGGAACGGGCGCGGCAATCGTGTGAAACCAGAGGAGGAGCGAGAAAATCATTTTCGAATAAAAACACAGAGTTTTTTTTGCGGTGTATTTTTATTTTTCGAAAGCCAGTATTTTTTAGCACAAAAAGCAAAATTCGTCAATATTTTCCCAGTGAAAAATCGCAGAAAATTTTTCCCCGCGAGGAAATTCTGGTAGAATTTTCAAAAATCTGCGACAATTTCTTTGGATTTTTGCACCTCGATGAAAAAATATTTTCAGATCGGGCGAGTTCTTGTCCTGGCGCTGTGCGCGGGCGTTTTTTTGACGGGAACTGTTTTCGCAGAAAAAAATGCGGCGAACTGCATGTTCAAAAATGGAAGTTCGTCCGAGCCGCGTTCGAAAAGTAATTGTTGGTGGACGTTCGGCTGCAAATGGGACGAAAGTGTTGCGATTTTTGATGAAAATACAAAAGAAACAACAAATGGCTGCGTTCTAAAAACGACGACGGTGGATGCGGGCGGAACGGTGATCGAAGTGAGCAATCGAAAATTAAAAAAAGCGCGCGAACTTTTCAAAGATCTCTGCCAGGCCGACAAAGTTGCAAATCTTGAAGATTCCACGCCGACGGGCGCGTTGTACCTTGAATATTCCAGTTTGGGGCGGGCGCCGTCTGACGAAACAAATATTGCGTACTCGGCAGAAACGATGATTAATTTTTGCTCGGAGCACTGGGATCAATTCAATCCGATCGGGCAGGGCGTTTGCGAAAATATTTCAGAATATTTGGGAAAAGCGAGCATCGGTTCAGGATCTTTTTTTGCGCCGTACACCGGACCGGTTTTCGACGGACCGGGACTCAAAGATGGCGCAAATATTGCGCGGAACCGACTCGATCACTCGATTTCTCACGAAAAAGATTTGAGACTTTTGGCGATCGGCTGGTCAAAGTTTTTCCTCTCGCTTGCGGCGATCGTTGCAGTGATCGCGTTGATTTACGCAGGAATTTTGTATCTCACAGATTTCGGTTCGGGAACGGGCGCGGAAAAAGCAAAAAAAATTATTCTCTGGGTTGTCGTGGGAATTATTTTGATTCTCGGATCGTACGCGATCGTCAACACTGTCATGAAAGCGAGTCTCGACACGACAGCATTTTATGACATATTTTTCCAAAAACACATTTAAAAAATATGAAAAAGTTTTTCATTTGTTTGGCGATTTTATTCACGATTGGAATTTCAGTCCCGAGTGTGGCGAATGCGGGTTTTGTTGATAATTTGGTTGGCCGGATTGGAAATTGGTGGGATGACGCGGTGGATGCGGGAATGGACAAAGTTTTCGGTGAAGGATCGGGCGGGCCGATTCCCGACGGATCGTTCACGCTCGACGGGTACCAGGACGATTTTAGTGCAGAAATTACCGCGCACACGAGCGTGCGATCATTCATTCGAAATGTTTTGAATTTTGCGCTCAGTTTTCTCGGAATTGTCGCGATGGCGGTTTTGATTTTCGCTGGATTTATGTACGTGACCTCGATGGGCGAGGATGGGCAAAAAGACAAAGCAAAAAATATGATTTTGTACGCAGTGATCGGGATTCTCATTATTTTAATTTCGTACGCGCTGGTCAACACGCTCATCACCGGAATTCAAAAAGAAGCCGAAGCAAATGGCGGTGGCGCGGGGAGCACTGCATCCGAAGCGGGAAGTTTGATCGCGGGAACGCAAATTCTCGTCGATGCGAGCGCTTCCGGATCGGGAAATATGTACAGTTTTCCTGGTGGATACGTGGTCGAGCCGCAGACAGAAGTGACTTTTTCAGTGCTGGTGCCCGGCTACGGAAATACGGCAAATTTTTCTTTTGATTCAAAAAATACGAAAACAGTTGCGAGTGAAATTACCGGATTTTTTCAAAAAATGTTGACCGCATCTGCGATTGATTCGGTGCCGGCGATTTCTTCTGCGGGGACTGGATTTGCGAAAATTTTCTGGAATTTTGGTCAAAATGACATCGTGGTGGGAAATTCTGTGACGCGAAAAATGTTTTTCGAGGGCTGGAATATTATCCAGGTTCACGGCGAGACGTACGACGAAAAAACTTTTGATGCGAGCACTCGCGTGTTTGTTGGCGCGGGCGCGGTCGCAAAAATCACGGCGTCGAGTCTTTCTCCGAAACCAGACACCGTCGTTGTTTTCGACGGAATTGGATCGAGTGCTCCGGTCGGATCGATTCAGTCGTACCACTGGGAATGCACGCCGACGGGAAGTACGAGCGCATCGTGTCCGACAGAATTTTCCGCCGCAGAAACGCAAAAAGTTTCCGCGCAATTTCCCGATCCCGGAACGTACAAAATTTCGCTCTCCGTGGACAGCACGATCGGAGCAACTTCTGCGCCGACCGAACTCACGATTTCCGTCGGAGATGCGACCGGATCGGCGGCACTTTCTCAGCCAGATTTTTCAGTTCCCGCGTCTGTTTTCAAAGATCAAATTGTGTCGTTCAACGCCACCGGTGGCGAAACAGATTCTGTTTTTGTGTGGACTTTTCCAGACGGTAGCACCCAAAATGGACGCCAGGTGACATTCCAATTTGAAATAACCGGCGCCAATCCAGTTGTGCTCGAAGCGTTTGATCCCGAGGGAGATCCGGTCGGAGTGCCTGTGACAAAAAGTGTCATCGTGCGTTCACCGGGAAAACCACTGGCGATCGCGGCGCTCGACGGAGCAGATATTTTTCCACAAACGCAGCTTGAAATTTTCCGTGATTCTGCGGGATCGCTCGACTTGAGTTCACTCTCGCTCGACGAAGAAGGCAACTTGCTCGACGCGCAGTACATTTCGTGGGCGGTCAACGGACAACCGGTTTTGCCGTCGCAGTTGCCGCAGCTTTCAACGCAAATGGGAACGTACACCGTTCGGTTGACAGCGGTTTCTCCAACAAATCCAAACAATCGAGACGAACTTTCGTTTTCCGTGAAAGTTTTAAATAATGCGCCCGAAATTGATCCGAGCAGTATTTCGGTTTCATCGGATATTGCGCTTGGAAAAAGAATTTACCGAGTCAAAGCAAACGCGACGGACAGCGACGGAACGCTCGCGCGATGGAAATTTGAAGTGGTCGAATTTGGCGGGCCGCTGGTGACACAGGTTTTGAATTCTGTGACGGGCACTGCGTCCGAGACGATGGAAACCGTCGTCGATCTTTCGTCGTACTCCGGATCGCACGATTACACATTTCGCGTGACCGTTTTCGACAATGACAACGGACAGGACACCGAATCGTATTCCGAGCAAATGACACTTGCGCCTGGAGAAACCGGCGGCGCGCCGACGGTTGAAATTTTTCCATCTCCGTCGACAAAAGGAACGACGTCCACCAATTTTAGTTTTTATGTTCAGGCAACGGATCCGGACGGAGATTTTCTCACGTACAAATGGGAATTTCCAAACGGGAAAAAAGTGGCGGCGAGTTCTGCGAGTCACCGATTTGACGTCGTGGGAAACCACATCGTGAGTCTCACTGTTTCCGATGGAGAAAATGATGTCACCGCGACCACAATAATTGAAGTGATCAAAGATCCGACAAATATTCCTGTCGCGACGGGAAACACGCCGCCTGTTGTCAAAATTGCCGGAATGTCTCCGGGAAACGCGGGCGATCCGACGACATTATTTTCCTTTTTTACCGAAGCGTCTGATGCGGACGGAGACGCGCTGACGTATCGCTGGACGATGGGCGATGGCACGGAAATGTCGGTGAAAAATGTGGCACATCAGTACGAAAACCCAGGAACGTATCAGGCAAAAGTGGTCGTTTCGGACGGAATTGTCGAGCGCGCTGCGATGACAAATGTGATTGTTGTGGCGGAGGGAGAAGTGATTCCACCGAACACGGCGGCTGTTTATGAATATCACGGTTCGGCGAGTTTGTCCGAGAGCGATGTGTTGATCGATTCTCCAAAAAATAATGATATTTCAAGTTTCACGGAAGAAATTGCGTACACGCGTTCAAAATATGTTGCAGAACTTGAAAATGCAACAGATCCGGAGGAGCGCGCACGTGTTTGGAAAAAAATGGCGATTACTGATGAAATTCAGAAAAAAATTCTCGAACTCGAAGAAACGACGGATCCCGCGGAACAAGAAAATAAAAATGCAGAAATTACCGATTTGATGAATCAACTTCGCGAGTTGGACGATGGATTTGATGTGGAATTTGATCTCGCGATGCTGGATTTTACGATCCGCGGAACGACGAACACGACATTTTTTCTCTACGGAAAAGCGCCGACAGAATATCCACGGCCACTGTCTTTTTCGTGGGACGCGGGCGATGACCGTATTTTCCGTGGACAAAATGCGTCATTCCGATATTTGCAGCCAGGATTATATTTCGTCACGATGACGGTGACGGACGGCTCGACAGAAGCGGCAGATTCCCTTAAAATTTTGGTCGAAGATGCTTCTATTTCTTCTGAAAAATAAAATAAAAAAACATGTTTGACGAAATTCCTTCTCCAGTAAATCCTGCGCCAGAAGCTCCGGTGACTCCGCCACCGTTTTCAACTCCGGAAAAAACTCCGGAACCAGCACCGGAAAGTCCAGAAAAAACGCCAGCGCCAAAAGAACGGGGCGGGCGATCGATTTTAGTTGGTTTTTTCGCGGTCGTGCTGGGACTTTTCTGTGTTTTTTACTCGCTGTTGTTGTGGGGACTTTTGAGTGGAAATCTCTCAAATCCACTTTTTGAAACGCTCGGAATTGAGGGCGTGCAACTCCAACTGGCACTGCAACAAGTCACGGATGCCGTTTTTGGTTTTTTTGCGCTGATATTTTTGGTCATGATGTTGATCAAATTTTTTCAGTGGGTGATGGTCGCTGCGGATAATTCACGAAAAAAAATTCACGGTCGAAAAACAGGTGTTTTTCTGTTCGTTTTGATCGTCGTGATCAGCGCGTGGATAACTTTTCGTCTTTTGATTCAAAACGCCGAAGTGGCGCCAGCCACCGGAAAATCGGCCGCTGAAACTTCGTTGATTGTCACCGATCCGATCAACACGATTGGATTGACCGTTCCCAAAACGGTGAAATTTGATATCGGTGAAAAACTTTTCCAAAAAATCGAGCAGCAGTACGTTCGACAGGTTTCGTGGGATTTGGACGGCGATGGAGAATTTGGCGATGCATTTGGAACGACGGTGACGTACCGGTACGTCGATCGCGGCGCGCATCCGAACGGACGTTTTGTCGTGCAGTCAAAAGTGGTGTATTTTTCTCCCTCTTCCAACGCAGAAAAAGAATTTGTCGACTCGCGTGAAATCATCATTCTCAACGAAGCGGTGACAGCACGCATCTCGCCGGACGTGGATTCGGGGCAGGTTCCGTTGACGGTGACTTTGTCGGCGGCGGAGTCGGTTGATCCGGATGGATCAATTGTGACGTACGAGTGGGATTTGGACGGCGATGGAACTTTTGAAATCAGCGGTCCGGAGCAGCTCACGGTTCAAAAAACTTTTTCGCTGGTGGGCGATTATTCTGTGCGATTGCGCGTGACTGGCCGAAATAATGATTATTCGGTAGCGGAACAAAAAATTACGACGATCGCCGCGGACGAAACAATTCGTGCGGAAATCACTTCGTTGGATTCGGCCTTTTCCGGACTCGCGCCGCTCAAAATTACGCTCGATGGAGCGCAGTCTTTTTCCAAAAATGGCGGAATCGTGAAATTTGAATGGCAAGTTGAAGACGAAGAAAAACCAGTTTTGGGACGAAAAATTCAGCGAGAATTTTCTGATCCGGGCGAGTACGAAATCACGTTGACGGTCGAAAATGCAGAAGGCGAAAGTGATCAAGCGACACAAAAAGTTGAAGTTTTTGAAAAACGCGAAGTGATAATTCAAACTTCGCCCGCGGCAAAAAATGAAGAAAAGTTGCACGGCACGCTGCCGTTCACCGTCATTTTTGATTCTGCGGATTCTCAAATCCCGCACGCGGTCGAGTGGCGCTGGGATTTCGATTCGGACGGAATTATCGACAATTTTGGCCCGCAGAGTTCGTACACGTTTCGGGCCGCGGGATCGTACGATGTGACGCTCACAATTATTGATTCAGAAAATCAGGAATTTCAAAAAACGAGTTCGTTGGTTGTCGATCCAATCGACGTGGTCGCAAAAATTTCCGCGGTTCCTGCATCTGGAGTTGTGCCGTTGACGGTCAATTTCGACGGAGCGGGATCGGTCACCCAGCAGAGCGACGGAATTATTGATTTCATTTGGGAATTTCCAGACGGCGAGCCGTTGCATTCGAGTGCGAATGTTTCGTACGAATTTACGCGTGTTGGAATTTTTCCCGTGAAAATGACCGTGCTGACTTCCAGCGGAAAACGGGCGACGACGGAAACATTTATCGCGGTGCGTGCGCAACCGCTGAAAGCGGAATTTTCCATCACTCCGAGTGCCGGTGCTGCGCCGTTGCAAGTTTCTTTGAATCCGTTGAATTCGACGGGCGCGATCACAGAATATTTGTGGGATTTCGGCGACGGAACGACATCGCGTGAAACGTTGCCAAAACACACGTACGCGATTGCGGGCGAGTACGTGGTGAAGTTGCGCGTGTCCGACGGCCGTGGAGTTGTGTCACAAACGACCGAAACGGTGGTTGTCAAAGGCGAATGAAAAACCGAATTTTCAAAATTTTCCTGATCACGGCAGCGATGTTGCCGGTGGGAACGAATGCGTTTTTTTCGGAAGTTCCGGCCGAGCGGTTGGAACGCAAAATTTCGGTCGATGTTTTGACGTCGGACGATGTGCAGGTGACGATTTCTCAAAAATTTAAAAATCCCACGGAAGAAATTTTGCACGGACGATTTTGGTTTCCGTTTCCAGAAAACGCGCGCGAAATCCAATTTTTTGTTGACGCGGCGGGCGAAAGTTTCGACACGATTCGTGGCCAGGAGCGGCTCGGTGCGATTTTTGACGTGGCGGAGTGGCATCGGTCGGCGCGATTTTTTCGGCTCGGAACAGACGAATTTTCACAGCTCGGACGATCATCTATTCTCTCGATTTCATCGGGCGAAACGCGCGAATTCAAACTTATTTTCAAAATGTCTGCCACCCAAATCCAAGATTTTTGGTCGTTGGAAATTTTTGCTGACGACGACATTTCTGACACAAAAACAGAAATTTCTGTTGCGATCGCGAGTGAATCAGAAATTCCACATTTTTTCACAAATCTTCCCGCGGGAAACGCGCTGACGGATCGATCGGAGTTCGGAACGATTTTTCTCTCGCAGACGGCGGGGCAGCCGCTGTTTGAAAATCTGCGAATCTGGTGGTCAAAAAAATCGATCCCGGAATTGTCGGCCGACGGCGTGGCGGGAAAATACATCGGCCATTTTTTCCCGCGACCGGATTCGGCGCCGATTGAAAATGTGACAATTTTGATCGATCGTTCGGGATCGATGTCCGGCGAAGTTTGGTTTCGCGTGCGCGAGTTTGTTCAATTTTTATTTGATCATCTCGGCGACAAAAATTTTCGCGTTGTATTTTTTGACACCGAGCCAGAATTTTTCGATCCAGATTTTTCCGAGCCGACGACGGAGTGGCAACAAAAAGTTTTGACGAAAATTTCCAACACTGCGCCGGTAGGGAGCGCTGATTCTGAAAAAGTATTTTCCGAAATTTTCAATTCTGAAACTCCGCTCCCCGCGCACCACGCGACGATTCTCATCTCAGATTCGATTTCCGGCGATTTCTGGAAAAAAATGGCGTCGGACACGCGGCTGATTCTTTTTTCTTTTCAAAAAGAAAGCTCTCCGGATGGTCCGCTCTGGGCGCACCGATCGGGTGGATTTTTTCAAAAACTTTTTCGTTCGGCGACGCAGCTCGTAGAATCGACGGAAATTTTACAAAAATGGAATCACCTGCGCGAAACAATTTTTCAAAACGCGGTCACGCCACTCGAAAACGAAATTGAAATTTTGCCAGAAAAAATTTCTGCATTTTCCGACGAACGGAGCCCGTTTTTTGTCGGACGGATTTTGGATCCAACGCCGAAATTCACGTTTCGTCCCGGGACAGAATTTCTCTCGCGCGCGTGGGCGGGACGCCGGATCGCGCAGATTTTGAGTACGGAAGTTTTTTCCGAAAAAAATCTCGACGCAGTGTTGTCGATCGGACGAATGTTTGGCGTTGAAACTTCTGTTTTTGGCGCAGAAACCGCTCGGGATGCGCTGCGAAAAAATTTGGAAATCGTTTTTTCTACGCCGGAATTTCAGCTCGAACTCGAAAATCTGGCGCAGTCGGGGGGTGAAAATTTGTCGGTGGGAACGCGATTTTTTTGGAGTGTTCCGCTGCATCCGACGACGGACGGCGTGTGGCGAAGCGTCGATTTTTTTGATCGCGTGGATCCGGCACGAATCGTGTCGATCGCACCATTTTCTGCGGCGCAGCGAGCGCTCTGGTTGGAGTTTCCGGAGATTTTTGCAGACGTTTTTGGGGTGGCAAATCAGGTGGAATTTTGCACACATTTTCGATGTTTTTCGCTCCGGTACGGACAGCGCGCGGAACCGTCGCCGGCCGATCGCGCATTTCTCCGCGATTTTGATCCAAATCACTGGGCAAATTCGTACGTGATCGAACTCGTGCGACGCGACATTTTGTCGCCCGAACCGAACGGAAAATTGCATCTGGAGCGATCGGTGGATCGTGGGGAATTTTTGAAAATGTTGTTTTTGTTGCGGAACGAAAATTTTACTGCGGAAAAAAATTCGCAAAATTTCAACGACGTGGAACCGGATTCAGAATTTTTTCTCCCGATCGAATTTTACGCGGACAACGGCGTGGTTCGCGGATTTCCGGACGGAAGCTTCCGTCCAAAACAAGCACTGACGCGCGCGGAGGCGATCAAAATTTTACTCGCGGCAGACGGATTTTTTCCAACAGAAAAATTGGAAATTGCTATTTTTGACGACGCGCTCGGATGGGAACTCCCGTGGGTCAACGAAGCCGTGCGACGAAAAATTATTTCTGGTGCTGCGGACGGAAAGTTTCAACCAAATCGAGAATTGACGCGCGCCGAAGCAGCAAAAATTTTGGTGGAATGGGAACGAGGGAGGACAAAACAACCCCCTCGCCCCCTTGTCAGGGGGAATGCAGGGAAAGTTTTAAAAAGTTCAGAGTTTCGAGTTCAGAGTTAAAAAAGTAGGGAATGCAGATCTGCGTTCTTTTTAAAAATGGTAAAAATTTTCATTTCCGTGAAAACGGGAATTTATTTGTCTGGATTCCCAGTCAATCTGGGAACGAGGGGGGTTTTGCCTTCGAGCCCGGACTTGGCGGAAGGAGCAGCGGATAAAGTCCGGGCTCTTTCTTCACGCGAGTGGTTTTTTTTTGGGGGGGTGACGAGAATCTCGCTGAATCATTCCCGCTTGTCGGGAATCGGAAACCAGACTCCGGACAAGCCGAAGTGACAGTGAGTGATGATTGTTTCGCTCGTATAATGGAGAAATCAGGGCTCTTAAAAATTAGTCTTTGGGTGGGAAAAAATGATGTATTTTTTCACCACATTTGATATTTAAATTCAAGTACTTTTTTGTCACAAAAATTAGAAATAATAATGTGGAGAATCATTTTCCGTGAAAAAAACATTTTACCGAAAATTTTGTTTTTTTGATGATTTTTTTTTTGATGTGCGTTTGGTTTTATTCTTTTGGGAAACAAAAAAATGATGAATTGCTTTTGTGTTCAGTGGATTGGACACATTTTTTTTTCATGAGTATGAAAGTAGCTTTTTTAAAAAAAATACTTTTTGATGGCGGCAACTGTTTTGCAAAAAAGCAGGGTTGTCACTGCCAACGCAGAAAAACTAGAATGTTCATGATATTTTTTAATCCCAATATCTCATGAAGCACAAAATAACAGCTTCGGGGACTCTGGGGAGAAACACAAAAAAACTCCTGGGGTCCATCGCACTCGTCGGGATGCTTATGACCCCACTGGGCATGGCATCTGCGACTACTTATGACGCGCTTGGTACACAAAAAGTTATCGGTGACAGTCTTACTACTAATGATTTTAATCAAATCAGTGGGACAGTTGCTCCATTATCGTACGATGATGTGGCAAAGGAATTGTACGTTGATGCATCGAATAGTGTGGTAGTAGAGGAAGGTGATGTAACAATCACGGCGATTGGAGATTACTATAAGACGGATAATGACTTTACACAGAATAATTATTTAGCAGATGGTGATGGCGTGTATGCAGCACTGGAGAAACTTGATCTTCAGGCAGCAGCAGCGGCAACGCTTTCTGGATTGGATGATACTACGGTGCAGGAGGCAGCTAGTGTTGCCGATAATAGTACGCTTGCTTTTAATGGATCAACTGATAAATGGTATGATAACGACAAGGTTACTATTACACCAGTGGGTAATGTGTATATTACCGGTACATTGGATGTAGACGGAGCAACAACAACAGATGGAATTACGGATTCAGAAACAATCGCTGCACAGGCAGCTACTGTTGCACTTACATTGGATGTAGACGGAGCAACAACAACAGATGGAATTACGGATTCAGAAACA